>NZ_VWNA01000002.1:0-300000 GCF_009600605.1 Segnochrobactrum spirostomi | reverse complement strand
CCCTCATCCCAGCTCACCACCTCGCCAAAGGTCCGGTGGATGTCCATGCCGATCACCCGGGCGGCGATCTTCTCGGCGCCCTTCGGTGAACCGCTGTGCATCAGCACCATGCCGGGGTGCCTGGCGAGAGCGTCGGCACGCGGGACCCTAAGGGTGGATGCCGGCCTATCGGCGGGCTTCGGCGTGGCGCGGAGTGGAGGTTGTAATCGAGACCTTCGTGCCGGGATCCACGCTCTCGACTTCGACATTGGCGTCCAGTTGATGGGCGAGCGCGTCGACGATGCTGGTCCCCAAGCCGGGCTTGGCAGCGGCCATCGTCGCTGCCGTTCCGACCCCGTCGTCGCTGACAGCGAGCGTCCAATTCGGCAGCGCCGAGTGGTACTCCACCAGGATGGTGCCCTTCCGCCGATCGGGAAACGCGTGCTTCATCGCGTTGATCACCAGCTCGGTGACGATGAGCCCCAGGATGACCGATATGTTCGCGCCGACCCGGCTGTCATCCGCGTCCACCGAGAGCGAAATCTGATCGTGATCGTGGATCATCGAGGCCCCGAGGCTATCGCACAACTCGGTGAGATAGTCGCGTAGGCCGACTTCGTCGGACTGCGAGGCGGAAAGCTGCTGCTGAAGCTTCGCGATCGACATCACGCGTTGATGCGCATCGCGAAGATGCCCCCGCGCTTCCTCGGATTGCACGCGCCGAGCACTCTGCATCAGCACGCTGGCGATGATCTGAAGGCTGTTGGCGACCCGATGCTGGAGTTCCTGCAGCAGGACCGCCTTCTCGCGGATCAGGTCATCCTTCAGGCGCTGGCTCAAGCGCGCGTGGGTTGCATCGAGGATGGTGAGCATCACCAGGACCAGGCCGTCGGTTCCGTATTCCAGGCGGCGGGCATTGAGGATGAGGTTGCGGAGCTGTCCGCCGCTTTGGAGATCCATCTCGTAGGCTTCGATTTCCGCGTGACCGGCCAGCGTCGCGCGGAGAAGCGACTGCAGTTGCGGCACGTTCCATTCGCCCGCGCCCAGCGCCGCCAGCGACGTACCGGGAGCGACCGGGCTGCTCGCGAACATGGCGTTGAAGGAATTGCTCGCCGCCAAGACCTTGAGGTCGCCGTCCAGCAGTAAGGCGGGGGCGTGGGAAGCGGTTAGGATCGCCAGCGCCAGACTCTGGGTCGCCTCCGGATGAATGGTCATAGGCATGAGGTACCCCTTCGGGTAAGCCGGAGAGCCAACAGGAGTGGAGGGCCTAATCCGGTCGCGGGGTGAGTGAGCGTATAGAGGGTTGCACACTTACGCACTCGCACCCTAGCACGACCACGCCGCCAACCCTGCATACATTCGGGCCGCGGTTCAGCCCTGGACGAATAGCCTCGGCCCAGGACGCACCAGGGGCGACGTGCTGCGTGGCGTCCGCGCGGCCGCCGATGCTGCAGTGCAACAAAAGGCGTTGTCGTTCGTTGAGGACAGGTCAGGGCTTCCGCCATGACCGGGAGTCCCCCATGCGTTCCATTTCAGATACGATCTCACGCCTTGCCGCTGCACGCAGTGCCATCCGCACCCACCAGCCCGCCGGGCCGGACCGTCTCATGGAGTTTGCCGCGTTCGGATCCAATCCAGGCGCGCTCGTGGCGCGTTCCTACATCCCGCCCGCCCTCGCGGCGGGTGCGCCGATGGTCGTCGTCCTGCACGGCTGCACCCAGACCGCCGCGGGATATGACCATGGGGCGGGGTGGTCGCGGCTTGCGGACGAACTCGGATTTGCGGTGCTCTTTCCGGAGCAGCAGCGGGCCAACAATCCCAACCTCTGCTTCAACTGGTTCAATCCGACTGATACGCGACGGGACACCGGCGAGGCCCTTTCGATCCGCCAGATGGTGGCTGCGATGATCGACCGGCACGGCCTCGATCAGGACCGCGTCTACGTCACCGGCCTTTCGGCCGGCGGCGCGATGACGTCGGTCATGCTGGCGACCTATCCGGACGTCTTTGCCGGCGGCGCGGTCATCGCCGGCCTCCCCTACGGCACGGCGTCCTCCGTTCCCCAAGCGTTCGATCGGATGCGGGCGCATGGCGGCCCAGATGCGGACAGCCTGGGAGATCTCGTTTTTGCGGCCTCCGATCATGCGGGTCGCTGGCCCATCCTTTCGGTCTGGCACGGCGGGAGCGATGCGACGGTCAGCCCGATCAACGCCGATTTGGTGGTCGCGCAATGGCGCACGCTCCACGGCCTCGACGCGTTGCCGACCTCTACCGAACAGGCGGCCGGGCACACGCGGCGTATCTGGTGCGATGCCCAAGGGCGCGCACTGATCGAAGAGCACCGGATCGCCGGCATGGGTCATGGCACGCCGGTGAGCGGATCGGGTCCGGATGCCTGTGGTGTTCCGGGGCCCTACATGATCGAGGCGGCAGTCTCGTCGACGCGCAGCATCGCCGCGTTCTGGGGGCTGGATCATTGCGGCGGCGCCGCACCCGTCAAGCGCACCGCGCCTGCCCGACGCCCGGATCAACTCCCGGCCCCGTTGGATCGCGGACGGGATCAGCCGAAGCGAGCCGCTCCGTCACCGTCCGTCGAGGGACCCGCCCGCATCATCGAAGATGCGCTGCGCGCTGCCGGCCTGATGCGCTAGCCGGCGTGTGCGGCGTCGGATCGTAATGGCCGATCGCGGTGCCGTGCGTGGGGGTGAGGCTGTGGGATGATCGACATGAGATGCGAGCGGCTGACGGGGAAGGGGCCCGGCCGGAGCGCTCGGCCCCGTATCGGCACATTTCAGGGCGACGCGGGAGCGGCCCGTCGCGTCGGCGCCCCCTCGCACGATTTGCCAGCCGGCGGATCGGCTCCTCGAGTGGGCGCTTCGAGAACAACGAAAGGCGGCCGAGCCTCGCGGATCGGCCGCCTTCGCATCAGCGACGTTCGCCGAGATAGTGGGCTTCGTCGTCGTCGCGCTGTCGACCGCCGAGCACGGCGGAGGCACAGGCGATGAAGGCCCCGATCATCAGCGACAGAGCGCCGAGGAGCGCGAAGGTGGCGCCGGCCTTGCGGGCGGTGTCGGCGGCCTGCTGCGCTTTCTGCTTCGCTTCGTTGATCCGCGCGAGCACGGCATCGACCCGGGCGGTCGCATCCGCCTGGGACAGGCCGGTGCGAGAGGCGACGAGTTGCGCGAGATAGGTCTTGTCGTCAGGAGAAATCTGGCCGGCGGCAGCGCTGCCGATCAGAATACGCGAGGCTTGTGCCGCCGCTGCCGTCTCGTCGCCCGCGCCGGTCGCATCCATCCGCGCCGGATCACTGGATCGGAAGAGAGAGTCGACGAAGTAGGAGGTCGCATCAGGCCCGCCACCGGTCCCCGCATTGGCGCTCGCCCCCGCCGAGGCCCCGAGCGCAGCACCCGAGGCGACCGTCGATGCGGCGTGGACGCCCGTGCCGATCGCCCCGGATACGACCGAGCCGAGCACGGAAACCATCAGCAAGGTCGCCACGGCCCAGGCCATGAAACCATGGGCCGTATCCCGAAAGAACGTTTCATCGGTGGCGACGCCAACCCATTTGGTGCGGAGCCGACCGGTGAGGTAGCCGCCCACGCCCGAGGACAGCCATTGGACGACCACCATCCAGATGGCGGTGGACACGGCGAACGTGGCGACGCTCGCGCCTTCGTTCGCCCAGGGCGAAACCATGGTCAGCCCGAGGCCGGAGCCAAGCAGCATCAGAACGACGGTGAGGGCGGCGGCCGCGAACGCACCGGCGACGATGGGTCCCCAGTTCACGGCTGAGGACGCGGACTCGACGGGCGCGGCGACGGATTCCGCGGAGTAAACGGGCGCGGCGACGGCTGCCGCGGAGTAAGTTGATGTCATGACGTCCTCCTATCTTGTAAAGAGCGCGAGGAGGAGGATGATCGGGATCGGAATGCCGAGCAGCCAAAGTAGAATACCGCGGCCCATAATGATCTCCTCTTGATAAGCGGATGCCCGAAAAAGAAACAGCCACCGCGGGGGTCCCGGGTGGCTGTCTGATCAGGCCGCCTTCGCGATTGCGTTGGCGGATGCGTCCGCTAGGGTTGTCAGCGCCTTGTCGGTCGCGGATTCTTCCTTGAGCGTGGCGTCGAGCAGCGCCACCGCCTCTTTGTGGCCGAGCACCTGTGCCCAGCGCTTCAGCGTGCCATAGCGCGCGATCTCGTAGTGCTCGACCGCCTGCGCGGACGAGATGAGACCGGCATCGATGGCGGGCGTGCCTTTGAAGCTCTCGATGATCTCTTCGCCTTCCGCGACGATGCCCTCGATGGCGTCGCAGGTCTTCGCCTGCGGGCGCTTTCCGAGGAGCTCGAACACCTGCTGCAGGCGCTCGACCTGCCCTTCGGTTTCCTCCCTGTGCTTCTCGAACGCCGCCTTGAGCTCGGGGGAAGAAGCGGCCCGCGCCATCTTCGGCAGGGCCTTCAGGATTTTACGCTCCGCATAATAGATGTCCTTGAGCGTGTCGTGGAAGAGATCTTCCAGCGTCTTTTCTTTGGTCATTTCACGATCCTTTGCGGCGCGATTGAAACGCTTCTCACATCGCGCGGTGGTAAGCTCGATCAACAACAGGAAAGACCCCGCGAAAGTTCCCGGGCGCCGACCGCCGAAATCCACCCGCCACGGTCTGGGCCAAGCCACGTCCTGGACGCGCGAAGCGGGTAGAGACCTCGCAATGACAATCGACAAAACGTGATGGTCGGCGGCGCAGCCTCGCACGCGATCGCGACAAATGATGATCGACTCAAGCGCGCACGACCCGAGGGCGCTCCGCGCCGATCCCCGCGCGAAATCGGAATTTCATAGGATTTATAATCACTCCGTGGCCGTCGTCAGTCCGTTGCCGGAGAGCTGCGACAGCACCCGCCATTTCCGCGGCACGGCCCGCCCCTCCGTTGCGAGAGCCTGCGGCCTTTCCCTCAGTGCCGGCCGCACAATCGTGTCGCATCTACGCTCCGAGCAGCCTAAATCTTGCGCTCAATTGTTCGTGCCCAAGGCTCGTCTCGACGTGATGTTCCATCTAAGACCGATATTATTTGGAGTTATCCAATAATATGAGGAATTGGCCTTGCCATGAACACAATCAAGGAATATTTACGGAGAAGATGATTGAGAGCCTCTGATCAGAGCGGGGACCGAGCGCCTCACAAACGGCGCCCAGCGACTGCTTTGCGGAAGGCTTGATATTGCCCGCTGAATATCCGTGATTATAATCACAGACACTCAGATTCGGCCTGCACACTTCATATTTCTGTGAAATACAGCCGATATATACACGCATTCGGCCTGCCATCGCGATCCAGGCGAGCCCAGCGACCGTACGCGCCAACACAATTCCCATAATTAATAATCGGGATCAATAGACCGTGAAAACTCAAGATAATGCCCAACGCACCTTCTATCGGAGCCGTGCGGATACGGGGATACACGCATTTTCGGTCGGGCAGGAAGTCCGTCTGAGAAGCGGGCACACCGTCCTGACCTCCAGATTCGGCGACGTCTACCGTGTCACCGGCACGCTGCCGCAGAGCGGAAACTGGCCGCAATATCGCATCCGCAGCGAGCACGAGCCGCACGAGCGGGTGGTAACCGAAGATATCCTCGAGGTGGTCCGGCAGGATGCCTTGGGAAAGGGTGAGACGCTCGCCGAGCGGACGTTCGGCCACTGACCGTCACCGGAAATCGCGAAGGTCCTGGCCTGAACGCTCGTTCGGACGGGAACGGAACGACGCGGAGACCGTTGCCTCGACGAGGGGCACCCCCGCCATTCCTTCTCCGCCGGGGCCCGTTCTTGGGCAACAAGACCGCCGCCGGTGCGTCTCCGCTCGGCGACACGCGCCGAGATCAATGCACATCCAACGCTGGCGGGATCATCATGACACTGGCTTTTCCCAATCCGAGTCGCAGCCTCGACAAGATGCGCAACGCCGTCCGCTTCACCGGCTATGACGGTATGTTCGAGGTGCCTTTCCTGGTCGATGTTCGTGCGTTGGTGAAGTCGCCTGTCGAATTGCGCATGTCGGACTCGCTCGAAACGGCGTGCCTCGACACGTTCGATTCCATGCGCAATGTGATCTATGCTGCCGCAGCCAAGGCCTATCAGAATGGCCGCAGCGCCCCTTACATCCTGACCGCGGCCGATATTCGCTAGACGGGTCAGTACTCTCGGAACGACCTTATGCTGATCCGCTACGGCTATGACATGACGTTGACCTGCGAGCGGCCGACGGCCCTGATCTGCCTCCTCTCCGTCCACGAGGATCGCGCCGCCGACATCAGGTCTGCGGAGACGTTCTTCACGACGCCCGACGTGCCGTCCTCGACCTATCTCGATCTGTTCGGCAATCGATGCCGGCGGATCGTGGCGCCGGCGGGCGACTTCAGGATCTGGGGGGACGCCACGATCGAGGACGACGGCGCTCCCGATCAGGTGCTCCCGGATGCCCCGGAAATCCCTGTCCCGGATCTCCCCGACGATTGCCTCGTCTATCTGATGGGCAGCCGCTATTGCGAGACTGACCGCCTCAGCCAGATCGCATGGGATATTTTCGGCGCGACGCCGCCGGGCTGGGGCCGCGTCCAGGCCATCTGCGATTTCGTGCACAATCACATCCGTTTTGACTACATGGCCGCGCGGTCTACGCGGTCAGCGTACGAGGCGTTTCACGAACGCGTCGGCGTCTGTCGCGACTTCGCGCACCTCGCGCTCACCTTCTGCCGCTGCCTCAACATCCCGCGCGCTATGTGAACGGTCACCTCGGCGATATCGGTGTTCCGGTCGTGGATCCGATGGATTTCAGCGCTTGGATCGAGGTCTTCATCGGCGGTGCCTGGCATACGTTCGATCCGCGCAACAACGTGCCGCGCATCGGCCGGATCGTGGTGGCCCGAGGACGCGACGCCGCCGACATCCCGCTGATCAATTCGTTCGGACCTCATGTCCTGAAGTCCTTCCGCGTGTGGACCTATGAGGTGAAGGAGCTCTCATAGACGGCGATGCCGTCTGCACGGGGTAGGCGAGGGGAGGCTTGGCGATGAACGAGACCCTCTCGCGGCTTCCGACCGAGCCGGCCGACCGCTTCACCAAACCGTTCATGCGCTTCCTGCGCATCGAGGCGTTGGCGGGCTTGGTGCTGCTGCTGAGCACGCTCGTCGCGATGCTTGCCGCCAACACCGCATGGTCGGCCTCGTACCTCGCATTCTGGGACATCCCCGCGGGGCTCCGTCTCGGCGACGTCGAGATCTTTCGTTCGCTGAAGCACTGGATCAACGACGGGCTGATGACGCTGTTCTTCTTCGTCATCGCGCTCGAGTTGAAGCGCGAATTGGTGCTTGGAGAGTTGCGCAAGCCGCGCGTCGCGGCCCTGCCTTTGGCGGCGGCGTTCGGCGGAATGGTCATACCGACCGCCCTCTTTCTGCTCGTGGTTCGCGGTGGCGCGGGCGCCGGCGGCTGGGGCGCGGTGATGTCCACAGACACCGCGTTCATCATCGGATGCCTGGGCCTGCTCGGCGCGCGCGTGCCCGAGAGCTTGCGGCTGTTTCTGCTCTCGCTCGCGATTTTCGACGATGTGGGTGCGATCCTCGTCGTGACGATTGGCTATGGCGACGCGTTGAACTGGATCGCTCTCGGTGCAGCCGGGCTCGGACTTGCCGCCGTCGCGGGCATTTCGCAGCTCGGTGTGCGCAAGATTGGCGTCTACTTCGCGATCGGCGGCAGCATCTGGCTCGCGTTCGACATCTCGGGCGTCCATGCCACGGTGACGGGCGTGATCCTCGGGCTGATGACGCCGGCCCGGAGCTGGGTCAGCGACCGACGCTTGCACGCGATCCTCAATCGCGTGGTCGCCTATCCTCCTGGCGATCATTGGAGCGGGGACACGGCGGCCCGCGGCGACCTCAAGCGGGCGGGCGTCGCCGCCCGCGAAGCGCTTTCGCCGATCGAGCGTCTCGAAATCGCACTCCACCCCTGGGTGGCATTCACGGTGATGCCGCTCTTCGCCCTTGCGAACGCCGGCGTCCCGGTGGCAGCGGTGAAATTCGATCCCTCCCTCATGACCGCGATCTTCGCCGCCTTCGTGGTGGGAAAGCCCATCGGCGTCGTGCTCTTCAGCGTGCTTGCGGTGAAATTGCGCCTAGCGGTCTTGCCGGACGGGCTGTCGTGGAGCCGGCTGATCGCCGGGAGCCTGCTCGCCGGGATCGGCTTCACCATGGCGCTCTTCATTGCCGAACGCGCCTTCGACCCCGCCCTTCTGAACACCGTGAAGCTCGGCGTACTCGCAGCCTCCGTCATGTCGGCCACACTCGGCTTCCTGGCGCTCGCCGGGTTGGCGGCATTCGGAAGGCGATCGCCTCCGCACCAGCTCCCTCCGAACGGTCCGAGCTCGGTCACGCCAGCGACCGCACTGTGACCTCCACCGCCATCGCTACGAAGGCATCATTCATCCCGACGAACGCGCCCGCCACCGGCATCACTTGCCTGATGTCCCGGCCGACGGCGACCGGGATCAGATTGGCGCCGCCGACGCCGCGGTTCGTCGGATCGAACGTGATCCATCCCGCTCCGGGGACATAGACCTCCGCCCAGGCGTGTGTTGATCCAGAGCCGCTCGTTCCCGTGAACTCCTGAGAGGGATTGTAAAGATAACCCGAGACGATCCGCGCTCCGAACCCCAGGCTTCGCACCGCCTCGACGAAAAGAACCGCCATGTCGCGGCACGATCCCCAGCCGCGATCGAGGGTCCGCACCGGCGATTGCGTGCCTTCGTCGTCGCGGCCCTGGTAGGAAACCAATGCCGGCACGCCCGCATTGATGTCCTTCAACAGGGCGAGCGTGTCCGTCGGTATGCCGCGGACGAAGGTCCGGCTCCAGGCTCGCAGCCGTCCTTTAGGGTCGAGATATTGTGGCGCGGTCAGCCCCCCCAAGTCGGTCCATTCGTCCGCGCTATACTGAAAGGGATAGTGGATCGCCGAGGCGGCAACAGTGAAGACCGGCCATTCCACGGCATCGAGTTCGATCTCGGCGAGGCTCTCGATGATCAATGTGTCGGACATGTCCTGGAAATTCGCCGTCGCCAGCATGTTGCCGGCGACGTCATGGGCCCACGTCACCACCACAGCGGGGTCGATCGTCAGGTTCATCGAACGCAAGCGAAGCTCGCGGCTCTCGCGCGGGCGCAGCATCAGCTCATGCGGGCGCAAGCTCACGGGTCGGTTGTAGCGGTACGTGGTGCGATGATGAATTTCCAGGACGGTCATGGCATCTCCAATGCGTCCGCGGATGGCGGTGGATCGAGCGAGCGTCCCGCATACGCGTTCAATTGGGGGGCAAGATACCCGGTTGCCAGTGGGAGACGGGCAAGCGAGGTGAATATCGGTTGGGCAGAAAAGCTTACCGAGCCGCAGCGGTGCAGGCTTTTGCCCGCCCCATTTCCCATCTCTTCATCGGAAAAGGCGAGCACGAAAATCATAGGTCTCTTAATTAAGACACTTTTCTATGTAATCGTCAAATCTCGCCCGACCTGACGGCGGGTTTGACTTTACCAAAATTCATCGATTCACACTGGGATTCGCGTACCCGTGATGCGCGTGGATGCGGAGACACAATGCCGACGTCCGACCAATGCAGTGCAGCGAAATCTGATGCAAAGAGTTGGAAGGCCCGGCTGATCGGCTACCGGCAATCCGATCTGCGCCGCGCTGTCTATGAGCTGCTCATTACCGCCGTGCCCTTCGCCCTCGCGTGGGGCGCTATGCTCGCGGCCATCAAATTCGATCAGGTGTGGCTCTACGGATTGCTCGTCGTCCCGGCAGGGGGGCTTCTCGTCCGCTTGTTCATGATCCAGCACGATTGTGGGCACGGCTCCTTCTTCGCCAACAGGAGCGGCAACGATTGGACAGGGCGGGCGATCGGCGTGCTCACCATGACGCCTTATGATCACTGGAAGCGAAGCCATGCCGTTCACCACGCGAGCGCCGGAAATCTCGACCGACGCGGCATCGGCGACGTCGACACGCTAACCGTCGGGGAATATCTCGCGCGTTCGCGCTGGGGGCGGATGCGGTATCGGCTCTATCGTCACCCGCTGGTGATGTTCGGGCTCGGTCCGATCTACATTTTTCTGCTGCAAAGCCGACTGCCGCTTGGCGCCGTCCGCGCGGGCTGGGCGCCCTGGGTCAGTACCATGACGACCAATCTGGCCATCGCCGTCGCCGCATGTCTGTTGATGTGGGCGGTCGGGATCGGACCCTTCCTGCTTGTCCACCTTCCGATCGTCGGCCTCGGGGCCGCCGTGGGCGTCTGGCTGTTCTACGTGCAACATCAGTTCGAAGGCACCCATTGGACCGCCAGTGACCGCTGGGAATTTCACGAGGCGGCCCTCCACGGCAGCTCGCACTACGATCTGCCTCCTGTGTTGCGCTGGTTCACGGCGAACATCGGGGTGCACCACGTCCACCATCTCTGCAGCCGCATTCCTTATTATCGGCTGCCCGACGTCTTGCGAGATCATCCGGAATTGAAGGCGATCGGGCGCCTGACGCTCCTCCAGAGCCTGCGATGCGTGCGGCTCACACTTTGGGACGACCGGCAGGGGCGCCTCATCTCGTTTCGGGACATGGGCAGGCTCTACCGTTAGGGGAGTGCGCAAGCACGTGCCGCGCCGGTCAGGCCGCTCGTCGCCCCCGTGGGCCATATATCCCGAGAGACAATTAAAAGAAAAATGAACCCCCTTGTGGCTCGTAAGCTCGATCTCCATATGACGACGGTGGATGTCGGTGGATTGCGCGCTTCGCGTCGAGGGATATTCTCGCAAAATTGCCGACTCTTAATTTCTGCTCGAGTCCGATCGATGACGTCAGATCGGGCGCTCGGTAGGATGATATAAGTCGAGCCGCCGCTGGATGCGGAATCGGAGACTTGCGAGGCGGCTCTCGAAACCCAAGCTTCGGGTTCCACGTTGGCCACGCTACGCTTTTCCTTGTGCCCGCGCGGCAGAGGTTCTGGGCGCGTCGCCCGCTGACGAGACGACGGCCGGAACGAGAGAAGATTTCGGGAACGAACGGCGGCCCGATCGGGTTGATCAGTCCGCCGCGATGCTCTGCCCGGCAGGCCCTGGTCCCGTGCTTTCGTATTTGAACGAATCGACACAACAAGAGGGTGATGATCGTGGCCAAGGGTCAACAACGCGGCAATCGTGAAGCCAAGAAACCGAAGAAGATCAAGGAGCCCGTCGCACCCGCGCCGACACTCAGCAAGGGTACGCCGCTATCGATCGGATCGGTGAAGAAGAAGGGCTGAAAGCAGCAATGGCTGTCCGCACGCGGGAGACGACGGTCACGTTCCGGCATCCGTTCGTCCTCGGCGGGCTGGACGGTCCGCAACCCGCGGGAACCTATCGGTTGGTGATCGACGAGGAGGAAATTCCGGACATCGGCCTCCTCGCCTATCGGCGCTCTGCGACGATGCTGCATATGCCCGCCATAGCCACCCCCAGCGGCACCCGACAGGTGTTCCTGGTGCGTGCCGATGAACTCGCCGACGCGCTCGAAGCCGATCAGCTCAAATAATCATCGTCGAAATCTGTTTTCGTGCTCGAGACACAACCTAGCCCCGAAAGGAGGCATAGGTCATGGACTATCTCGGTGGACTTCGCGGTACCGGCGTTCTCTTGTGCGAAGGCGCTTCGGTCGCACAGGCGCACTACGATTTCGACGGTTATCTCTCGAGTTCCGGCAAGGTGACGAGCTGCGGCGAAATTCGCCTACCGGCTTCGACACTCCGGGACGTATTCGGTCGCAGCGATCTGCGCCTGCGGACGGCCGAAGGGCGGTTGCTCAACCTCCGCTTCTCCGAGAAACGCCAGTTGCGGGACGACGGCGCCGCGCATGTCGATGTCGAGGGCGAGTTGCCGGCCGCATCCGACTGGCGCCGACGATCCGGGTGCCGGGCCTTCCCACTCGCACCCAAACCGATCGGCTTCCCCGTTCGTCGCCCGCAGCCCGGCGTCGGGCGGGCGTAGGCATCGTCGCCGGCCTATGTCTCTCGCGCCACTCCGGACCGGAAGGCATACATGACGCCGATCGCCGAACTTCATCATCGCTATGGATCGTGGCTATTGAATTGGAAAATCCCGGCGTGGCGAAGCTCTGTCTGGAACGACGGCGTGCCTATCCGCCAAGAACTGTTCGGTGCCGACCGACTTGAACAGCATGCGCGTAGCCTGGCAAAAGCCCAGTCTATCACCGATCAGCCGCCCAAGATCATTTCCCTGCATGCCCGCCTGAAGAATAATGCTGGCGTTCTGCTCGCTGCCTACAGGGCAACGGCGGCCGATGCGGAAGCCGGCCGGGCCGTCGTGCCGGCGGCAGAGTGGCTGCTGGACAATTATCACCTCGTCGAGGAGCAGGTCCGCGAGATCCGCGACGACCTGCCGCCCGGCTATTATCGCCAGTTGCCGAAGCTCGCCGAGGGTCCGTTCGCCGGCTATCCTCGCGTGCTCGGCATCGCCTGGGCCTACGTGGCCCACACCGACAGCCATTTCGATCCCGAGACGCTGCGCGGCTTCATCGCGGCCTATCAGCAGGTCGAGCCGCTCACCATCGGTGAGCTTTGGGCAGTGGCGATCACCCTGCGCATCGTGCTCATCGAGAACCTCCGCCGCCTCGCGGACCAAATCACCGCGGGACGTCAGTGGCGTCTGGAAGCGGATCTCCTGGCCGAACGGCTTCTCGCCTTGGGCGAAGCCCGCGCCGCGCTCGATGCGGACATTTTGAGCCGCTCCCCGGAACCGCTGGACGAGGTGTTCGCCGCCCAACTGGTCAAGCGGCTCAGGGACCAGGACCCCCGGATCACGCCGGCATTGGGATGGCTGGAGGCGCGACTGGGCGCGCAGGGGTCGACGGTCGACGGCGTGGTCCAGCACGCCCAGCAGCGGCTCGGCGCCTCCAATGTGACCGTGCGCAATGTCATCACCAGCATGCGGCTGATTTCCGACATCGACTGGGCCGAGCTGTTCGAAAGCGTCAGTCTCGTCGATGACCGGCTGCGTGTGGGCAGCGCCTTTGCCGCAATGGATTTCGCCACGCGAAATCTCTATCGCAGCGCGATCGAACAGCTTTCGCGCGGCTCCGCGCGGTCGGAACTCGACATCGCCGGGCGGGCACTGCAGGCCGCGGCCGCCGCGGCCCCGGATGCGCAGTCGGAGCCGGCTGCCGATCCCGGCTACTACCTCGTCGGCGAGGGACGGAGTGCCTTCGAGCGGACCATCGATTTTCGCCCGCCGCCCCGCCTTCGCCTCAGTCGCCTCAGCATCCGGTTCGGAATCGGCGGCTATGTCGGCACCATCCTCGCCGTCACATGTGGCCTCATCGCGCTGGCTCTCCTGGCGCTCGCCGCCGCCGGCCTGTCGGGCGGATGGCTCGTCGCCTTCGCAATCGTCGGCTTCGTCCCGGCAAGCGAAGTGGCGACCGCTCTTGTGAACCGTGGCGTCGCGTGGATGTTCGGCGCCGCCATCCTGCCCGGCCTCGAACTCGCGGGCGGAGTCCCGAGTTCGCTGCGCACGCTCATCGCCGTCCCGACGCTGCTCACCAGCGAGGCAGATCTTCAGGAGCAGCTCGAGCGGCTCGAGGTCCATTTCCTCTCCGGTGCGGGCGGTGATCTCACCTTCGCGCTGCTATCGGACGGCATCGATGCCGATCACGAGGTTATGCCGGGCGACGCGGCGCTCCTGGAAGTCGCGCTGCGGGGGATCGATCAGCTCAATCTGCGCTATGGTCCGGGGCCTGCCGGCAACCGTTTCCTGCTGCTGCACCGCGATCGCCGGTTCAATCCCGCCGAAGGGAAATGGATGGGGTGGGAGCGCAAGCGCGGCAAGCTGCACGAGTTGAACCGGCTGCTGCGAGGGGCGCGCGATACCTCCTTCATGGCCGTGGAGGGGCGCCCGCCGGAGGTCCCGGCGGACGTGCGCTATGTCATCACGCTGGACGCCGACACGCGCCTGCCGCGCGACGCGGCGCTGCGACTTGTCGGCAAGATGGCGCATCCGTTGAACCGAGCGAAATTCGACGCCGTCGAGCAGCGAGTCGTCGCCGGCTACGGCATTCTCCAGCCGCGCGTCACCCCCTCGCTACCGATCGGCCGTGAAGGTTCATTCTACCAGCGGGTGATTTCCGGTGGCGGCGGTATGGACCCTTATGCGGCGGCCGTTTCCGACGTCTATCAGGACTTGTTCGGCGAAGGCTCCTATACGGGGAAGGGCATTTACGAGATCGACGCGTTCGAAGCATCGCTGGCCGGCCGCATCCCGGACAACACGCTGCTCAGCCACGATCTCTTCGAGGGCGTGTTCGCCCGCGCAGGCCTCGCCTCGGATATCGAGGTCGTCGAAGAATTCCCCTCGCGGTACGATGTCGTTGCCAAGCGACAGCATCGTTGGACGCGCGGCGACTGGCAGTTGCTTCCGTGGATCCTCCGCGAGGGGCCGGGCCGGCGCGGGCTCACCCGGGTCGGACGCGGGAAGATGCTCGACAATCTGAGGCGTTCCGTGGTGGCGCCGCTCACCCTGCTTTCGTTGACCCTGTGTTGGCTGTTCCCCATGCCGGCCGCGCTCGTCGGTACGCTCTTGGTCATCGGTACCATCGCGATTCCGGCCTTCATGCAGATCCTCTTGGGACTGCTGCCGCACCGTCCCGACATACGCATCCGTAGCCATGTCGCCCAAGTGCTGACCGACATACGGCTCGAGGTAGCCCGCGCGTCGCTGTCGCTGGTCTTTCTCGTTGATCAGGCATGGTGGGCGGGCGATGCCGCGATCCGCACGCTGCTGCGTCTGTTGGTGACGCGCCGCCATCTGCTGGAATGGACGACGGCGGCAAAATCCTCGGCTGGGCCGCGGCTCGATATCGTCGGGTTTTATCGGCGGATGGTGGGCAGTACCGCGCTCGGCCTGGTCCTTGCCGTGAGCGCAGTCGCTGCGGCGCCGTCCTCCTGGCCGCTCGTGCTTCCCTTCGCTTTGCTCTGGCTGGGCGCGCCGGCGATCGCGAACCGGGTAAGCCGCTCGACGGGAGTGCCGCAGCGTCTTGCTGTCGGCACGCGCGAAGCGCACGAGCTGCGATTGATCGCCCGGCGGACCTGGCGTTACTTTGAGACCTTCGTCACACCGGCCGACAACATGCTGCCGCCGGACAATTTCCAGGAGGTGCCGAAGCCGGTCGTGGCCCATCGCACCTCGCCGACCAATATCGGCCTCTATCTGCTCTCCGCCGTCACCGCCCGCGACTTCGGCTGGAGCGGCACAGTCGCAACGATCGAACGGCTGGAGGCGACGTTCGAGACCCTGAAGAAGCTGCCCCGGTTCCGCGGGCACTTCTTCAATTGGTACGAAACGCAAACTCTCGCAGTCCTGCCGCCCGCCTACGTCTCGTCCGTTGATAGCGGCAATCTCGCCGGTCACCTGATCGCGCTCGCCAATGCCTGCGACGAATGGACGGGCGCGCCTGTCGCCCTCGATACGGCGCGCGAGGGCATCACGGATGCTCTCGCGTTGGCTCGTGAGGCGTTGCAGGTGCAACCCAGCGCGGGGACACCGCAAGGCGGGGCGCTGACCAGAGTCTTTGAAGAGATCGACGCCCAACTGAACGGCGTGCAGGGCTTGGCGGCGGCGGCTCCGATCGTGAAGCGGCTCGTCGACAAGGCCCGAAGGATTGCGCAGGAGATCAACCCGACGGCCAGCGGCGATGGCAGCGCGGACCTCACCTATTGGGTCGAGGCACTCGGACGGGCTGTGAGCGAACGCGAGCGAGACCGCCTGCAATTCCTCGAGACGCCGGCCGCCACGGGTGCTCGCCTGACCGCACTCGCGGCCACCGCGCGGACCATGGCGATGGAGATGGATTTCGCCTTTCTGCTCGACCCCGAGCGAAAATTGCTCTCGATCGGCTATTCGCTCGACGAGAACGGCCTCGATCCGAGTTGCTACGACCTGCTGGCCTCCGAAGCCCGGCTCGCCAGCCTGTTCGCCATCGCCAAGGGCGATGCGCCGACGCGCCACTGGTTCCGGCTCGGCCGGCTCGCAACGCCGCTGGGCAACGGCTCGGCGCTGATCTCCTGGTCGGGATCGATGTTCGAATATCTCATGCCGTCGCTGGTGATGCGGGCGCCGGCCGGCAGCGTGCTCGAACAGACCAACCGCCTCGTCGTCGAGCGGCAGCGTTCCTATGCCCACGCGCTCGGCATTCCGTGGGGCATGTCGGAGTCCGCCTACAATGCGCGCGACATCGAATTCACTTACCAATACGCCAATTTCGGCGTGCCCGGCCTCGGCCTCAAGCGCGGCCTGTCGGAGAACATCGTCGTCGCGCCCTATGCAACCGGCCTCGCCAGCATGGTGGAGCCCGAGCGAGCGCAACAGAACTATTCTCGTCTCGCCGAGCTGGGTGCGCGGGGGCGCTACGGCTTCTATGAAGCGCTCGACTTCACGCCGGCGCGGGTGCCTGAGGACGAGCGCGTCGCCATCGTGCGCAGTTTTATGGCGCATCATCAGGGCATGACCATCGTCGCCATCGCCAACGCCCTTCTGGCGGGCGAGATGCGCGCCCGCTTCCATCGCGAGCCGATGATAAGGGCGAGCGAACTGCTGCTGCAGGAACGCTCGCCGCGCGATGTCGTCGTGGCGCGGCCGCGCGCCGAGGAGGTTCGTTCCGCCTCCGCGGAGGTGCGCGGCGACGGCTCTGCGGTGCGTCGCCTGACCACTCCGTCACCCGGGGCGCCGATTACGCACCTTCTCTCCAATGGCCGCTACGCGGTCATGCTGACGGCGGCCGGAGGTGGCTACAGCCGCTGGCGCGATATCGCCATCACGCGCTGGCGCGAGGATGCCACGCGCGACGATTGGGGTTCCTTCATCTTCCTCCGTGACACGCGGAGCGGAACCGTCTGGTCGGCGACAACCCAACCGATGGCGGACGACGCCCGTGAAAGCGACATCGTGTTCGGTGAGGACCACGCGGAGTTCATCCGTCACGACGCTGGCCTGACGACGACGATGGACGTCATCGTATCCGGTGAGCACGACGGCGAGGTTCGGCGTGTGTCGCTCACCAATAGTGGCCGTCGAACCCGCAAGATCGAGCTGACGTCCTATGCCGAGCTCGTCCTGACGACGCCCGCCGCGGACAATGCCCATCCGGCCTTCGCCAAGATGTTCGTCGAGACGGAGCATCTGCCGGAGTTCGGCGCCATCATCGCCACACGGCGACGTCGGACGCCGGGGGAAGCGCAAATATGGGCGGCGCATTTTGCGGTGGTGGAAGGTGAGATCGCCGCCGATCCGCAATACGAGACCGCTCGCGCCCGTTTCATCGGCCGTGGGCGAAATATCGGCAAGGTCGACGCCATGTCCGACTTTCAGCCGCTGTCGAACACCGTCGGCACGGTGCTGGACCCGATCTTCTCATTGCGCCGGAGCGTGCGCATCGCGCCAGGCAAGATCGCCCGCGTCGCGTTCTGGACCATGGTCGCCCCGTCGCGCGAGGAACTTCTCGACCTCATCGATACCCATTACGACCGCAATGCGTTCGATCGCGCCCGCACGCTGGCGTGGACGCAGGCGCAGGTGCAGCTTCGCCATATCGACGTGGACGCGGAGGAGGCCTCCGACTTCCAGCGGCTGGCCGCCCCACTGCTTTATGCCGACAAGCGCTTCCGGGCGCCGTCCGAGGCCATTCTGCGAGGTGCCGGCCCGCAATCGGGTCTCTGGCAGCACGCCATCTCCGGCGACCTGCCGATCGTGCTGTTGCGCATCGACGATATCGAAGACATCGCACAGGTGCGTCAATTGCTGCGCGCCCGCGAATATTGGCGGATGAAGCATCTCGCCGTCGACCTCGTCATCATCAACGAGCGCGCTTCCTCCTATGTGCAGGACTTGCAGATCGCCATCGAGACCGCTGTACGCACCAACGCTTCCTCACCGCTGTTCGGCGAGCAAGCGGCGATCGGATCGGTCCATGTGCTCCGCGCGGATCTCATGAGCGTGGAATCGCGCGCGCTGCTTCAATCCGTTGCTCGTGTCGCACTGGTGGCGCGGCGCGGAGGCATTGCCGACCAGATCGCCCGTATGCGCCGGACACCTGAGCCCGCCTCCGCCCGTCGTCTTGCCCGGCCACTGGACGGGGTGCCGACGCCGACGTCCGCGCCGTCGCGGCAATCGCCGACGCTTGAGTTTTTCAATGGCTTCGGCGGTTTCGACAAGGATGGGCGCGAATATGTGACGATCCTCGAACACGGCCGCACCACGCCGGCCCCGTGGATCAACGTCGTGGCCAACGCGGGCTTCGGCTTCCAGGTCTCAGCAGAGGGAAGTGCATATAGCTGGGCTGAAAACAGCCGCGAGAACCAACTCACCCAATGGTCGAACGATGCGGTCGTCGATCCCGCGGGCGAGGCGATCTATGTGCGGGACGAGGAGAGCGGGGAAGTGTGGAGCCCGACCGCACAGCCGATCCGCGGCAACGGCCGCTATGTCGCGCGGCATGGCTTCGGCTATAGCCGCTTCGAGCTAAAGGCGAACGGCATCGGCCTCGATCTGCTCCACTACGTCCCGCTCGATGATCCGCTCAAGATCTCCCGGCTGAAGCTCACCAACCTGTCCGGTCGGCCCCGCCGGCTCTCCGTCACCACCTATGCGGAATGGGTGCTCGGAACCTCGCGGGGGCGTCTGCCCCCTTCGTCACCACGGAGATGGACGCCCAGACTGGGGCGATTCTCGCGCGCAATCGCTGGAGTGCGGCCTTCGGCTCACGTGTCGCCTTCGCCGATCTGGCCGGACGGCAAACCGCATGGACGGCCGACCGCACCGAGTTCCTCGGCCGCAATGGCGGGCTGGCCTCGCCTCTTGCCCTCGCCGTGAAGGCGCCGCTTTCCGGGAGCGTCGGCGCCGGCCTTGATCCCTGCGCGGCGTTGCAGACGACCGTCGAACTCGGCGTTGGCGAGACCGTCGAGGTCGTCTCGTTCATTGGCCAGTGCGGATCGGTAGAGGAAACGCGGGCCCTGATCACCCGCTATCGCGCGGCCGACCTCGATGGCGTTCTCGCCGCGGTGACGGAACACTGGAGCACGATCCTCGGCACCGTCAAGGTGGAGACGCCGAACCGGGCGATGGACATCATGCTCAACGGCTGGCTGCTCTATCAGACGCTCGCCTGCCGCATCACGGCGCGCTCCGCCTTCTACCAGGCGAGCGGCGCCTATGGTTTCCGCGATCAATTGCAGGACGGCATGGCGCTGACACTGGCGCTGCCGGCGGAGACGCGCGCCCACCTCTTGCGTGCCGCCGGGCGGCAATTCGTCGAGGGCGACATGCAGCATTGGTGGCTGCCGCAATCGGGCCAGGGCGTGCGAACCCGCATCTCCGACGATCATGTTTGGCTCGCCTTCGCCACGGCGACCTATGTCGAAGGCTCGGGCGACACGGCGATCCTCGATGAGATCGTGCCTTATCTCGACGGGGCGCAGTTGCGGCCGGAAGAACACGAGCACTTCTTCCAGCCGATGCCCGCGGACGTGACCACCTCGCTGTTCGAGCATTGCGCGCGTGGCCTCGATCACGCCCTCACCCTGACCGGCGAGCTCGGCCTGCCCCTGATCGGCACCGGCGACTGGAACGATGGCATGAATCGCGTCGGGGAGGGCGGCAAGGGCCAAAGCGTCTGGCTCGGCTGGCTGCTCATCCGCACGATCGAGCTGCTCGCCCCCGTCGCGGAGGAGCGTGATCCCGAACGCGCCCGTCGCTGGCGTGCCCATGCCGCGTCGGTCCTGGAGGCGCTGGAGCGTTCGGCCTGGGATGGGGAATGGTATCGCCGGGCCACATTCGACGACGGCACCTGGCTCGGATCTCATGATAGCGGCGAGTGCCGCATCGATTCCATCGCGCAATCCTGGGCGGTGCTGTCCGGCGCCGCCGACCCTGCGCGCGCGGCTACGGCGATGGCCTCGCTCGAGCGGCATCTGATCCGCCGCGAGGAGGGCCTCGCTCTGCTGTTCACCCCGCCCTTCGACACGACGACACTCGATCCCGGCTACATCAAGGGCTATCCGCCGGGTCTGCGCGAGAATGGCGGACAATATAGTCATGCCGCCATGTGGGCGATCTTCGCCTTCGCGAAACTGGGCGAGGGCGACAAAGCATTCGATCTGTTCGACCTTCTCAATCCCATCAACCACGCTGACACACCCGAACAGGCCGAGCGCTACAAGGTCGAGCCCTACGTCGTCGCGGCCGACATCTATTCCGTGGCACCTCACATTGGGCGCGGTGGCTGGACCTGGTACACGGGCGCGGCCGGCTGGATGCACCGCGCCGGCGTCGAGGGCATTCTCGGCATCCGCCGGAAGGGGGCATACCTCTTGGTCGATCCCTGCATCCCCGCAGGGTGGCCTGGCTTCGCGGCCACAATCGCGCTCGGCGACACCACCTGCAGGATCGACGTTCGTGCCGCACGGGATGGCGAGCCTTACCGGCAACTCGACGGCGTTCGCATCCCGTCATCGGACAGCTTCACCGGGATCCCCCTCGACGGCAAGAGCCACGATTTTCATATGTCCCTATAGCGCGAACTCTCGGGCGGCGGCGTATGCGAAGCGGTCGCCCAAATTGAGCGCCGCACGCGTCATGCGCCGCCGATCCAGATAGCGGGGATGCCGCCCCCGCGCGCCGCGTCCGCCTCGAACGTCATTGCACATAAACTGATCGACAAGGCCATTCAGTCGTTAGAGTCCTATTACATTATAAATACGTCAAAAATTACTTCATCAACACTGAATATCCCCACCCAAACGGCGCGCGCAACAAAACGCAGTCCCACGAGTTAGGGAGGCAGTGCGGGCAATCGTCCGGCACGGCAAACGTGAGGGAGCGCACGCCCATGGCACGCAAGACCAAGCCAGCGACACCCAAGACGGCGACACCGAAGACGGCGACGATCCACGATCAGACCTTACTCCTCGGCCAAGGCGGCGAACTGCATCAGATCGCGGCGGAAGGCACCCCGGTTCTGACCACCGCCCAGGGCGGGCCGGTCGCCGACGATCAGAACGCGCTCAGGATAGGAGCCCGGGGCCCCAGCCTCCTCGAAGACTTCCACTTCCGCGAGAAGATTTTCCATTTCGATCACGAGCGCATTCCCGAGCGCGTCGTCCATGCCCGCGGCTACGGCGCCCATGGCTATTTCGAAACGTACGAGTCCCTCGCGCGCTATACCCGCGCCGACGTCTTTCAGCGCGCCGGCGAGAAAACCCCGGCCTTCGTGCGCTTCTCGACCGTCGCGGGTTCCAAGGGCTCGTTCGACCTCGCCCGGGACGTGCGTGGCTTCGCGGTGAAGATCTATACGAAGGAGGGCAACTGGGACCTCGTCGGCAACAACATCCCGGTTTTCTTCATTCAGGATGCGATCAAGTTTCCGGACTTGATCCACTCGGTCAAGCCGGAGCCGGACCGCGCCTTCCCCCAGGCGCAATCGGCCCACGACAATTTTTGGGACTTCATCTCGCTCACCCCGGAATCGATGCACATGATCATGTGGGTCATGTCCGATCGGGCGATCCCGCGGTCGTTCCGCTTCATGGAAGGCTTCGGCGTCCACACGTTCCGCTTCCTGAACGAAAGCGACGACTCGACCTTCGTGAAGTTCCTCTGGAAGCCGAAGCTCGGCCTGCAATCGGTGGTTTGGAACGAGGCCGTGAAGATCAACGGCGCCGATCCCGACTTTCACCGGCGCGACCTTTGGGACGCAGTCCAGTCCGGCAATTTCCCGGAATGGGAGCTTCGCGTCCAAGTGTTCGACCAGGACTTCGCCGATCAGTTCGCTTTCGACGTGCTCGACCCGACCAAGATCATCCCCGAGGAGGTGCTGCCCCCCATCCCGGTCGGACGCCTCGTTCTCGACCGGATGCCGGACAATTTCTTCGCCGAGACCGAGCAAGTCGCGTTCATGACGCAGAACGTGCCGCCGGGCATCGATTTCTCCAACGATCCCCTGCTGCAGGGCCGCAACTTCTCCTATCTCGACACCCAATTGAAGCGCCTCGGCAGCCCGAACTTCACTCACCTGCCGATCAACGCCCCCAAATGCCCGTTCGCTCATTTCCAGCAGGACGGCCACATGGCGATGCGCAATCCGGCGGGGCGCACGAACTACCAGCCGAACTCCCGGGGCGACGGCCCGCGGGAGGATCCCGTCCGCGGCTTCCGTACATTTCCGGAAGAGATCGCAGCGCCCAAGGCGCGCCTGCGGGCCGAGAGCTTCGCCGACCATTATAGTCAGGCCCGCCAGTTCTTCGTCAGCCAGACGGTGACCGAGCAGAAGCACATCGCCATGGCGCTGACTTTCGAGCTCAGCAAATGCGAGGATCCGGTCATCCGCGAGCGGATGGTCGCCCATCTCCTCAACATCGACGAGGGGCTCGCCGCCACCGTGGCCGACAAGCTCGGGTTCGACGAGCTGCCGCAGCCCGCCGATGCGGCGGTCGAGCCGCGCGACGATCTGCCCCCATCGCCGGCCCTCAGCATCATCGAGAACGGGCCACCGAGCTTCGCCGGGCGCAAGGTCGGCGTCCTCGTCAGCGACGGTTGCGACGGGGCCTTGCTTCAGCGCCTCGAGGCTGCGCTCGCACGAGAAGGGGCGACGATGGAGGTGGTGGCGCCGAAGGTCGGCGGCGCCGAGGCAGCGGATGGCACGAAGATCCCTGCCAAGCACATGATCGACGGGGCGCCGTCCGTGCTGTTCGACGCGGTGGCCCTGGTCGTCTCCGAGGAGGGCGCGGAGCGCCTGACGGGGGAGGCGGCCGCCCGCGATTTCGTGGCCGACGCGTTCGCCCATTGCAAGTTCATCGCCTTCTCGGCCGCGGCGCTGCCGCTGCTCGCGAAGGCCGGGGTCGAGGCCGACGCCGACGAAGGTCTTATCGATCTGGAGGACGGCGCGTCGGCCGGGACGTTCGTCGAGCGGTGTCGAGCCTTGCGCCTCTGGGCCCGCGAATTCGCCGTGAAGCTCTAGCCCGCGCGCGCGACGCGGCGCGAGCCATCGGGATCGCGCCAGCCCGGCGGCGTCCGAGGGGAGGCGAGGGCGTTGCCCCCTTCTAAAGCCGAATGCCGCCGAGCGTGAAGCCGCCGTCGATGGTGATCTCCTGGCCGGTGACGAACGCGGCATCCTCGGACAACAACCACGCGACGGTGCCGGCGATATCCTCCGGCCGCCCGTTGCGACCGAGCGGGGTGTGGGCGGCAAGCCGGGCCGCGAACGCGGCATCGAGATTCTCCTCGGCCATGCGGGTGAAGATGATGCCCGGATTGATGGCATTCACCCGGATGCCGCGCGCGCCTTCCTCGACGGCGAGCGTGCGCATCAGAGACAGAAGGGCGCCTTTGGTGCTGGCGTAGGCGCCGATCATGGGCATCACGCCGGCCGCCGTCCAAGAGGCGTTGATGAGGATCGCACCGCCGTCGAGATGGGGCAGGCATTGCCGCACCACGAAGAAGGTTCCCTTCAGGTTGGTCGCGATGAGATCATCGAAGTCGCGGCCGGTCGTCTGGCGCATCGGCTTGAAGGTGCCAAGTTCGCCGGCATTGGCGAAGAGACCGTCGAGACGGCCGAACCGAACGATGCTCTCGTCGACGGCGGCGGCAACAGCGTCTTCTTGCGTGATGTCGCAGGGGAGGGCGATCGCCTCGCCGCCCTCCCCAGCCAAGGTTGCGGCGAGCTCCCGCAGCGGCTCGGCGCGGCGCCCGAGCAGGGCGAGGCGAGCGCCCTCCGCGGCAAGCCGCAGGGCCGCCGCGCGCCCCATGCCGGTCCCGGCCCCGGTGATCAGAACGGTCTTGTCGGCGAATCGCGCCTTGGTCATGTCGTGGCTCCGAGGGGGGTGAAAGGATGTCGGGACATTGATTGAGCCTTGCCGGCCTGTTAATTCCAGATTTCCTGGCATCATTTCAAAGCTCGGCTTTTGAATGGATCTCTTTCGGGCCATGCGAACCTTCATCTCCGTCGTGGAGGCTGGCTCGATGAGCGCGGCAGCGCCGCGGCTCGGCCTCACTTCGGCGATGGTCGGTCAGCACATCGCCGCGCTTGAGGACCGCCTTGGGACACGGCTGATCAACCGGACCACCCGGCGCCAGAGCCTGACGGAATTCGGCGCGAGCTATCTCGATCAGTGCCGCGACATCCTCGAACGCGTCGCCCTGTCGGATCAGGAGGCGGAGACCGTGCGCCGGGTGCCGAGCGGCCTGTTGCGCATCACCGCGCCCGTGACGTTCGGCTCCGAGGTCCTGATGGCCTCGCTCGAGCCGTATCGGACAGCGGCACCGGATGTGATCCTCGACATCGTGCTGACCGATCGGAATGTCGATCTCATCGAGGAGGGGTTCGACGTCGCCTTCCGCATCGCGACGCCGCCCGATGGGCGGCTGATCGCGCGCCGGCTGACCGCCTACCGCATGGCGCTCTGCGCCGCGCCGGGCTATCTCGCGCGGGCGGGCATACCAAGCCACCCGAGCGATCTGGCGCACCACGAGGCCGTTCTGTTCACCCCGGCCGCCCGCGCGCCGTGGCGTCTCACCCGCGCCGGCGAGGTCGTCGAGGTGACGCCACGCGCGGCCGTTCGCGTCAACAGCGGCCAAGCCTTGCGCGTTGCCGCGCAGGCCGGGCTCGGCATCATTCTGCAGCCGCTGATGTTGATCGGCCCGGATCTCGCGGCCGGACGCCTCGCTCAGGTGCTGCCGGACTGGAACCCCGGCGAGCGGACGGTGTCGCTGCTCTATTACCGCGACCGCCGCATGACGCCCCGGCTGTCGAGCTTCATCAGCTTTGCGATGACCGCATTTGCCGATCGCGGCTGAAACGTGCTTGGACCGCAGCAACAGCAAAACTGCGCAGAAAAGCAGTCCTCGCACTTGTCAGGGAAACAACATTGAGATGCGCCATTCGCACTTGGCGGGCAGATTCCAGGTTGAATGCAACGCTCATTAGAGAGCTATACGCGTTCCAATTCCACAGCCGACAGATGCCGGCGAAAGGTCTCCCTCGGTGTCTGGAACCCCAGACATTTGCGTGGCGTGTCGTTGAGCCGTTCGCAGAGTTTGCGGATGTCCTGATCAGTCACATCCAGCACGATAGTGTCTGGCGGCAGGTAGCGCCGGACGCGCTTGTTGGTGTTCTCGACAGTGCCTTTTTGCCAGGGCGCTTGCGGGTCGCAGAACCACGCTGCCGCTCCCATTCCGCTCTCCAGTTCACGCCATGAGACGAACTCGAGGCCTCGATCAAACGTCAGGCTTCGTCGGGCTTGCGCGGGCAGGGGCGACAGATGGTAGATCAATTGGCTCATGATCGGCTTCGACCGCCTGTCATTGTTGCGGAACAGAACAGTATAGCGGCTCTTGCGTTCAATGACCGTGGCGACGTTGGCGGAGCCGTGTTCCTTTCTGAAGATCATTAGATCCGCTTCCCAATGGCCGAATTCGCTCCGGGAGTTAATGACATCGGGTCTGTTGCGAATGGCGCATTCGATTGGAAAGATGAGATTTCTCGGCTTACGAGCGTATCTCGGCCTCCGCTTCCTTCGCCGCTCAGGCAGGCAGATACTGGGCCAACTGCTGATCCCGGCCCTCGCGAGAATAGACGTACTGATAGATCGTCTCGTGGCTCAATCTGGCAGACGAACCACCGGCAAGCCTCAGCCGTCCGGAAATCTGCTCCGGCGACCAGCCGCTCTTCAGCCGATCCACGACCGCTGCGCAAAGCTCGGGATGACGCAGCAGCTTGCGGTACTTGCGACGCCGATCCGCAGCCATGTCATGCGCCGTCAGATGCCAGTAGCCCTCGGCAATCGGAACTTCGGGGTCGTGCCAGAAATTGCGTCGCAGCTCCCGGCAGATCGTCGAGCGGTCCCGGCGCAGCGTACGGGCAATCTCGGCTTGCGTGCTCTTCTCGCCATGCATCCGCGCGACGACGCGGCGTTCCTCCAAACTCAGATGCACAAAGGAGCGGGCCATTCCATCCTCCTGAGATCATGACCATTTATGCCTTCGTTGCATTTGAAAATGGAATCTGCCCCGCCTACAGCTTTCGTTCAGATAATCTTTGTTATGGAACGCTCGCGGCGCTTTCGACAAATTCCGACGCCCGCGTCGATCTCGTCGCCTGCGTCGCATCCAGGCTTAATCGGCAATGGCTTCGGGCCGCGATCCCGCCGTCTTGACGAAAGACACACCCGAGGAGACGTCGCCATTCCGACCCTGCCGTGATCGGCATGCTAGGCACCGGTGTCGAGAGTGGCCGCCTGCCTGCCGGTCGAAGGGGTTGCCCCGCTTCGGTCCCGTCGGATCACATGCGCTTTTCGAAGCGGAACATGCCCCCGAGCTCCGGCCAGCTCGGATCTTCAGGATGATGCGGATCGGGGTGGCGGGAATTGTAATATTCGACGATGCGGAAGCCGCAGACGTTCACGTAGAAGTGGATGTTGCGCTTCTCGAAATGAGGGGTGTGGGTGATCCACACCTTGGTGAGGGGGTAGGCCTCCTCGATCGCGGTCCATGCCTTGCGGCCGAGACCGCGGCCGCTTTCGCCGGCGTTGACGAAGAAGAAATCGAGCGCGTTGTGCTGGGTCTCGGCGTCGATCGAGACGACGGCGCCGCCCACCCACGCGCCGTCCTCCAGAACGCGCAGGACGACGGCGTTGGGCGCCTCGAACAAGGCGGTCACGTCCTCCTCGGAGGGGACCGGCCCGTCGCCCAAGATGCCGAACTCTTCGATCACGGCGATGGCGAAGGCTTCCTGAAGCGTCGCGACGAAGTGGGGCCGATCGTCCTCGGCGGCGACATCGAGGGTGACGCGGCGTTCGGTCCGTGAGGCTGTCATCCGATCATTCCTGTCCAGAAAAGGCGGGCCTTGCGGCCGGCAGGGCGCGCGCCGCGGTCATTCCCCGGCCGGAGCGGCCGCAGCCGGGCCCGCGACCGCAGCCTTTCGGCCCGCGAGCCGCATGACGACGACGAAGAACACGGGCACGAAGACCACGCCCAGCAGCGTGGCCGAGATCATGCCGCCGAAGAGACCGGTGCCGAGCGCGTTCTGCGTTTCGGAACTCGGGCCTTTGGCGATGACCAGGGGCAGGATGCCGAGGGTGAAGGCGAGCGAGGTCATGAAAATGGGGCGCAGCCGCAGCCGGGCCGCCTCGATGGTCGCGTCGCGCAGCGACCGCCCCTCCCCGCGCAGCTTGCGGGCGAATTCGACGATCAGGACGGCGTTCTTCGCCGAAAGGCCGATCAAGGCGATCAAGCCCACCTTGAAGAACACGTCGTTCTCGAGGCCGCGCAGGGACACCGCCGCGACGGCGCCGATGACCCCGAGCGGCACGACGAGCATGACCGACAACGGGATCGCCCAGCTTTCGTAGAGGGCGGCCAGGACCAGGAACACGACGACTACGGAGAAGACGGCGAGCAGCGGCGCCTCAGCGCCCGACTGGCGCTCTTGGAGTGACTGGCCCGTCCATTCCACCGAGAAGCCGGCGGGAAGCCCGGCGGCGATCCGTTCGATCTCGGCCATGGCGGTGCCGCTCGACACCCCGGGCGCGGCCTCGCCCGACAGGCTCAGCGAGGGGTAGCCGTTGTAGCGGTTGAGCTGCAGCGGGCTGACAGACCATTGCGGCGTCACCACTTCGGACAGCGGGACCATTCCGCCCTTGTCGTTGCGGACATAGAGCTTCAGCACGTCCTCGACCTGCATGCGGTCCTTCGCCTCCGCCTGCACGATGACCTGCTGGAGGCTCCCCGCACGCGGAAAGTCGTTGACGTAGGTCGAGCCCATCGCAGAGCCGAGCATATCGCTGATGGCCGAGAAGGAGACCCCGAGCGCACCGGCCTTCTGGCGGTCGACGGAGAGCTTGACGCTCGGCCCGTCGGGCAGGCCGTCGACCCGCACGCTGCGCAGGAGCGGGCTTCGGCCGGCGCGTGCGACCAGCGTTTCCGACGCCGCCCGCAAGGCGCCCGGGTCGCGGCCGGCGCGGTCGACGAGCCGCAGCGAGACGCCCGAGGTCGTGCCCAGTTCGTCGATGGCCGGCGGCTTCATGACGAGTACCTCCCCTTCGGTCGCCTCCTGCATCGCCCGTTCGGCGGCGAGCATCTCCTCACCCGTGCTGCCCTTGCGAGCGTCGAAATCGCGCAGCGTCGTGAACGCCATCGCCGTGTTCGCGCCGGAGCCTGAGAAGCCGAAGCCCATGATCGAGAGATTGTTGGCGATGTCGGGACGCGCCACGATGTGGCGGTCGAAGCGTTCCACGAGCGCCCGGGTCCGCTCGGCGGTGGCATCGGCCGGCAGCGTGAAGGACGTCATGAACGTCCCCTGGTCCTCGTCCGGCACGAAGGCGGTCGGCAGCCTGTCGTAGCTCACGAGCAGGGCCCCGACGAGAGCGCCGTAGATCAGCATGACGCGGGCGGGCCGCGACAGCAGCCGTCCGACCCACGTCGTATAGCGTCCCGTCAGTCCCTCGAAGCCGCGGTTGAACCAGGCGAAAAAGCCCCTGCGCCGCCGATGGTGGACAACCGGCTTGAGGATCGTCGCACACAGGGCCGGCGTCAGACTGAGCGCCAGGAAGGCCGAGAACAGGATCGACGTCGCGAGCGAGACCGTGAACTGTCGGTAGATCGCACCGACCGATCCGCCGGCAAGCCCCATCGGCAGGAACACCGCCGTCAGAACGAGCGTGATGCCGACCACGGCGCCAGTGATCTCGTGCATGGCCCGTCGCGAAGCATCACGCGGCGACAGGCCCTCCGTCGCCATCAGCCGCTCGACATTTTCGACGACCACGATCGCGTCGTCGACGATGATGCCGATCGCCAGCACCATGCCGAACATCGTCAGCACGTTGATCGAATAGCCGATGGCCCACATCACCGCGAAGGTGCCGAGCAGGGCGATCGGGGCGACGATGGCCGGGATCAGCGTGTAGCGGATGTTCTGGAGGAACAAGAGCATGATCAGGAACACCAGCGCCATCGCCTCGGCCAGCGTCTGCACGACCTTCGAGATCGAGAGCTTCACGAACGGCGCGGTGTCGTAGGAGACGGCATAGGCGACGCCCTCGGGCATCGACGGCGCGAGTCCGGCGAGACGGGCCTTGACGCCGTCCGAGGTCGAGACGGCATTGGCCCCGGGCGCGAGTTGGATCGCAGCCGCGGTGCCGAGCTTTCCGCCGTCGAAGATGGAGAAGCCCATCGTCTGGGCGCCGATCTCGACCCTGGCGACATCGCCCAGCGTCAGCTTGGAGCCGTCCGGGTTGGAGCGCAGCACGATGGCGGCGAACGCCTCGGGCGTCTTCAATTGCCCGTCGAGACTGAGGGGAACACTGACCATCTGTCCGGGCGTGGCGGGCGCCTCGCCCAGGCGGCCGGGCGCGACCGGAACGTTCTGGGCCTGGATCGCCTGCACCACCTCCGCCATCGAGACCGAGTAGGAGACGAGCCGGGCCGGATCGATCCAGACGCGCATCGCCGCCTCAGATCCGAACGACTGGACGCGGCCGACGCCGGGCACCCGCCGGAGTTCCGGCGCGAGCTGGCGCACGAGGTAGTCCTCGAGCGCCCGGGAATCGGCCCTTCCGCTCTCGGAGCGCAGGGAGACGATCATCAGGAATCCCGACGTCACCCCCTCGACGGAGAGCCCGGTGCGGCGAACGCTCTCGGGCAGGCGCTGCTCGACCGCCTTCAGGCGGTTCTGGACGTCGATCTGGGCGAGCTCGGGGTCGGTGCCGGGCTTGAAGGTGACGGTGATGCTCGCGGTGCCCGAAGAGTCCGCCGTCGAATCGAAATACAAAACGTTCTTCACCGACGCGAGCTCGCGCTCGATCGGCACCGTGATGCTGTCGTTGATGGTTTGCGGGCTGGCCCCGGTGTAGGTGGCGCTGATGACGATGCTCGGCGGCGCGATGACCGGAAAGCGCGAGACCGGCAGTTGCGGGATCGCGACGAGACCGGCGAGCACGATGAAGATCGCGATGACCCAGGCGAAGACGGGCCGCTCGATGAAGAAGTGGGGCATCACGCGGGCTCCTCAGGTTTCGCTGTGGGGCTTGGCGGGCTCGTAACGAACGAGCTCCAGCGGCTGCCCGCCTTCCGTGCGCGCCTGCCCCTGGACGACCACGGTCTCGCCGGCCTTCAGGCCCGATAGGACGACATATTGGCGATCGACCAGTGCCCCGAGTTCGACGTCGCGGTTGGCGACCGTCTTGTCGTCGACGAGGATCGTGAGGTACGGCCGCCCCGATCCAGCCCGGCGGACGGCCTCCTGCGGCACCGTCAACGCATCGGCATAGATCGCGCGCGGGACCTTGGCCCGCAGATACATGCCGGGTAGCAATTGACGGTCCGGATTGGGCACCTCGACGCGCATGGCGATGCTGCCCGTGCCGGGATCGACTGTGCTTTCGGAGAACAGCACCCTCCCCTCGAACGCGTAGGGTTTGCCGGTGATGGTCAGGATGTTGACCGGCAGGGCGCCGGCGTCCTCACTCCGCCCCGTCTCCAGCATCTCCTCCAGCAGTTCCCGACCCATCGAGGGCTGGCGCACATCGAGATAGACGCGGTCGATCTGCTGGACGACGGCGAGCGGCGTCTGGGCGCCGACGGACGCCAGGCTCCCTTCGGTGACGAGGGCTTGCCCGATGCGACCCGCGATGGGGCTGCGGATGGTTGCGTGCGCACGCTCCAGTTCGCGGCGCGTTAAGTTGGCCTTGGCCTCGGCGACGCTTGCCCGCGCTTGCGCCAGCGTGGCCGTCGCATCGCCGAGCGCAGCGGGGCTCGCGATCCGCGCCGCCGCGAGTGCCTCAACCCGCTTATGCTTGGCGGTCGCATTGAAGAGATCCGCCTCCCCCCGGGCCAGGATTGCGGCCGCTGCTTCGACGTCGGCGGCGAACGGCGCGGCATCGATCTGGAACAGCGGCTGGTCGGCCGCGACCTCAGTACCTTCGGTGAAGAGCACCTTCTGGATGATGCCGTTGACCTGGGGACGTATCTCCGCCGTCCGACGGGCCGACACGCGCCCCGGCAGCTCGTCATAGACGACCACGCGGCGGGGCAGTACCGTCTGCACGGCAATCCGAACGGGCGCACCCAGCGCGTCCGTCGGGGCCTCGGCACCGTCCGCCTTCGAACCGTCCGCCCCGTCCTTGCAGGCCGACAGAAGCAGAGCCCCGACCACAACGACCGCATAGGCAAAAGTGGGATAAAGACGCATCGTCGCGGCCATCCTTCGTGGTCCTCCGCCGCCCGGCGGGGGCGTCTCCTTATCGATCCGCCGGGTGGATGCTGTGTGGAGGCTGTGTGGAGGCCGGATGGAGAGAGGCCGAGAGCGCTCGACGTGATCCGCGCCGGATGGCATCCCTTGTCGAAGGAGACCGTCATGCCAGCCCTGGTTCTGATTGCCGAAGACGACGACGAGATTTCAACGATCCTGGACGCCTACCTGGCCCGAGAGGGATTTCGGACGGTCCAGGCGCGCGACGGCCGCACGGCGATCGACCTGCACCTCGCGCTGAAGCCGGACCTCGTCCTGCTCGACGTCTCGATGCCACGGCTCGACGGATGGGAGGTCTTGGCGGAGCTGCGGCGTCGGGGAAACACGCCGGCCATCATGATCACCGCGCTCGACAAGGACATCGATCGATTGCAGGGCCTGCGCATCGGGGCTGACGACTACGTCGTCAAGCCCTTCAACCCGATCGAGGTCGTCGCTCGCGCCAAGGCCGTCCTGCGCCGCTCCGGCCTTGCGACCACGGCGGGCATCCTGCGGGTTGGACCTCTCACCATCGATCTCGACGCCTACCAGGCGCGTTTCGGGGTAGGTGACGAGGAGGTCCAACTCATGTTGACGCTGACGGAATTCCGCATCCTCGCCCATATGGCGCGAAGCCCCGCCAAGGTCTTCACGAGAAGCGAACTGCTCGACGCCTGTCTGCCGGGCTCCGACGCCCTCGACCGCACGGTCGACAGCCACGTCAGCAAGCTGCGCAAGAAGCTCGAGCAAGCGGGTGGCGCGGGCCTGATGCCGGGCGTGCGCGGCATCGGCTACCGGTTGTCGGCCTGACGGATGGGACCGCGCGCCGGATTGAGCCGGCAGATCCTCATCGCCATGTCGGCCATTACCGTGACGGCGGGGTTTCTGGTCTTCTTCGGAACCTATTTCGCCTACACGGTGATCATTGCGCTCTATCCCCTTCCTGATGACGACGGCTGGCCGACCTCGATCGACTTCATGATCCTGGGCGTTCTGATCCTCATCACCCTGCCGATCGCGGCTTTCGTCTCGCTGCGTCTGGCGCGCCGGATCCTGAAGCCGCTCGAATCGCTCGCGCTCAGCGCGCGGCAGATCACGGCCGGCGACCTGACGGCCCGGGCGACCACCGGCGACCGGGCCCTCGGCGAGACCGCAGCCCTGATCGACGATTTCAACACGATGGCGCAACGCCTGCAGGACATGGCCGCCGACATGGCCCTGTGGAACGCCACGATCGCGCATGAGCTGCGCACGCCGTTGACCATCCTCAAGGGACGCCTCCAGGGCATGATCGATGGGGTGTTCAAGCCGGACGAACGCTCGCTGCAGGGGCTGATCCTGCAGGTCGACGGCCTGGCGCGGCTGGTCGAGGACCTGCGGACGGTGACACTCGCCGATAGCGGCCATCTGGAGCTGCACATCAAGCCCGTTCGCCTCGCGTCGGAGATCGCGCAGATGGCGGAGCTGATCGTCCACGACCTGCGGGCCAACGGCTTCCGCCTGGAACTCGACCTTGCCGATCTCGTGGTCGAGGCGGATGCGACGCGCATTCGCCAGGCGCTGCTCGCCCTCGTCACCAACGCGCGGCGCTATGCCGTGCGCGGCACGATCACGATCCGCCTCGCCGAGGCCGACGGCGATGTCGTCCTCGGCGTTGCCGACGAGGGGCCGGGACTGACGCCGGAGATGGAGACCCGGGTGTTCGACCCGTTCGCGCGGGGCGATCCCGCCCGTTCGCGGGAGTTCGGCGGCAACGGGCTGGGCCTCTCCGTCGTGCGCGCCATCATCGAGGCACATGGCGGCCGTCTTCGCTACCGGCGCACGCCCCGGAGCGGTGCCCTGTTCGAAATGATTTTCGCGAAGACGAAGCGGTCCCTCGCCGCACACGAGGCATGACGGGATCGCGGCCCCACCCGGGAGGAGATCGATCTCGCCCTCAAGCTCTTGGACGCGCTGCTCATCCGCGCAACCAGAGGCTAAATCATGCGGCTGTGCGTCCTTGACCTCGATGGCTCCGTGGCCGCGCAGCCGCCCCTCCTCGCGCGTCTCGCCGGTGGTGCGGGCCGCAGCGCGGCCCTGCGCGACCTCGCCCCGCGCTTGCGCCTCGCGGCCTCCCGTTCCGCCGTGGCAAGCCTTCTGCAGAGACTGGACCGGTTGCTCGCCGGCGGCCACGGGCCGGAGGTGATCTTCTACGGCTCCGGCGACTTCCATCATCTGACCGCCGCCTTCCTGATGCGGCGGGCGAAGCCGATCACGGTGATCCATCTCGACAATCACCCCGACTGGGTGACCTTCCCGGCGACCCTCAATTGCGGCGCGTGGGTGAACCGGGCGCTGGAGAACCCCAACGTCGTCAAGGTCATCACCATCGGACCGTGCAGCGACGACCTGGCGTGGCCCCAACTGAAGGGCGGCAATCTCGCCGCCATCGCCGCGGGCCGTCTGGAGGTCTATCCCTGGCACCATCCGCCTTCGCGCCTGGTGCCGTTCCTGCCGCGCCCGCAAGCGCTGCCGACGGTCGGCCATCGTCTGCACTGGCAGACGGGTTGGCGGCGACGCCTGGATGGGCTTCCTCGACGATCTCAGCCGCCGCATTCCGACCCACGACGTCTGGATCACCCTCGACAAGGACGTCTTTGCCCCCGCTGACGCGGTGACGAACTGGGATCAGGGCGAGATGCGTCTGGCTCATGCCGCCGCGCTGATCCGGACCGTCGCGTCGCGTCATGCGGTGGTCGGCGTCGATGTGTGCGGCGACTACTCGCCCCCACGGTTCACCGATCCCTGGCGGCGCACGCTGGCCTTTCTCGACCGGTCGTGCCGTCCACCGGTGACGCGGCCCCATCATGGGCTGAATGCCGACACCAATGCGCGCTTGCTGCGGCTGTTCGACGAAGTGCTCGCCTGAGCACCGCCCCCTTCTAGCACCCTTTGCGCCTCTGCCTTCCCTCACGTCCTCAGGTTTCCCTATGCCGAACCTTCCCGCCGCATCGGAACACAACATTCTCTATGAGGGCGGCTCGACCGGCGTGCTGCTGATCCACGGCCTCGGCGGAACCCCCATCGAGCTGAAGCGGGTCGCGCGCGCCGTGCATGCGGAGGGCTACACCGCCGCATGCTGCACGCTCGCGGGTCATTGCGGCAGCGAGAGCGACCTGCTCGCGACCCGGTGGCAGGATTGGTACGCCAGCATCGATGCCGCCTTCCAGCGGCTGTCCGAGCGCTGCGATCGCATCGTCGTCGGCGGGCTCTCGCTCGGCGCGGTGCTGGCGCTCCATCTGGCGGCGCAGCGTCCCAAGCAGGTGCACGGGTTGGCCTTGTACGCCCCGACCCTCTGGTATGACGGCTGGTCGATCCCCTGGTACCGCTTCCTGCTGCGACTGGCGGTCAACACCCCCATCGCCACCCGCTACCGCTTCATGGAGCGCGAGCCCTACGGCATCCGCGACGAGCGCATCCGCGCGCATCTCGTGGCGGCCATGCTCAGCGGCGACAGCAGCGAGGCGGGCCTGTTGTGCACACCGGGACCGGCGCTGCGCGAACTCTTGCGCCTGGTGGCGAAGGTCCGGCCGGAATTGCCGAGCATAGATGCCCCCACCCTGCTGGTGCACGCCCGCAACGACGACATCAGCGACCTGCGCAACAGCACCTATATCGCCAGCCGCCTCGGCGGAATGGTCGATCTGACAGTGCTCGACGACAGCTACCACATCGTCACCCTCGACCGGCAGCGCAACGTCGCCATCGCCCGCACCCTCGATCTTCTCGAGCGGGTCCGCACGCCGCGCGCCCTCGGCGTAATGCAGCGGCAATATCGGGAGAGCATGGCAACGCCCAAACCCGCCGGCGGGATGGTGCCGATGCGGCCGCGCCTCGGTCGAAGCGGGGTCGGGGCGGTCAGGCGCCCGCTCTCAGAGTGCCTGCGGTAAGGGGAACGGGCGTTCATGTGGTCTGTGCCAAAGCGCACGCGGCTCGGTTCGGCGGATTCGGGGGGCGATCACTTGCGATCGCAGCCGTGGTCGGTGGTCCAAGCCGGCCCCGCGCTTCTGGGTGCGGTCCTCCTCCTCGCAGGCTGCGCCTCGTCCGATCTCGGCGGCACCGATCCTCCCTCCCTTCCGTCCGCCTATGCCGAGGCCGATTCCGGGGCGCCCGTCGTCCGGCGTGACCTCACGGGCTGGTGGCACAGCTTCCGCGACCCCACCCTCGACCGCTTGGTGGAGCGGGCGGCGGCGAACAATCTGACCCTCGCCCAGGCGCGGGCTCGGCTTGCCGCCGGCCGCGCCCAGGCTTCCGCGGCGCAATCCCTGTTTCTGCCCACCGTCGGCGCCGGCGGCACCGCCATCGCGGCGACGCCCAAGACCGAGAACGACGACCCGCTGCGTCGGCCTCTGATGGCGGGATACGATATGAGCTGGGACGTGGGCCTGTTCGGCCTGTCGGACAATACCGCCCGTGCCGCCGATGCGGGACAGGCGATGCTCACCGCGGATCTCGAGGCGGTGCGCGTCGCGATGACCGCGGAAGTCGCCAGCGCCTACATCAGCCTGCGCGCAGTGCAGCAGCAGCAGGCCATCGTCGCGGCGCTGATCGCCACCCAGCGCCAGCGCATGGAGGCCACCCGCGTCCTGGTGCAATCCGGCCTTGCGACCCCCGCCGCCGAGGCGGACCTGACCGCGGCGCTGGCCGAGCTGGGGGGCGAACAGGCCGCTCTCGCGGCGCGCGCCAAGGGGCTGCAACAGCAGATCGCCACCCTGCTCGGAACGTCCACTCCCGACGCCGCCTTGAGCCGGAGCGGCGCACAGCCGCAATCGACCCAAGCGCCTCGGACGAGCCGCCCCGCCGACCTCCTGCGGGCCCGGCCGGACGTGCGCGCGGCGGAACAGAAGGTGCTCCAGGCGGCCGCGGAAGTGGGCATCGCCCAGGCGGGCCTCTACCCGCGCCTGCGCCTCCTCGGGAGCATCGGTGTCGGCGCCCCCTTCACCTCCACGGCCTTCGGCGTCGCCGGGGGCCGGCGATCGAAATCCCCCTGCTCGATTATGGCCGCCGGCAGGCGGCCGTGAGTGCCCGGCAAGCACTCTACGACGAAGCGGTCGCCGCTTATCGCGAGAGCGTGCTCCATGCCTATCAAGAGGCGGTCACAGCCCAAGCCAATTGGCGGGCGAGCCGCACGGCCACCGCCGAGCAACGCAGCGCCCTGGAGGCGTCCGAGCGCAAGGTGCGCGAGATGCGCGTGCTGCAACGGGAGGGATTGGCGGATCTCGGCCGCGCGGCGGACGCGGACGCCGCCGTGCTCGAGCGCCGCCGCCGCCTGGTCGCGGCGCGCGAGACCGAGGCGCTGTCGCTCGCGGCGCTCTACATGGCCCTCGGCGGGGCCGCTTCGTCCCCCGCCCCGACCGCAGGGAGGCCCTGATGGCCGTGCCTCTCGCCCGCCGAATCCTCGTCTACGAATGGCGCCGCTTCCTGCCGGCCACCATTTCCGTCGCCTTCTCCGGCATCCTCATGGTCGTCCAAGGCGCGCTGCTGCTCGGCATCGTGAGCGCCAACGCGCTCTACGTCACCCAGTCCGGGGCCGATCTCTGGATCGGCTTTCCCGGCACGCAAAGCGCGGATCTCGGGCGGTCCATCGATCCCGGCATCGCCGCGAACCTCTACATGGATCCGCGCATCGGCCGGGTGGAACCCCTGCTGCTCGGCAACGGCGATTGGCGCGGCGCCCGGGGCGGCGGCACCAGCGTCACGCTGGTGGGCATTTCCCCACGCATCGACGGGCTCGGCCTCATGAACGCGGTGCCGCCGGATTTGCGCGCGCTGCTCCAGGAGCCGGGCGCCGTGCTGGTGGACGAGTCCGACCTCGACAAGCTCGTCACCGACGTCGGCCAGAAAGCCGAGATCAACGGCCATCTGGTCCGGGTGGTCGGCGCCACCCGCAACCTGCGCGCCATGGGCGGCGTCAACGTGGTGGCCTCGCTGAGCACGGTCCGGATGCTCGACCCCACGCTCGCCGCCTCCGACAGCGTGACCTATTACCTCGCCAAGACCGTCGAGCCCCGTTACATCGCCGCCGTGCACGAAGACTTGGCCGCCATCTCGAGGAGCAACCGCTTCGAGGTGTGGACCGCCTCGGACCTCGCGAGCCGGTCGGTGCGCTATTGGCTCCTCGAATCCGGCGCCGGCATCGGCTTCGTCTTCGCCACCATCATCGCCATGCTGGTGGGCACGCTCATCACCAGCCAGACGCTGATGGGAGCCGTGGCCGCCTCCATCACCCAATATGCCACCCTGCGGGCGCTCGGCGTCTCGTCTCCCGCGTTGCGCAGGATCGTCATCGAGCAATCCGGCTGGGTCGCTGCGGCGGGCCTCACGATTGGCCTCGTCTGCAGCCTTCTGACGGCGGTCTTGGCGAAGCTCAACAAGATCCCGTTCGAGCTGCGGGCGAGCATGATGGTGTTCTCCGCCGCGGTTGTGCTGTCCGTGGCTTTGGTGGCCGGCCTGCTCGCTCTGCGCCGGCTGCGCCACGCCGACCCCGCCGCTCTGCTGCGCTGAACCATGGACGCGAACCTGAGCGCGCGCGCTGGCCAAATCCTACACGGTGCAGAACATCCGCACGGATGCCCTGCGCGACGTCTCGCTCGACCTGTGGTCGGGTGAGCTCTCGCTCATCATCGGGCCGTCCGGGTGCGGCAAGAGCACCCTGCTCTCGCTCATGAGCGGACTGACCCGCCCCGACAGCGGCAGCGTGCATGCCCTTGGCGTGGAATTGAGCGGCCTCAGCGATGCCGAGCGCGATGCGTTCCGCCTGGAACATTGCGGCTTCGTCTTCCAGGGGTTCAATCTGTTCCCCGCCCTCACCGCCCTGGAGCAGGTGCAGATCGCCCTCGATTATCTGAAGGTGCCGCAGGATCAGGCGATCCAATATGCCGGCGAAGCCTTGGAAATGGTGGGCCTGTGGCGGCGCCGGCACCTGCGGCCGGCGGAACTCTCCGGCGGCGAGAAGCAGCGCGTTGCCATTGCCCGCGCCGTCGTCAAGCGGCCGGCCCTGTTGTTCGCCGACGAGCCCACCAGCGCCCTCGACAGCACCAACGGCGCGACTGTCACGGCGCTGTTGCGGCGGATCGCCCACGCCACCGGCGCCGTGGTGGCCTGCGTGTCCCATGATCCGCGCCTGATCGCCCGCGCCGATCGCGTTCTGGAGATGGAGGACGGCCGGCTCTTGCGCGACCGTCGCCCGTCTCCTTCCTGACCCATGGACCTCACATGACGCGCACACGGAACGTGATTGCTGCCGGATCGCTGGGCCTGCTTTTGCTCGTCGGCCTCGGAACTGGCCTGGCGGCTCTCCTCTCGCCCGCCGCCAGCGAACCGGACCCGGCCGCCGTGCTGGCCCAGTCGCAGGTCATCGCCGCGGCCCGCGGACGGGTGGAGGTGGAAGGCGGGCTGTCCCGCATCCTCGCCGCCCATGACAGGATCGTTCGCGAGGTCCGGGTCGCGGAGGGACAGCAGGTCAAGGACGGAGAGGTGCTCGCGGTCCTCGACGAGCGCGCCGCAGACATCGCGGTGCAAGCCGCCGCGGCGGAGCAGAGCGAAGCCCAGGCGCGGCTCCAGGCGGCGCAAGCCAAGCACGACGGCCTCGCGCGCCAGGTGGACCGGCTGCGCCGCGCCGCCAAGGCGCAGGCCGTCACGCCTCAAGCGCTCGACGACGCCGAGGCGGGGCTCGCCGGCGCGACGGCCGACGTTCGCCTCGCCAAAGCGGGTGCCGCGGTTGCCGCAGCCAAGCTCGCGAGCGCCCGGCTCGAACTCGACCAGCGCCAGATTCGCGCCGCTTTGGACGGCGAGGTGGTGCGTCGGACGGTGAAGCCCGGAGACACGATTTCCGCCGCGGCCATGACGGAACTGTTCGTGATCATGCCGAACGCACCGCTGGTGGTGCGGGCAGAGATCCAGGAGCAGTTCGTGCGCCAGATCAAGCCCGGGCTCGAAGCCGACATCGTGTCGGAGAGCGACGAGCACGTGACGACGGTCGGCCGCGTGCTCCGCATGGGGCAATTCCTCGACACGCGCCGCTCCAGCGAGAGCGTGGCCGACCGGGTCGACGTGCGCGTCGCCGATTGCATCGTCTCCCTGAAGGCCGACGGCGCCTTTCTCGTGGGGCAGCGCGTCTATGTCAGGTTCAAGCGTCCGCTCCCGTGACGCGGACGGACGGACCGCTCGCGCCCGGCATCACCCTTTCGAACCGATGTGCTCGGCGAGATAGGCGGCGTCGTGCCAGACGCCCCAGATGAAGGGCGAGGCGCGCCGGGACAGCCAGGCGAGGCCGAGGAAATAGAGCCCCGGCACGTCGGCCACCCCGCATTGATGGCGCGGATTGCCCTGGTCATCGAAGGCCGGAACCTCAAGCCAACCGAAATCGAGCTGGTAGCCCGTCGCCCACACGACCGTGCTCACGCCGGCGCGCGCCAGATCGAGGGAGAGGAGCGGATCCGCCATGCACGGCGGATCGGGGAGGATCACCCGGGCCTCCGGCTCCTCCGGGAAATCGAGCCCATTCCGCGCAATGTAGGCGTCAGCCTCGTCGAGCACGGAGAGATAATCCGCATCGCCGTGGGCGATGTTCCGGGCGAGATCCGGGGCGAAGCTGATGACCCCGTCGGCGTAGCGTTCGGCCTTCCCGAGCAGGATCATGCCGCCCGCGGCGAGCGCACGGAAATCGACGGTGTGTCCGCCGCGCGCACCGCTCACCGCGATGGTGACGTGCTCCATCGCCGGCTCGACGGCCTTCATGTCCCATTTGCCGAGCGCACCGAGCCACCACACGAAATCGCGCCCGCGATAGCGCCGCGGCGGCCGGTTGTGCGGACCGACGGCGAGATAGACCTGCCGACCGGAGCGCATCAATTCGTCGGCGATCTGCACGCCCGACGAGCCGGCGCCGATCACCAGCACGGCGCCGGCCGGCAACTGGGCCGGGTTGCGGTAATGCGCCGAATGGAGCTGGAGCACGCCGGCTTCATCCGGGATCAGGCGCGGAATGATCGGCTTCTGGAACGGACCGGTCGCCGCCACGACGTTCTCGGCCTCGAAGGCTCCGGCACTCGTCTCGACATCGAAACCGCCGCCGGCCTTCGCCTTCACGGAAAGGACGTCGACCCCGGTGCGGATCGGCGCCGCGATCGCCGTGGCGAAGGTCTCGAAATAATCCACGATCCGGCCCGCCGAGGCGAAGCCGTCGGGATCGACATCGGCGAACTCGAGCGTCGGAAAGCGGTCGTGCCACGCCGGTCCGTTGGCGACGAGCGAATCCCAGCGCTCCGAACGCCACCGCTCGGCGATCCGGTTGCGCTCGAGGATGAGATGGGGTTCACCACGTTTGCCCAGGTGTTCGCTGAGGGCCAGCCCCGCCTGGCCGGCGCCGACGATCAGCGTCTTGATCTTTTCCGCGGTCATCTCGCCCCCTTGAAAGCTCTCTATCCTGCGCGACACGACGCGACGATCGGCGACGACCCGACGTTATTCGCGAGCGATAGTTCGGGAAATTTTCATTTTCCGCGGCGACTGCTTAGGCTTTTCCTAGGCAGCGACGACGCGATATCTTCAATGCGTCTCGTCGATCTCGTCGTGGAGGAGACCGAGGATCCGCTTCTTCAGGGCGATGAACTCCGGCTCGAGAACGAGCGAGATCGATCGCGGCCGGGCGAACGGCACCGGCACCTCGGCCTTGATCTTGCCGGGGCGCGCCGTCATCACCACCACGCGGTCGCCGAGCAGGATCGCCTCGTCGATGTCGTGGGTGACGAACAGGACGGTCTTCTGGGTGTGCTCCCAGACCCGGAGCAGCAGCTTCTGCATCACCGTGCGGGTCTGGCTGTCGAGGGCGCCGAAGGGTTCGTCCATCAGGAGCGCGCTCGGATCGTTGGCGAGTGCGCGGGCGATGGCGACACGCTGCTTCATGCCGCCCGACAGCGCCGCCGGATAGCTGTCGGCGAAGGCGGTGAGGCCGACCTCCTCCAGGAAGTGGTCGGCGATGGCGCGGTATTCGGCCTTGGGCAGCCCCTTGCGGCGGGGGCCGAACTCGACGTTGCTCCGCACGGTAAGCCACGGAAACAGCGTGTAGCCCTGGAACACCATGCCGCGATCGGACCCCGGCTCGTGAACCGGGCGGCCATCGACCCGGATGGTGCCCGAGGTCACGTCGGTCAGGCCCGCAACGAGATAGAGCAGGCTCGACTTGCCGCAGCCGGAGGGGCCGACGATGACGCAGAATTCGTTGTTGGCGACCTCGAGCGAGACGTTGTCGATCGCGAGCGTCGGCGTCTTGCCGCCATATTGCAGCGACACGTCGGCGATCTGAAGCCGGGCCGGCGGGCGAGCGGCCGTCGGCTGAAGGCTCCCGGCGTCCGCCGGTCGGAGGGCGGCGTTCAGGTCGACCATGGGGCCAATCCCTTGCGAAGCGCGCGGAAGATGAGATCGGAGGCGAGCCCGAGCAGGCCGATGCACGCGACCGCGAGGAAGATCACATCGACCTGGAAGCCGCGCATGGCCTTGATGGTGATGTAGCCGAGGCCCGAGGAGGCGGCGACCATCTCGGCCACGACGACATAGGACCAGGCCCAGCCGAGCGTGACCCTGAGTGTGTCGAGGATGACCGGCAGCGCCGAGGGGAAGATGATGTGCCAGACGACTTCGCGGCGCTTGGTGCCGAGCGTGTAGGAGGCGTTGACGAGATCGCGCGGGACCATCCGCGCGGAATCCGCGATCATCACGATCTGCTGGAAGAAGGTGCCGAGGAAGATCACCATCACCCGCTGCTCGATGCCGATGCCGATCCACAGGATGAGCAGCGGCACGAACGAGGTGACCGGCAGGTAGCGGATGAAGTTCACGAGCGGTTCCAGCATCACCTGGACCGGGGCGTAGCTGCCCATGACGAGCCCGACCGGCACGGCGAGCACCGACGAGATCACGAAGCCGAGCAGAACCACCTGGAGGCTCGCGCCGATATGGCGGAACAGGGTGCCGTCCGCGGCGAGCCGCACCGCCGCGCTCGCCACCGCCTGGGGCGACGGCAGGAACATCGAGGAGACCACCCCGCCGGAGGTGATCGCCAGCCAGGCGCCCATCACGATCACCCAGACCGCGACGCCGGCGGTGATCACGGTCGCCGGCGAGACGGCACGGAACGGCGTCGTCAGTCGGATCCAACGCGCACGCGGCTCACTCATGGAATTCATCCCATCTTCATGAGATCCGCGGGTAGCGCCGGAGGCGCCCTCCGCCGCGGCGGCACGCCGCGCGCGGAGGGACCGGGAGATCGCCGCGCCGGACACTCAGGGCGCGCCGATGAAGGACGCATCGACCAGGTCCTTGTATTCGACCGGGGATTTCATCGCGCCCTTGGCGATCCACACCTTGTTCGCGAGAGCGATGAGGTCGAACAATTGACCGGAGGTCGGCGTGCCGAAGAATTCCTTGTTGCGCGCCTTGTCGTAGAAGTTCACGCCCTTCGCCGCGTCGGCGAAATCCTTCGGATCGGCGAGATAACCGCCGACACCCTTGGCCATGATGGCGTACGCCTTGTCGGGATTGGCGACGAGATAGTCGATCGCCTTGTAATAGGCGCCGACGAAGGCCTTCACCTCGTCGGGATGCTTCTCGATGAAGGAACAGGTGAGCGAGACGGTGTCGACGATGGCGCCCGGCGTGGTGCTGGAATCGACCAGGACCTGGCCCTTGCCGGATTTGCGCACCTCGGTCAGGTGCGGCTCCCAGGTCACCGCGACGGGAACGCGCCCGCCGATGAAGGCCGCGGCCGCATCGTCGGCCGTCATGTTGACGATGTTGACGTCCTCGGCCTTCATTCCGTTCTTGGTCAAGAGCAGGTTGAACCAGAATTCGGAAACCGAGCCCTCGTTGAGGGCGACGTCCTTGCCCTTGATGTCGGCGAAGGTCTTGGTGTCGCTCGTCGCGAGCACGCCGTCGCCGCCGTGGCTGTCGTCGAGGGCGACGACGGACTTGAAGCAGAAGTCCGGCCGGCGCCACTTCATGATCTCGTCGACGGTCGAGGCCATGCCGTCGAGTTCACCGGAGGCGATCGCGGCCATGTAGATCGAGCTCTCCTCGATCGTCTTCAGCTCGACGTCGAGCCCCGCATCCTTGAAGTAGCCGAGATCGCGGGCGAGGAAGAGCGGGCCGTAGCCCACCCACGTCGTCATGCCCAGCCGGATCGTGCCGGCCTGCGCGGAGAGTGAGGTCGCAAGAAGCGCCGCGACGCCCGTCACGATCGATACAAGACGCGAAGACCTTGCCGGCATGGAAGATGTCCCTGTTCTGGAATGGCAACGATCCGCATGATCTTGAGATTGTTTTCGGACCGGCCTGGCGAAACGCCGCGGAATGCGCGACGCTCCGCCTCGGTGCAGGGGAAGTGTTACGGATCGGGGGAATTCGCTCAAAATAGTCTTTTCATGCCTCGCTGCTTCGGAAAGTCCGAACCCAATCGCTCCATAGACCCGATTCAGCCGATCTTCTGGGCACAGGTGGAAAGCCCGTGTCACGACCGCGCTTGAAAACGACGCGTCGGCAAGGGGATAGGGAGTGTGGCGGCTACGGCTGAAAAGCCGGCACCCTGCCGGATGCGGAGGCACCCGCAGCGCGCGCGGCGCCCTCCGGCCCTGCCCCGCACGTGCCGATGCCGCGCCTCGGAATAATCGAATGGCATTGCCCCCTGTCCGGCCTTACCCGCGCCCCATGACCGGCCTTCGGAGACCGTGATGAGCCTCCACCTCGACTTTCTCGACCGCCTGATCGCCTTTCCGACCGTCAGCGACCGACCGAACCGTGCGCTGATCGCGTGGGCGCAGGAGATCCTGAGCAGCGCCGGCGCGCGGGTGGAGCTTTTTCCGGACGAGACCGGTACGAAGGCCTCACTCCTCGCCACCATCGGCGACGGCGCGGCGGGCGGGCTCCTTCTGTCCGGCCACAGCGACGTGGTGCCGGTCGAAGGGCAAGCCTGGACCACCGATCCGTTCGAGGCGTCCGAGCGGGACGGCCGCGTCTATGGCCGCGGCAGCGCCGACATGAAGGGCTTCCTCGCCTGCGCGCTCGAGGCGATGGTGAAGGCGGCGGCCCGTCCCCCGGCCCGTCCGCTCGGCCTCGCGATCTCCTATGACGAGGAGATCGGCTGCGTCGGCGTCCGGCCGATGCTCCGCGCGCTCGCCGGGCGCAGCGTTCGGCCGGACCTCGTCCTCGTCGGCGAGCCGACCGGCATGACGCTCGCCACCGGGCACAAGGGCAAGGTGGCGGCGCGGCTGCGCTGCACCGGAGTGGCCGCCCATTCGGCGTTGGCGCCGACCGGCCTCAACGCCATCCACCTCGCCGCGGATTTCCTGTCGGACCTGCGCGCCGAGCAGGCCCGCCTCGCCGAAGCGGGCGCCCGCGACCCGGCCCATTCCATTCCCTACACGACGGTCCATGCCGGCGTGATCGCGGGCGGCACCGCGCTCAACATCGTGCCGGCCCAGAGCACGCTCGATTTCGAGATCCGCAATGTCGCGGCCGAACCGATCGACCCCATCCTCGATCGGCTGTTCGCCACCGCCGCGCGGCTCCAGGCGGCCGAGACCGAGCGCTTCCCCGAGGCCCGCGTCGCGGTCGAGGTCGTCAACGCCTATCCGGGCCTCGGCATCGATCCCGATCACCCCGCGCTGGCGCGGCTGAAGGCGCTCATCGGTCCCGCCGCACACAAGGTCGATTACGGCACCGAAGGCGGCCTCTTCCACGAGGCGCTCGGCGTACCGGTCGCCGTGTGCGGCCCGGGCTTCATGGAGCAGGGCCACAAGGCCGACGAGTTCGTGTCGCTCGACCAGCTCGAACGCTGCCGCAGCGTGCTCGGCGGCCTGATCGACGCGCTTGATTAGGAAAAGCCGAAGCAACGGCTCGCAAAGCTCTTCTTCCGCCGAATTCCCCCGGCTGACACTCTGGGATGAGCGGTCCGCCTGTCCTCAGCGCCGGCCGTCCCGCCCGGTCCGGAGTTCGTGCCCATGCCCGTCCACAAGCGCATCCGCTGCTTCAACACCCGCGATACCTATCCCGAGCAGAAGCTCGACAACGATCTCTGCCAGACCGTCGTCGCGCGCGGCCAGATGGTCTTCGTCCGCGGGCAGATCGGCCAGAATCTCGACACCTCGGAGAACGTCGCGATCGGCGACGCCGCGGGACAGGCCGAACAGGCGATGGCCAATATCAAGATGCTCCTGGACGAGGCCGGCAGCCGCCTCGAACACATCACCAAGATCACCATCTACCTCGTCGATCCGCGCTACCGCGAGGCGGTTTACCGGGTGGTCGGACACTGGCTGAAGGGGGTCTTCCCGGTCTCGACCGGCATCGTCGTCTCGGCGCTCGCCCGGCCGGAATGGCTCGTCGAAATCGACGTCATCGCCGTCATTCCGGACGATGCGGCATGACCTTCTCCATCGCGGCGCGCTGTGAGCGCACCGGCCGCTTCGGCATCGCCATCGCCTCGTCATCGCCCGCCGTCGCGGCGCGCTGTGCCCACGCCCGGGCCGGCGTCGGCGTGGTCGCGAGCCAGAACGTCACCGATCCCGCCCTGGGCCAGCGCGGGCTCGATCTCCTCGCCGAGGGCCTCGACGCCGCGGCCGTCCTCGAACGGCTTGTCGCCTCGACGCCCTATTCCGCATGGCGCCAGCTCGCGATCGTCGACGGGTCCGGCCGCACGGCCGCCTTTTCGGGCGCCCGGGCGCTCGGGCTCCACGCGACCGCCGAGGGACGGAACGCCGTCGCGGCCGGCAACCTGCTCGCGGCCAAGACGGTGCCCGCAACGATGGTGCGCGCCTTCGAGGCCGCCGACGGGCTGCTGGCGGAGCGGCTTCTCCAAGCCATGGCGGCGGCCGTCGAAGCCGGCGGCGAGGCCGGGCCGATCCATTCGGCGGGCCTCCTCGTGGTCGACAAGGTCAGTTGGCCGGTCGTCGACCTCCGCGTCGATTGGCACGAGGGCGATCCCGTCGGCGCACTCGCCGCGCTCTACGCCCTCTTCGCTCCGCAGGCCGACGCCTACGTCACCCGCGCTCTGAACCCCGAGACGGCGCCGAGCTTCGGCGTCGCCGGCGACCCCTGATCCCCGCGAGGCGCCTCCCATGAACGTCCAGACTTTCGATTGGGCCGGCACGGCCGGCACGCTTCGCATCGACGGCCGCGCGCTGATCGACGGCCACCGGGTGGACGCGCTGTCCGGCGCCGTGTTCGAGAGCGTCAACCCGGCGACCGAGGCAGTCATCACCGAGGTCGCCTCCTGCAACGCGGCCGATATCGACCGCGCCGCGTCGAGCGCCCGCACCGCGTTCGAGGACGACCGCTGGGCCGGCCGCTCTCCGTCGGAGCGCAAGGCGGTGCTCCTGAAGCTCGCGGACCTGATCCGCGCCCACACGGTGGAACTCGCCCTGCTCGACAGCCTCGACATGGGCAAACCCGCCCACGAGGCCGCGAGCATCGACGTGCCCGGCGCGGCGTCGATCCTGCAATGGCACGCCGAGGCGATCGACAAGCTCTATGACGAGGTGGCCCCGACCGGGCGCGGCGATCTGGCCCTGATCCGGCGCGAGCCGCTCGGCGTCGTCGGCGCCGTCGTGCCGTGGAATTTCCCGCTCGACATGGCGATCTGGAAGTGTGCCCCGGCGCTGGCGCTCGGCAATTCGGTGGTGCTGAAGCCCGCCGAGCAATCGCCACTGTCGGCGCTGCGGCTCGGCGAACTCGCGCTGGAGGCGGGCGTGCCGGAGGGCGTCCTCAACGTGGTGCCCGGCTTCGGCGTCACCGCCGGTCAGGCGCTCGGCCTCCACAACGAGGTCGATTGCATCGCCTTCACCGGCTCGACCGAGGTCGGCAAGCTCTTTCTCGGCTACTCGGCCCAATCGAACATGAAAGAGGTCTGGCTGGAGTGCGGTGGCAAGAGCGCCAATGTCGTCTTCGCCGACACCGAGGATCTCGATGCAGCGGCGGACATGGCGGCGTTCGGCATCTTCTTCAACCAAGGCGAGGTGTGCTCGGCGAATTCCCGCCTCCTCGTCGAGAAGCGGATCGCCGAGACCTTCCTCGACAAGCTCGCCGCACGCGCGGCCGCCTATCAGCCCGGCAACCCGCTCGACAACGCCACCCGGATGGGCGCGATCGTGGACGGCACCCAGGCCCGGCGCGTGATGGATTATGTGAAGGGGGCGATGGGATCGGCCCGCCTCGTCACCGGCGGCTCGCCGGTCAAGATCGACGGCCGTGGCCATTTCGTGCAGCCGACCATCTTCGCGGACGTGAGCCCGGCCGACCGGCTGTTCCGCGAGGAGGTGTTCGGCCCGGTGCTCGCGGTGACCACCTTCGAGACCGAGGAGGAGGCGATCCGTCTCGCCAACGATTCCCTCTACGGCCTCGCCGCGTCGGTGTGGACCTCCGACCTCAAGCGCGCCCACCGGGTGGCCGGGCGGATCAAGGCCGGCACGGTCTCCGTCAACACCGTCGACGCCCTGTCGCCGATGACACCGTTCGGCGGCTTCCGCCAGTCCGGCATCGGCCGCGATCTCTCGCTCCACGCCTTCGACAAATACAGTGGCCTCAAGACCGTCTGGTACAAGATGGGGCTCGCGTGACCGTTACGGACCCCGTTGGCCGGCCGGCCGAGATCGGCCATCATCCCCGCGAGGGAACGGCGGAGGTCCGCTCGTTCCAGGCGTCGCCGGGAGGGCGCGGCAGGTCCATGCGGTTCACCCTGCGTCAGCTCGAATATTTCATCGCCGCGGGGGAAACCGGCAGCATCACCCAGGCGTCCGAGCGGATCCACATCTCGCAGCCGTCGATCTCGGCCGCCATCACCCAGCTCGAGCAGGAGCTCGACTGCCAGCTCTTCATCCGCCACCACGCCCAGGGCCTGTCGCTGACGCCGGTCGGCCGGCAGATGCTGCTCGAGGCGAAGCGGCTTGTCGAGCAGGCCGGCTCGCTCTACTCGATCGGCAAGGCGGCGCGCGACGAAGTGCGCGGCCAGATCAATGTCGGCTGCCTCACCACCCTGGCGCCGATGGTGCTGCCCGAACTGTCGCTCTCCTTCACCCGTGGTTTCCCGCGGGTCACGGTGCGGCCGGTGACCGACCACCAGGAGGCTCTCCTCGGCGGGCTGCACCGGGCGACCCTCGACGTCTGCATCACCTACGATCTGCAAATCCCCGCCGACATCGATTTCGTGCCGCTCGCCGATCTTCCCGTCCACGTGCTGGTGGGCGAAAGCCATCCGCTTGCCCGGCGCTCGGCGGTGGCGCTCGAAGAGATCGTCGAGGAGCCGTTCATCCTGCTCGATCTGCCGCTCAGCCGCGAATATTTCCTCTCGCTGTTCTATCAGCGCAACCTGCAGCCGAACGTCGGCTACAAGTTCTTCCAGATGGATACGATCCGCACGATGGTCGCGAACGGCTACGGTTATACCCTCGCCAACGTGACCCCGCGCTCCGACTTCGCGCTCGACGGGCGACGCGTGGTGCGGGTGCCGCTGTCGGGCGAGCACCGGCCGATGACGCTCGGCTTCGCCACCCTGCGCCAGCTCGAGCCGACCCGCCTGCAGACCGCGTTCCTCAATCACGCCAAGGCGTTCATCTCCGACGCCTACATCCCCGGCATGGTGCCGCCGGCGATGGGGCGGCGGCGGGTCTGAGGCCTAGCTTCGGTCTTTCCGAAGCAGCGGCGCGCTTTTCTTTAGTTTGAAGAAATCAAGCCGCGTGATCTCCTGGACGCCCCGCCGCTGCGCTCCGTGACGCGCGGCCCGCCTGCGAAGGCATCCCGTTCGCGCCGTGGAGATCCATGTTGGCTGCGCCCTCCCCTTATGACGTCCTGTTCGAGCCCGTCCGCATCGGCCCGCTGACGGCCAAGAACCGGTTCTATCAGGTGCCCCATTGCAACGGCGGCGGCTATCGCGATCCGTCCGCGGCGGCGGCGATGCGCGGCATCAAGGCCGAGGGCGGCTGGGGGGTGATCTTCACCGAGCAGACCGAGATGCACCATTCCTCGGAGATCACGCCGTTCATCGAGCTCAGGCTCTGGGAAGACCAGGATATCCCGTCGATCGCCCGCATGGCCGAGGCGATGAAGACCCACGGCGCGCTCGCCGGCATCCAGCTCGCCTATTCGGGCATCAACGGCCCGAACATGTACACCAAGGAGGTGCCGCTTGCGCCTTCCGCCCTGCCGATCCGCACCTTCACCAACGATCCCGTCACCGCGCGGGCGATGGACAAGAAGGACATCGCCGACCTGCGCCGCTGGTTCGCCAACGCCGCGCGGCGCTGCCGGACCGCCGGCTTCGACCTGATCTGTCTCTACGGCGCCCACGGCTTCGGCATCTTCCAGCATTTCCTGTCGCGGGCGACCAACCAGCGCACCGACGAATATGGCGGCTCGCTCGAGAACCGCTCGCGCTTCGTCCGCGAGGTGATCGCCGACATGCGCGACGTGATCGGCGACGCCATGGCGATCACGCTGCGCGTCTCGCTCGACGAGACGATCGGCGACCTCGGCTTCTCCAATGCCGAGATGCGCGATTTCGTGGCCATGAACGCCGACCTGCCCGATCTCTGGGACCTCGCTCACGGCGCCTGGGAGGACTGCTCGGGTCCCTCACGCTTCAAGGAGGAGGCGGCGCAGGAGAGTCTGGTGCGCGGCATCCGCGCGTTGTCGTCGAAGCCCGTCGTCGGGGTCGGACGCTTCACGTCGCCCGACACGATGGTGCGCATGGTGCGCCAGGGCGTGCTCGACTTCATCGGCTGCGCCCGGCCCTCGATCGCAGACCCGTTTCTACCCAACAAGATCGCCGAGGGCCGCATCGACGACATCCGCGAGTGCATCGGCTGCAACATCTGCGTCACCGGCGACATGATCCAGGGCATGGGGCGCTGCACCCAGAACCCGACCTGGATGGAGGAATGGCGCCGCGGCTGGCATCCCGAGCGGATGAACCCGAAGGGCGACAGCGACAGCGTCCTCATCGTCGGCTCCGGCCCGGCGGGGCTGGAAGCGGCGTGGGGGCTCGCCCGGCGCGGCTATCAGGTCGCCGTCGCCGAGGCGCGCAGCGCGTTCGGCGGGCGGGTCACGCTGGAGCGCGCACTGCCCGGCCTCGCCGCCTGGGGTCGCGTCGTCGATTACCGGCTCTATCAGTTGCGCCAGCGCGACAATGTTCAGCTCTACGCGGACTCGCCGCTTACCGCCGACGAGATCCTCGAGTTCGGCTTCCAGCACGTCTGCGTCGCCACCGGCTCCCATTGGCGCTCCGACGGCGTCGCCCGCCAGCACGTGGTGCCGATCCCGACCGCCGGCGTGCTGCCGGTGTTCACCCCGGACGACATCATGGCGAACACCCTGCCGAGCGGGCATGTCGTCGTGTTCGACGACGATCATTTCTACATGGGCGGCGTCGTGGCGGAGGCCCTGGTGCGGGCCGGCGCCACGGTCACGCTGGTGACGCCCGCGCCCTATGTCTCGGATTGGACGCGCAACACCCTCGAACAGGGCACCATCCACCGCCACCTCGCGAGCCTCGGCGTCGATCTCGTGCTCAACACCGGGATCGCGTCCCTCGGCACCGACGGGGTCGAGCTCGCCTGCACCTATACCGACGCCCGCCGCCCGCTCGGCTGCGACGCCGTCGTCCTGGTGACGTCGCGCACCGGCGAGGACGGCGTCTACCGGGAATTGCTGGCGCGCGAAGCCGCCTTCGCCGACGCCGGCATCCTGTCCGTCAGCCTGATCGGCGACGCCGCCGCACCGGCCCCGATCGCCTGGGCGACCTTCGCCGGCCACCGCTATGCCCGCGATCTCGACGGCGCACCCTTGGGCGATGCCCTGCCCTTCCGCCGCGAAGTGACCGCGCTCGCCCCCGCCTGACGTCGCCCCGCTTCCGCCGACCGAACCCCGCCGACCATCCGCCGTGAGGACCCCCGATGAGCCGCGATCCGCGATACGACATCCTGTTCGAGCCCGTGCGGATCGGACCCGTCACCACCAAGAACCGCTTCTATCAGGTGCCCCATTGCAACGGCATGGGCTACCGCGATCCGACCGCCCAGGCGGCGATGCGCGCCATCAAGGCGGACGGCGGCTGGGGCGTCGTCTGCACCGAGCAGGTGGAGATCCACCCGACCGGCGACATCGGCCCCTTCATCGAATTACGCAATTGGTCGGATCAGGACGTGCCGGCGCTCGCGCGCATCGCGGAGGCCATTCACGCCCGCGGGGCGCTCGCCGGGCTCCAACTCGCCCACAACGGCATGAACGCGCCCAATCTCACCTCGCGCGAAATCCCGTTCGGCCCCACGGACCTGCCGGTCTTCTCGATCTTCAACGACCCGGTGCAGGCCCGCGCCATGGACAAGGCGGACATCAAGGCGCTCCGCCATTGGCATCGCGCCGCCGCCCTGCGCGCCAAGCGCGCCGAGTACGACCTGACCTACGTCTATGCGGGTAAACTCTTCGGCGGGGCGATGTTCTTCCTGTCCCGCCGCTTCAACGACCGCACCGACGAATATGGCGGCTCGCTGGAAAATCGCTGCCGTCTTTTGAAGGAGCTCATCGAGGACACCAAGGACGCCGTCGGCGACACCATGGCCGTCGCCTGCCGCATCTCGGTCGACGAATTGATGGGCGAGGAAGGCATCCACGCCGCCGAGGCGCGCGACATCATCGGCCACCTCGCCGAGTTGCCGGATCTGTGGGACCTCACCCTCTCGAGCTGGGACAACGACAGCCAGACCTCACGCTTCGCCGAAGAGGCCTATCAGGAACCCTTCGTGACCGGCATCAAGCGGCTCACCACCAAACCGGTGGTGGGCGTCGGGCGCTTCACCTCGCCCGACACGATGGTGCGCATGGTCCGCCAGGGCATCCTCGACCTGATCGGCGCGGCGCGCCCCTCGATCGCCGATCCGTACCTGCCGAAGAAGATCGAGGAGGGTCGCCCCGAAGACATCCGCGAGTGCATCGGCTGCAACATCTGCGTCTCCGGCGACCACACCATGTCGCCGATCCGCTGCACCCAGAACCCCTCGATGGGCGAGGAATGGCGCCGCGGCTGGCATCCGGAGGCGATCCGCGCGCGGGAGACCGAGGCGAAGGTCCTCGTCATCGGCGCCGGCCCGGCGGGCCTCGAGGCAGCGATGATGCTCGGCCGGCGCGGCTACGAGGTGGCGCTCGCGGAGGCGACGCGCCATCTCGGCGGCCGGCTCGTCGCGGAACGCCGCCTGCCCGGTCTCGCGGCCTGGGGCCGGGTGGTCGATTATCGCCTCGGCCAGATCGAGAAGACGGCGAACGTCTCGGTCTATCGCGAGAGCCCGCTCTCGGCCGAAGACGTGCTCGGTTTCGGCTTCGACCACGTCGTCATCGCGACGGGCGCGCGCTGGCGGCGCGACGGCGTCGGCCGGCGGCTGCAGAAGCCGATCCCGGTCGCGCCCGGCGCCCGGGTGATGAACCCCGACGATCTCCTCGCCGGGCTGCGGCCCGAATCCGGCCCCGTCGTCATCTTCGACGACGACCATTATTACATGGGCGGCGTGCTCGCCGAGTTGCTGGCCCGCGAGGGCCGCGAGGTCGCGCTCGTCACGCCGAGCGGCGAGGCCTCGAGCTGGATGGAAATGACGATGGAGCAGCACCGCGTGCAGGCGCGGCTCCTCGAGATCGGCGTCACCATCGTGCCGCACCGGCTCGTCACGGCGGTCGCGGCCGACCATGTGACGCTCGCCTGCGTCTATACCGGGCGCACCGAGCCGCGCCCGGCGGCCACCACCGTGATGGTGACCGCGCGCCTGCCCGAAAACGTCCTCGCCAAGGCTCTCGAGGCGCGGCGTCCCGAGTGGGCCGACGCGGGGCTCGCGAGCGTCACCGTGATCGGCGACGCTCTCGCCCCGGGCACGATCGCGGCGGCGGTCTGGTCGGGCCGGCGCTATGCCGAAGAGCTCGACGCCCCGCCCCGCGGCCTCGACGATCTGCCGTTCCTGCGCGAGGTCGCCGAACTCGCGGCGGGGCCCCTGCCCTGGCGCGCCGGCGCGTGACGCCGCGCAACTGGCCCTCCTCTAATTACAGAGCATTATCATCCGTTCTTTGTGCGAATATTCGCGTGAAATCGAATGCATCTCCATACATCCGATGCCACAACAACGTGCTACTGTAGTAAACATCAGACCTAAATCTACATACAGTGCAGCAATATCAGATGTGAGGCATCAGGCGTAACCGTCGTGCACGACCTTGCCGTTCATCACGGTCATGGCGACCTTGGTGCTGTGGATCTCGTGCGGGGCGACGTCGAAGAGGTTCCTCTCCATGACCACAAGATCGGCGAACTTGCCGACCTCGATGGAACCGACCTCGTGGTCCATGCCCAACTGGTACGCCGACCCCATCGTGGCCGCCTTCAGCGCCGCCGCGAGCGAAATGACTTCCCCGGCCGGTGCCAGTTGAGGTCCGTTCGGCTTGTTCATCTCGCGCCGGGTGGTCGCGACCTCGATCGCGTCGAGGGGACGATAGGTGCTGTAGTAGCCGGCGGCCGGCCAATCAGTGCCAAGCGACACGACCCCACCTCGACGGAGGATGGACCCCCAAGGATAGAGTTGATCGCAGCGAGGCGGCCCCAGACGGGCTCGGGCGATCGCCTGGGACGGATCCGGCACCGCCCACTGCGTCGAGAACTGCCCTACGACGCCGAGCTGGGCGAAACGTGGAATGTCGTCCGGCGCGATCAAGAACAGATGGGCCAAAGCGTTGCGCCGATCACGCGGCGGATTGGCCTTGATGGCAGCCTCGAAGCTGTCCAATGACAGGTGCGTCGCGCGGTCGCCGTAGGAATGGATGTGGATGTCAATCCCAGCGAGGTCGGCACGCCGAATGATGTCGGCAAAGACCGAGGGCGACAGCAGCGTATCGCCGCTGGTTTCGGGTGCGTCGGCATAGGGCGCGAAGAACGCGGCGGTCCGCTGCGCGTCGCCGCCATCAATGTTCAGCTTCAGCACCGAAGCCTTCACGAGCTCCGAGTTGAATTCCCGACGCAGGGCCTCGATGATTGGGACTGGGTCGACGGCCGGGTTGTTGTAGTAGTGGCAGCCGACGACCCGAAACGGTAATCTTCCCGCGCGCTCCAGCCTCGAGTAGATTTCGAACCCCTCTGTGTCCGGAATGACTTGCATGCCAGCATCGAAAAGCGTGGTGATGCCGGCGGCAGACGCGGCGGGGAGCCATTCCACGAGCGATTCGGCGACGTATTCCGCATTGAAAGGCTCGATAGCGTTGTTAACGCGGACGACGGCTGGAACTTCCACGAGATAGCCGGTCGGTTTGGCGCTCGACGGATCGCGTTCGAAGTAGCTGAATCCGGGCAAAGGATCCTTCGTATCCTTCGTGATCCCGGCGAGAGCCAAAGCCTGCGAGTTGACCCAGCCGCTGTGTCCGTCGATGGCGATAAGGATCACCGGCTTGTCGGGCCACAGCGCGTCGAGATCCTCCTTGCGTGGGCCGGTCGGTGGGAAGGCGTTGTAGCGCCAGCCGTAGCCACGAACGACGTCTCCATTGTCGCCATGGGCCTTGAGCGCCGCCAGCATTTCCGCCTTTGTGTCGAACTGCAGGTCGACGCCCCTGGTCAAGGTCGCACCGACCAGTGGATGGATGTGCCCCTCGACGAAACCGGGCAGCAACATCTTGCCCGCGAGATCGACGACACGGGTCTTCGACCCTATCAGGGACTGCACACCGGCGTCGTCACCCACATAGACAATACGCTTTCCCTTGACGGCGACTGCTCGCGCCCAGGGATTCGCGTCGGAGACCGTGTAGACCGGACCGTTCTTGAAGACGATGTCGGCGGTCCCGTCGTCCGGTGCCGCGACTGCCTCAGCAACAAAGAGCGGCATGGACGTGGCGGCAAAGACACCGACCGCGGCGACTCCTCCACCGTGCAGCGCCTGGCGTCGTGTCAGACCTTTGCGTCCGATTGCCGCCGGTGCCGCAAACCAATCCCCGTAGGTCGCCCAATAACACCCTATGCACATAACAAGTCGCCTCTTTGGATAAGCCTTCGTTCAGACTTTCGCCTGATGCGTCACCCGTCCGTTCATCACCGTCATCAGAACTCGGGTCTTGTGGATGTCCTGTGGGGCGACTTCGAATAGATTCCTTTCCAGCACCACGAGGTCTGCGAATTTGCCAACCTCGATCGAGCCGATTTCGTGCTCCATCCGGATCTGGTAGGCGGGGCCGAGCGTGTTCGCCCGGATCGCGGCGTCGAGCGAGATTGCTTGGTCGAACGGCCGCAGCTGCGGACCTTGAGGTTTGTTGAGTTCGCGTCGGGTTGTCGCCACCTCGATCCCGTCGAGCGGACGGTAGGTGCTGTAATAGCCTGCGGCCGGCCAGTCGGCGCCGAATGAAAGAACGCCGCCGTGGTCGAGGACCGATTTCATCGTGAGCATGGCGTCGCCCCGGACCGCGCCGAAGCGCGAGCGGGTGACACCCATGTTCTGTAGGTCCGGACACGCCCAATGCGCCGAATATTGCGCGATGACGCCGAGCTCGCCGAAGCGCGGCGCATCCTGTGAGTCGACCAAAGAGAGGTGAGCGAGCGCATTCCGGCGATCGCGCGGCGGATTGGCTTTTATCGCCGCCTCGATGGCGTCGAGCGACAGCCGAGTTGCCCGGTCACCGAAAGAGTGCACATGGATGTCGATGCCATCGCGATCGGCACGCCTGATGATGTCTGCGAATACTTCCGGCGGAAGCAACGTGTCGCCGCTCGTCTCCAGCCTATCTGAATAGGGGGCGAGAAGTGCCGCCGTGTACTGCGGGTCGCCACCGTCGATGTTCAGCTTGAGCACCGACGCCTTCACCAGCTCCGAGTTGAATTCCCGCTGCAGCGCGTGGATCACCGGCACGGGGTCGACGTCAGGCTGGTTGTGGTAATGCGAGCCGACGACCCGGAGCGACAACTCGCCTGCCCGTTCAAGCTGCGAATAGAGCGCGAAGCCCTCTTGATCCGGCAGAACTTGGATGCCGGCGTCGAAGACGGCGGTGATTCCCGCGGCGGCGGCCTTGGGAAGCCAGTCCGCGAGACCCGCGGCCACATAGTCCCGGCTGAACGGCTCGATGGCGCTGCTGACCATCAGCACGACCGGCGGCTCAACGAGATACCCGGTCGGCTCGCCGGTCGCAACATCGCGCTCGAAATAGCTGAAGCCGGGGATCGGGTCCTTGGTGTCCTTCGTCACTCCGGCGAGAACCAGTGCCAGCGAGTTGACCCAGGCGGCATGCCCGTCGATCGCCAGGAGGATGACGGGCTTGTCGGGCCAGATGGCGTCGAGGTCCTCCTTTCGTGGGCCGCTCGCCGGAAAGGCGCAGTACCGCCAGCCAAAACCACGGACCACGTCCATCGTCGTCGTCTTGCTGCGATAGGCGCTGAGCACATCGAGCGTCTCCTCGCGGGTATCGAATTGGAGATCGACACCGCGCGTCAGGGCCGCCCCTACGAGAGGATGAGTGTGGCCCTCGACGAAGCCCGGGAGCAATATCTTGCCCTCGAGGTCTACGATGCGCGTCTTCGATCCGATGAAAGGCTTAACTCCCGCGTCCTCTCCGACGAAGACGATACGCTTTCCCTTCACAGCCACAGCGCGCGCCCACGGTCTTGCCCTATCGACCGTATAGACTGGGCCATTCCTGAATACGATGTCGGCCGTCTCGTCGTCGGGCTCAGCGACCGCTTCCGCGACGAAGGAAGGCACAGACGTGGCTGCGAGGGCTCCGACGGCGACGGTGCCGCCTCCGCGCAAAGCCTGACGGCGCGTTAGACCACTCCGCCCAGTTTTTGGAGATGCGGCGAACCAATCCCGATAAGTTGCCCAGTGGCATCCGATGCACATCACTATTTCTCCTGGGATAGAGAGGCCGATCGCCCCGGGTGTTCTCTAGCCGGCGCGGCCGCGCCATGGCTCATCTAGTCCCACTTCTGTACAGAAGCACCCACACGCTGGTCCCGGTGCGTCTCTCCCCAGGCTCTCCGCTTGCTTGGCCATGCCGCCCATCAAGACGACGAGGACCCAGACTTTGTGGATAGTCTCCGACGGGACACCGCCGAGATTCGCCGCGCGCACGATGAGAAGAGCCTCCTCGAACTGCAGGAGCGGTGAGATCTCGTCGATGTCGACCCCGACATGGCGATGCCGAACGTGTCGCTTCGACGTGAATGCACATGCCGAATCCGGCGCGGTGGGTCGCCTCGATCCGCTTCCTGCCGAGGGCACCGTGAGTTGATGGCGTCGAACTTGCAAAAAGCCAGAGGGTCTCAGCCGGCACGGGGATTTCGGCGGCCGACCCATGGACGGCGCCGCGATGGCCCCGGCCACGAACCCTCCGGCGCCAAGCAGAACATACCGCTGCGAGCCATTGTCGTGCCGCAAAAATCTCGATCATTTCCAGAATGGGCACCTGACTCGGATCCGTCCTTCCACCGACGCCCCCGTCCGAATGTTGCGCCCAAGATGACAGCCCGCCTCAACGAACGTGCGGATGGGTGGAGCATGCGTCGGATGAATTTCAGTTCGACCGCGTCGCATTTGAGTTTAACGACGAGGCACGAATGCCTCCACCTCACCATGTTATGCGAATTGGCCGAATACTTATGGGGTTCGGCGGGCGAGATTTGAACTGATGACCATGACAGCTTGCACTTCCGCCAATCCCATGGCCCTCAAACTGGCGAAGGGGGAAAGGAATCCAGGAGCCACTTCCGCAACCGACTCTTCCAGCGATCTGCGCCGCCATCATCGCCGCAATCCCGATGGGGTTGAGCTGATCACGTCCACAATGCCCTCGCCCCGGGCACGATCGCGGCGGCCGTCCGGTCCGACCGGCGCTTTGCCGAAGAGCTCGACGCAACGCCCCACAGCCTCGACGATCTGCCCTTCCCGCGCGAAGTCGCCGAACTCGCCCCGGGTCCCCTGCCCTGGCGCACCGGCCTCGCTTCACGCCGCTTCGGCGTGGATCAAGTGCATGATGGGGCGCAGTCCCAAGGACAATTCGGCGCGGCGGCCGCTTAGCCGCCGCTCCTTGCGAGCCAAGCGTTGAGGCCGTCGAGCGTCGCGAAATCCGCAGTGGTGCGGGCCGCGCCGGGCGGGAAATAGGCTTGGGCCATGCGGGCGAGCGCGCCGCCGGGGCCGAGTTCGAGGGCGATCTCCGCCCCGGCGCTGCGGCAGGATTCGAGACAGGCCGCCCAATCGATCGGCTGCGCGATCTGCGCCGCGAGCTTTAAGACGCCATCGGCGAGCGTCCAGACGGTGCGGCCGTCGAGCCCGGAGAGAAGACGGATGCGGCCGCCGGGTAGCCGCGGCCCCTCGGCGTCGAGGGCTACGCGGAACGGCTCGACCGCCGCGGCGAGCCAGGCGGTGTGAGACGGCACGGCGACCGGCAGGATCACGGTGCGCGTCGCGCCCGCGGCCGCGGCACGGGCACAGACCTCGTCGAGCGCCGCGCGGGCGCCACCAACGACGAAGCTGTCCTCGCCGTTGACGATCGCTATGGCCGCCCCGGCCGTGCCCAGGATCGGCTCGAGCACACCGCGGCGCAGCCCCACGAGGCCGGCCAAACCGTGGTTCGCCGGCGCGGCGCGGTCCATGGCCTCGGCGCGCAGGCGGGCGAGCCGCAGCACCGCGCCGTCGTCGAGCGCACCGGCGCAGCCCCAGGCGGCAAGTTCGCCGACGCTGTAGCCGGCGATGACCAGCCGGCCGTCTCCGGACGCGATGGTCCGCATTGCCGCGAGCGCCTGGGTGCAGCACAGGATCTGAGCCGGGACGTTGTCGTGGATCGGGGCGCCGTCGCGCCGCACGAAGGCGACCGGGTCCTCGCCGAGCACCGCGGCCGCCGCCGCGAAAACCGGCGCCGCGGCGGGCGCATCGGCGAAGAGATCGAACATGCCCGGGTGCTGCGCGCCCTGCCCGGAGCACAGAATGGCGAATAGGGGGCGGCTCACGAAGCGCCCTCGTCGGGTTCGAGGCGGTCGACGAACAGCGTCATCGCCAGAAGGTCGGCGCATCCGCCGGGGCTCAGGTTGCGCGCCACGAAGGCGGCGTGGATGGCCGCGGCCTGCGCCTGCCAATCGGAGGCCCCGACGCCGCCCGCAGCGAGGAAGCCCGCGGCCGTCGTCGCGGCGAAGCGGGCGCCGTCCGCACCGCCGCGATGCAGGAGATTGGTATCGACGACGCCGGCGATCAGCGCGAAGCAGGCCTGGATCGCCGCGCCGGCCTCGCCGGCGAGCCGGCGGCCTTCACGCAAGGCCGGCAGACCGATGCCGTAGACGCTGCGGAAGCCGCCCACCGCTTCGGCCCGCGCCCCACCCGCCCCGTGGCGCCGCAGCACGCCCGCACCGTGGCTGCCGTCCGGCACCGGCGCGCCTGCGATCGCCGGGCCCCAGCGCGTTGCGACGACGCCGCCGAGGCAGGTAGCGGCGAGGAGGCTACCGTCCGCCCGCCGCACGGCGACGTCACCGGCGGCGGCGGTGAGGAGACCGAGACCGAAGATCGCACCGCGGTGGGTGTTGATCCCGCCCGTCGCCGCGAGCATCGCCGCCTCGGCGCGCAGTCCGATGGCCCTCAGGGTCTCCATGCCGGCGGCGCGGCCACCGGCTGCGGCGAGTTCGATGAAGAAGGGATGGAGCGCGTCGATGCTCGCCCGCAGCGTTCCCGCGTCCATGTCGCGATGGCTGCCGCGGTCGACATGGCTGACCAAACCGGGCTTCGGCCAGGCGGCGAGCTCGGCGCGCAGCACGGTCACCGCGACCGCTGCGATCTCGTCGGCGGCGGCGTCCGGGTGTCGGGCAGCGGAGGCCCGGCCGCGGAGGTCCTGGGCCGCCTCGGCGCCTCTCGGCACGAGGCCGAGGAGGCGATCGTCGCTCCGGTGGAGCATGGAGGGCCCTCCGGTCACAGCAATTCTCCGGCGGGCGCGATGCGGACGCCGTCCATCGCCTTCACGAGCACTTCGCCCGCGCCCGGCTCCGATCGCGACCGTACGAGCTCGCGCCAATTCACCGCCTCGCCGGAGGCGAAGACGAACTCGCCGTCGATGCGCACCGGTCCGGCGCGGTCGATTTCCTCGATTGCGCGGAGAAGCCCCATGCGATCGGTCGCCTCCCCGATCGGCCAGATCACATCGATGTCTGAGCTGGGCGTCAGATAAGCGAGACCGGTGAGATGCTGCCAGAGCAGGCTTCCGAAGCAGCGCGGCATGCTGCCATGGGCATCCCCAGCCAGCATCAGGGCGTCGAGTGCGGAAGCCCAAGCCGGAGGCGCGCGATCCGCGGCCTCCACGAGACGGAGCGGCGGGCGGCGTTCGATGGTCGCCGCCTCGGGCAGGATCAGGGCGATGCGCGCCTTGCCCCGCGCCGGCGGGAGGGGCACGCCGACCGGCACACCGGACGGCTCGTCCGGCGTGCGCCGCCGCACCATCGCCGGGAAGCCGGCGGCGGCCCAACCGGCGACGAGATCGTCGGCGGCATGAGGCGTGCCGGCGAGTGCGGCCGTCCACGCTGTCGGATCGAGCACGAGGAGGTCGTGCCGCCGCAGCGCTGCGACGGCCCCGCCCGTCCGATGGCGTGGCTCAGCCATGCCCCGCGGCGTCCGCAACGACGCGCGCGGCGATGGCATGGGCTTGCAGCCGCCCCTTGCGCTCGAACCCGGTGACGTCGCGGGTATCGTTGAAATCCGGCGCGCCGCGCGCGGCGGCCGCCTTCAAGAGGGCAGCGGCCTCCGCCACGCTCCACGTCTCGGCGATGGCGCCGGTCGCGTACAGCGGCTCGAGCCCGGGCGCGAAGATCGGCGTCGTCTTGGCGAGCGCCGTCAGCTCTTCGAGCGGCAGCTTGGTGACGCGCGAGATCGACGGCAGGTCCATCACGCTCGGGCTCGCATCGGGCAGCGCGACGAGGATCTGGGTCGACAGCGCGGTCGAAATGAAGGCGCCGGCGGCGGCGGGACCGTAGAGCACGCCGATCGTCGCGACGCCCTCGAGCGCCGCGAGGCTGAGGCACTTGCCGAGGTGCGCCAGGAACTCGTTGAGGCCGAGCAGTTCGTCGCGGCGCGCCATGGTCTGGCTCGACGTATCGACGAGGACGACGAGGGTCGACGCGGCCTTCGTCTCGACGAGGTCGAGCACGTGACCGGCGAGCACGAGGGCGCCGTCGATGCCGAGCGACGTGCCGTCGACGATCCCGATCACCGCGACGTCCGCAGCGCCGTCGATCTTGGCCGTGCCCGACACCGTGCCGTGAGGGCCGCGGGCGACCGCGTGGCCGGCGGGAAAGAGGGCGGCGAGAACCTCATCGAGCGTCATGGCCGGCCTCCTTCAGCCGCGGGAGCGCGGTAAACGCCTCCTCGTTCACGGTCGCGATCGCCGCAGGCTCGGCGAGGCCCGCCTTGTGCCAGATCTCCGGGGCGTCGCGGCACGAACCATAGGCGGAAAGGCGCGCCGCGAGGCGGGCCTGTTCGGCGCGCAGCGTGGCGAGGTCGAAGGGCGCCGCCGCGCCGATCTCTTCGATCGCGGCCGCCCGGAAATCGGCGATGCGATCGCGCACGAAGCGGTCGGCGCCGCCCATCATGGCGCGCGTCCGCCCGCCGGTGACGCGCCAGACGAGGCCCTTATCCTTGGAATCGAATTCCTCGACGCCCTTGTTGGTCTCGATGACTTCCGGGCCGCTGACGCCGATGCGGCCGTGCTCGGACACGATGATGCGGCTGCAGAAGGCGGTGACGATGCCGCCACCGCCGAACGCGCCCGACCGGCCGCCGACGAGGGCGAGGACCGGCACGCCTGCGCGGCGCGCCGCGGCGATCGCATGCAGCGTCTCCGCGATGGCGAGTTCGCCCGCATTGGCCTCCTGGAGGCGCACCCCGCCGGTGTCGAGCAGGATGAGGACGGCGGCGACGCCCTTCGCGGCGTTGTCGCGTGCCGCACGCAGGAGGCCCACCAGCTTGGCGCCGTGCACCTCGCCGAAGGCACCACCCATGAAGCGGCCCTCCTGCGCGGCGACGTAGACGCGCTTGCCCCCGAGCAGCCCCTCACCGATCACCATGCCGTCGTCGAAGGCGCCGGTGAGGCCGAACAAGGCGAGGTGCGGACTGATGGTCCGGGTCTCGGGTCCGACAAATTCGCGGAACGAGCCGGCATCGAGGACGCCGAGGACGCGGTCGCGCGCCGAGGCCTCGTAATAATCGTGGCTCAACAGATCGATCAGATCGCTCATACGTCGATCTCCATCCGGCGAACGCCCTGCCTCAGCCGCAGGCTGACGACGTCGGGCTTAGCCCCGCCGTCGTTGATGTCGAAGCGCAGACCGCCGGTCGCGGCGCGGTCGAAGAAATCCTCGATCACCGCCTGCCAGAGATCCCGGTAGCCGGTGACCGCCGTGGTCACGGCGACGACGCTCTCCGTCTCGGGCAGCACCCGCTCGACCAGAACCTCGATGTTGCCGGACGTGTTCACGCCGACGACGGCTTGCCGGCACGTTCCCGCCGCCCGGCGCGCGCTCGATGTGCGGACCTCGAACTGCTCCACGGGCGCCTCCTACCAGTTGCGGAATTTCGACGGCGGGACATAGAGCCCGCCCGACCAGGACGCGAGATCCTCGATGGAATGGGCCGCGAGGAGCTGCCGCGTCGCCATGAGGGGATCGATGCCGAGATCCTCCGGCCGTCGGATCACGCCCCGCGCCCGCAACGCCTCGACGGCGGCGCGGTCGCGCGCGCGGCCGACCGGCGTGAAGCCGGCGATGCCGCGGATCGCCTGCTCGCGCTCGGCCGCCGTGCGGCAGAGGAGCAGATTGGCGATGCCCTCTTCGGTGACGATGTGGCTGACGTCGTCGCCGTAGATCATCACCGGAGCGAGAGCGAGATCGAGCTCTTCGGCCATCTTCACGCTGTCGAGCTCTTCGACGAAGGTCGGCACGAGCTTCTCACCGAACGTCTCGACCATCTGGACCACGAGCTTGCGGCCGCGCGTCAGCGACGTCGGTCCGTCCACCGCCTCGCGCCCTGCGGTGAGCCAGGCCTTGGAGGCATGGCGGCGGCCGCGGGCATCGGAGCCCATGTTCGGCGCGCCGCCGAAGCCGGCGATGCGCCCCGACGTGAAGGTCGAGCTGTTGCCCTGCAGATCGATCTGCAGGGTCGAGCCGATGAACATGTCGCAGGCATAGAGGCCGGCGGTCTGGCACATGAGGCGGTTGGAGCGCAGCGTCCCGTCGTGGCCGGTGAAGTAGATGTCGCTGCGGGCCTGCATGTAGGCATCCATGCCCACTTCGCTGCCGAAGGAATGGATCTGCTCGACCCACCCGCTTTCGATCGCCGGGATCAGGGTCGGATGCGGATTGAGCGCCCAATGGGTGGCGACCTTGCCCTTGAGGCCGAGGCTTTCGCCGTAGGTCGGCAGGATCAGTTCGATCGCGGCGGTCGGGAAGCCGATGCCGTGATTGAGGCGCTGCACACCGTAGGGGGCATAGATCCCCTTCAGCGCCATCATGGCCATCAGGATCTGCGTCTCGGTCACGCTGGCCGGATCGCGAGTGAACAACGGCTCGACATAGAAGGGCCGGTCCGCCGCGATCACGAAATCGATCATGTCGGCCGGAATGTCGACGCGCGGAACCCGGTCGACGATCTCGTTGACCTGGGCGACCACGATGCCGGACTTGAAGGCGGTCGCCTCCACGATGGTCGGCGTGTCCTCGGTGTTCGGCCCGGTATAGAGGTTGCCGTCACGGTCGGCCTTGACGGCGGCGATCAGCGCGACGTTCGGGGTCAGATCGACGAAATAGCGCGCGAAGAGCTCGATGTAGGTGTGGACGGCCCCGAGTTCGATCTGGCCGGCGCTGAGCGCGCGGGCGATGGCGTGGCTCTGCGGACCGGCATAGGAGAAGTCGAGCTTGCGGGCGATGCCCTTCTCGAACAGGTCGAGATGGGCCTGAAGCACCACGCCGGACTGCACGACGTGGAGATTGTTGATCGTCGCCGGATCGACCGCCGCCAGGGCGTCGGCGAGGAAATCGGCCTGTTTCTGATTGTCGCCTTCGAGGCAGACGCGATCGCCCGACCGCACGACGGCCTCGATCAGAGCCTGCGCGTCCGCCACGGCGACGACCTTGCCTTTCGCGAGGTGGGCGGCGGCGTTCAGACGGGATTGCCGCTCCTCCCGTTGCGTATTCCAGACGCGCACGAGGTTCCTCCGCGATGTGTCTCGAACCTTGGATCGGAGCGGCGACGAGACGCCGCCTGCGACCGCACCGAGCGCCGAGGAAGCCCGGTTCAAGGGTGGCCTCCGCACCGATCACGAAATCGGTATCAGATCGATCGACCGTTGTCGCCTGCGTGCTGGACGGTCGTTCAAAAAGGGCTTCGGGGCCCGCTCTCAAGCGCGCCGCGACGTGCCAGATCCGGCCGAATGATGCGGATTCGCATACGAAAGGCGATGCGACTTCACATCGCCTTCTTTTCATTCCCGCCACGCTCGAACATAAATCCCTGAGATGACAGCGTTTTCGTAGCGCGCCGAACGTGGCACGCCGTTTGCCATCTCTCACATGCGCTCTGAGGGGATTGATGTGTCCATGAGGACCCGGCCGGCCGGATGGCCGCAACAGATGTTCGCCGATATCGACATGCCGGTCGATCGGATCGACGCGTCCGGCCAGTTGACCTGGGTCAACTCGGCCCAAGCCGCGCTGCTGCAACAGCCCGCCGCAGCTTTGATCGGCGCCCCGCTCGAAGCCATCTACGGCGCCTCGTCGGCCGCCCTGGTACGCCGCCATCTCAACCTCGCGGAGGCAACCTCGGGTCCCCTCTTGCTCTGGCAGCAGACGGCCGAGGGAACGGAGCTGCCGGTTCTGTGCAGCCTGGTGCCGGATGCGGACGGTGGGCTCGTCGTGCTCAAGCAGCCGGCCGCCGGCGCTGCGATCGGCCTCGAGCAGGAAATCCGCGAGCGCGTCGAGATCCTGACCGAGATGATCGGCGAGGCGACCGACGCCTGCTGGTGCATCGAATTCCTGCTGCCGGTCGACATCACCCTGCCGGAAGACGACATCGTCGACGCGATCTTCTCCCATCCGCAGCGCTGGCGCGCCTGCAACGAGGCGATGGCACGGCTCTATCAGTTGCCGCCCGACCTCGACTTCAACCACCAGCCGGTCGCCCGCTATTTCCCCCGCTCCGACGTCAACGAGAGGATGATCCGGGCGCTGATCCGGGCCGGCTACCGGCTCGACCGCGCCGCCGCCGTGGACCACACCCACGACGGTACCGAACTCATGGTGGAGAACGATTTCCGCGCCGCGATCCGCGGCGACCGGCTGATCCGCCTGTGGGGCACGGTGCGGGACATCGGAGCGATCCGGCAGCGCGAAGAGGCGCTCGCCGCTCGCGCCGAGGCGATGCTGGACGTCCTCTCCGCCGCGCCGGACCCGATCCTGGTGATCGCCGCGGACGGCCACCTGCTCGCCGCCAATCCGGCCGTCAAGCACCTGTGGCACTGGCCGGTCGAACGTTTGCTCGACCAGCCGCTCGGCGACCGGCTCGACACCGATCTCATCCGCCGCATCGCCGAGGAGAACGGCGAGGCGGACATCGCGATCGAGGGCGCCGGTGTTTGGCGCCTGCATGCCGCGATCCTCGACGGCACCCGTCGCCGCTTCGTGGCGACCGCCCGCCGGGCGCGCGTCCGCGGCGCCCAGAAGGCACGGGAGGCGGCGGAATGAAATTCTACGCGTCCGACCTCCTGCCCCAGCCCGAGATCGCCGCCCGGCTCCCCGCCGACTATTACGGCGCGGCCGCGAGCGACCTTCTCGCGGCGATGCCCGACGGCCTCGCCGTCCTCTCCCTCGACGGCGTGGTGCGTGCCGCCAACCGCCCGTTCGAGCGGCTGATGAACCGCTCCATCGCCGAGATGCGCGGGCGGCCGCTGATCCTGCTCGGCAGCACCAACGAGATCGTCGCGGCGATCGACGGCGCCGTCTCGCGAATGCGCCAGCTCGACGTCGCCGGCACGCTCGAATCCGGCCGCACCGTCTTCGCGAGCGTGCGGATCCTGCGCGACGACAAGGGCGAGGCGTTCGGGGCGCTGTTGATCCTCAACGATCCGTCGCGCGCCCGCGCCCCGGCGGACCGGCGCAAGGACCCGTTCCGCTTCAGCGGCGACGGGCACGATGCCGGCCCGGTCTTCATCGAATCCGCCGAGAGCGCGACGCTGCTCCGCCAGGGCGCGGCGGCGCTGTCGCGCAATGCGCGCGTGCTCCTCACCGGCGAATCCGGGACGGGAAAGACGGAGCTCGCGCGGCGGCTGCGCGACCTCGTCAGCGGCGGCTCGACGACGATGCCGTTCGTCCACGTCAATTGCGGCAGTATCCCCGAAAGCCTGTTCGAGTCCGAGATGTTCGGCTACGAGCCGGGCGCCTTCACCGGCGCCGCGGCGCGCGGCAAGACCGGCTATGTGGAGGCGGCCGAGAACGGGGTGCTCTTCCTCGACGAGATCGGCGAAATCCCGTTGCCGATGCAGGCGAAGCTGCTGACCTTCCTCGAAGACGGCACCTTCATGCGGGTCGGTTCCCCGGTCCGCCGCCGGGCGCGGATCAAGATCATCTCGGCCACCAACCGGCACCTGCCGGAGATGATCGAGGCGGGGACGTTCCGCCGCGATCTCTATTACCGGCTCGCCGTCGTCTCGCTCGAATGCCCGCCGCTGCGCGGGCGACGCGAGCTCGTCCGCGCGATCGGCGAGGCGTTCCTGAAACGCATCAACCGCGAGCGCGAACCGTCGCTGTCGCTCGCCCCCGCGCTGTGGGAGGCGCTCCTCGACCACGATTGGCCGGGCAACATCCGCGAGCTCTCCAACGTGCTCGAGCACGTCGCCGCCGTCGCCGACAACCGGGCGACGGCCGTGCATCTGCCGCCGCATTTTCGCAGCGCCCGCGCCCCGGACGCGCTGCCCGCCGCCGCGCCGGACGGAGACGAGCCGCCGCTGCGGGAGGCGTTGCGCCAATACGAGGATTTCCTGATTTCCCGGGCGATCGATCGCCACGGCTCGAAGCGCCGGGCGGCGAAGGCGCTCGGCGTCGATATCGGCACGCTGGTCCGCAAGACCACGCGCCGCTGAGGTCGCGGGGCGGACACGCTCGCCCCGCCAATTCGCGAACAAAACCAGAGGAGTAGGCGATGAACACCCTGAAATTGTGCAAGGCGGCGACCGCGCTGATGGTCACGCTCGCGACGACCCTGCCGGCGATCGGTCAGGCGGCGGAGCTCAACGTCCTGACCTGGGAGGGCTATGCCGACAAGAGCTTCGTCGAGCCGTTCGAGAAGGCGTCCGGCTGCAAGGTCAACGCCACCTATGTCGGTTCCAACGACGATTTCGCGCCGAAGCTCGCGGCCGGCGGCGGCGTCTACGACATCATCACGCCCTCGATCGACACCATCGGCCTGATGCGCCAGGCCGGTTACATCGCGCCGATCGACACCGCGAAGCTCAAGGATTTCGGCGGCATCTACAAGGACTTCGCCAACGGACCGGACGTCAGCGTCGACGGCAAGATCTGGGCCGTACCGCTGGTATGGGGCTCGATCTCGCTGATGTACCGCCCGGACAAGGTCTCGGGCACCCCGGATTCGATCGGCATCCTGTTCGATCCCGCCTACAAGGGCCGGATCTCCATGTGGGATGATAAGTCGGCGATCTACTGGACCGCGCGCTATCTCGGCTACGACAACATCTACGACCTCTCGGACGAGCAGCTCGAGAAGGTCAAGGAGAAGCTGATCGAGCAGAAGCCGCTGATCCGCAAATATTGGGCGACGGCTGGCGAGCTGACCGAGCTCTTCGCCAACCAGGAGGTCTGGGTCTCCAACACCTGGACCGGGCTCCAGAGCAAGGACATCAACGCCCTCAAGAAGGGCTTCGTGGTGAAGGAGTTCAGCCCCAAGGAGAAGGCCGAGGGCTGGATGGATTCGATGCAGCTCGTGAAGGACAGCCCGAACGAGGACTGCGCCTACAAGTTCATGAACTACATGCTGTCGCCGGCCGGCCAGTGCGGCATCATCAAGGTGACCGGCTACTTCCCGACCGTACCGGGCGCCGTCTCGCAGTGCCTGACGCCCGAGGAGCAGAAGGACCGCAAGGTCAACGACGTCGACTTCGTCAAGACGCTCAAGATGTGGCAGATGCCGGCCCGCCTCGACAAATATCTCGAAGTCTGGAACGCGGTGAAGGCGGCGCCCTGACGGCTTGCCTAGTCATGGAAGGCGATCCCGTCCGCGGACGGGATCGCCCGATCTGTTGCCGCACCGGAAGCTTTGTCATGACCGATGCCATCGTCGCCCTTGAGGGCGTGCGCAAGACCTATGGTTCCTTCACCGCCTTGGAGGGCCTGGATCTCACGATCCGGCCGGGCGAGTTCGTCACCCTTCTCGGCCCCTCCGGCTGCGGAAAGACCACGACGCTCCGCCTCATCGCCGGCTTCGAGACACCCGACGCGGGCCGCGTGCGGATCGCCGGTGAGGACGTGACCGAGGCGGCGCCCTATCGCCGTGCGGTCAACACCGTCTTCCAGGATTACGCGCTGTTCCCGCACATGAGCGTCGCGGAGAACGTCGCCTACGGTCTGTCGGTCAAGGCGAACCGCATTCCCAAGTCCGAGCGCGCCGCGCGGGTCGCCGATGCGCTGTCGATGGTCGGGCTCGCCGATCTCGGCGGGCGGATGCCGGGGCAATTGTCCGGCGGCCAGCGCCAGCGTGTCGCCATGGCTCGCGCGCTGGTGCGGCGGCCCAAGGTGCTGCTGCTCGACGAGCCGTTGTCGGCCCTCGACGTCAAGCTGCGCCATTCCATGCAGGTCGAGCTCAAGCACCTGCACCAGAAGATCGGCATCACCTTCGTCATGGTCACCCACGACCAGGAGGAGGCCCTGGTGCTCTCCGACCGCGTGATCGTGATGCACGCCGGTCGGATCGTGCAGCAGGGCACGCCGCAATCGCTCTACGACCGGCCGGCCTCGCCCTACGTCGCCGACTTCATCGGCTCGGCCAATCTGTTGCGCGGCCGGATCAGCCGGGTGGCCGGAGACGAGGTCGCGGTCGATTTCGGCGCGGTCGGCACCCTCGCGGGCCGCGCGCTCGCCCCGCTCGCAGTCGGCGACGCGGCGATCGTGGCGATCCGCCCCGAGCGCCTCCAGCCCGCGGCCGGCGACCAGGGGCTCGCCGCCGACGTCGTCGCCCACCTGTTCCACGGCAGCAACCTGATGCTCGAGGCCACCTGCGCGGCGGCGGCGAAGCCGGTCTTCGCGGCGATCCAGCGCCGCTCGTCCGAGATCGCGGCCGAACTGCCCGGTGCCGGGGCGCGGATCCGCCTCGCCCCGACCTCGCCGAACGACGTGCTGGTCTATCCGGAGGGGCAAGCATGAGCCGCCGCCGGAACGCCATCCTGAGCTTCTGGGCGGTGTTCGCCCTGCCGCTCGCCTGGACCATCGTGTTCCTGATCGTGCCCTACGCGGTGATGATCGCGATCAGCTTCTGGAAGCGGAAATTTCCCGTCTTCGTGCCGGACTTCCAATTCGGCAATTATTTCGCGCTGTTCACCGACCCGCAATACGCGACCGTCCTCCTGCGTACGCTGAAGATCGCCGGATTGACGACCTTCTTCTCCCTCATCGTCGCCTATCCGCTCGCCTATTTCCTGGTCTACACGATCCGCAGCGAGACCCTGCGCCGCATCGTCTACTTCCTCGTCGTGGTGCCGCTCTGGGTGTCCTATCTCCTGCGCGCCTATACCTGGAAGATCATCCTCGGCACGGACGGTGCCTTGAACTCGCTCCTGATCTGGCTCGGCGTGATCGATCAGCCGATCGAAGCGTTTCTCTACAACCAGATCTCGATGGTGCTGACCCTCACCTACATCTTCATCCCGTTCATGGTGATGCCGCTCTACGCGGCGCTGGAGCGGATTCCGCGCAACCTCATCGAGGCCTCGGAAGACCTCGGCGTCGGTCCGTTCGAGACCTTCCTGCGGGTGATCCTGCCGCTCTCGGTGCCGGGCGTGCTCGCCGGCGCCACGATGACCTTCTGTCTCTCGTTCGGCGATTTCGTCGCTCCGGTGCTGGTCGGCGGTCCGACGGGCACCATGGTCGCCACCGTGCTGCAATCCCAGTTCGGCGCCGCGCTCAATTGGCCGCTCGGCTCGGCGCTCGCCGTCGTCATCCTCGCCATCGTGATCCTGGTGCTCCAAGTCGCCAAGCGGCTGGAAGCCGGGCCGCGCGTGGCTCTGACCTGAAGGAGGCGGTGACATGACACGCCTGTTGTGGTGGCAACGTTCCCTGGTCGGGACCGCGCTCGCCGCCCTCGCCTTCCTCTACCTGCCGATCGGCGTCCTGATCCTGTTCTCGTTCAACGCGAGCAAGGTCACGACCTTCCCGCTCGCGGGCTTCACCACCGATTGGTATGCTCGCGTCTTCGCCAACACGGAGATGCTGCACGCGCTCGCCAACAGCCTGAGCGTCGCGGTGTCGGCGACCGTGCTCGCGGTGCTGCTCGGCGTGCCGGCGGCGCTGGCGCTCGACCGGCACCACTTCCCCGGCAAGCACCTGTTCCAGACCACGCTCCTGTTGCCGCTGTCGCTGCCCGGCATCGTCACCGGCATCGCGATGCTGAACTTCTACAAGCAGATCGGCCTGCCGCTCAGCCTCGCCACCGTCGTCATCGGCCACGCCACGGCGCTGATCGGCGTCGTCGTCTCGCAGGTGATGGCGCGCCTCGCCAAGGTGAACCGGCGGCTCGAGGAGGCCTCGGCCGATCTCGGCGCCACGCCGTTCGAGACCTTCCGGCGGGTGACGCTGCCGTCGATCCGCTCGGCGGTGATCGGCTCGGCGCTGCTCACCTTCACGCTCTCCTTCGACGAGATCCCGGTCACCTATTTCCTCACCGGCCGGGAGATCACGCTGCCGATCTACATCTATTCGACGCTCCGGCGCGGCATCACGCCGGAGATCAACGCCATCGGCACGCTGATCGTCGCCGCGTCGATCCTTCTGATCCTCGTTTCGGTCGTGATGATCCGCGACCGCCGCTGAAGCCGCTCTCCGTCCCAAGGACAACCCAGAGGAGACTTCCCATGGACGCCCAAACCCGCGACCGCGCCTATTGGTCGGCGAAAGCCTCGTCGATCGCCTTCGACACCGACCACTTCATCGACGGCGCCTTCGTGCCCTCGCTCGACGGCCGCCGCTTCGAGACCATCAACCCGGCGACCGGCCGGCCGATCACCAGCGTCGCGCGCGGCAGTGCCGCGGACGTCGATCGCGCCGTCGCCGTCGCCCGCAAGACCTTCCGCTCGGGCGCCTGGTCGAAGGCGGCCCCGCGCGACCGTCTCGCCGTGCTGGAGCGCTTCGCGGCGCTGATCGACGCCCACGCCGAGGACTTCGCCGTGCTCGACAGCCTCGACATGGGCAAGCCCGTGTCGGACATGCTGAACATCGACGTGCCGGGCTCCGTCACCTCGCTCAAATTCTTCGCCGAGACCGCCGACAAGCTCGACGGCGCGGTGACCTCCACCGCCTCGAACGCGCTGCACTACATCCTGCGCCAGCCGCTCGGCGTGGTCGGCATCATCGTGCCGTGGAACTATCCCCTGATGATGGCCGCGTGGAAGCTCGGCCCGGCGCTCGTCACCGGCAACTCGGTGGTGCTGAAGGCGGCCGAGCAGTCGCCGCTCTCGGCCGGCCTCCTCGCGCGTCTCTTCATCGAGGCGGGCGGCCCGGCAGGCGTGCTCAACGTCGTCCACGGCCTCGGCGAAGAGGTCGGCAAGGCGCTCGCGCTGCACATGGACGTCGACAAGATCGGCTTCACCGGCTCCACCGAAGTCGGCAAGCTTCTGATGATCTATGCCGGCCAGTCCAACATGAAGCGCGTCTCCACGGAATGCGGCGGCAAGACCCCGCAGGTGGTGATGGCCGACGTCGAGGATCTCGATCTCGCTGTGACCTATGCGGTCAACGGCATCTTCGGCAACCAGGGCGAGGTCTGCAACGCGGGTTCGCGCATCCTGGTCGATGCGGCGATCCACGACGATTTCGTCGATCTGTTCCGCGTCAAGGCGGCGGAGGCGTTCCGGCCCGGCGATCCGCTCGACCCGGCCACCACGATGGGCCCGCTGGTGACGGCGGAACACCAGAAGCGGGTGCTCGGCTACATCGACATCGGGCGCGAGGAAGGCGCCGCGCTCGCCTTCGGCGGCGGCGTTCCGGCGGGCCTCGAGGCCGGCGCCTTCGTCGAGCCGACCTTGTTCACCGGCGTCGACAACGGCATGCGGATCGCCCGCGAGGAGATCTTCGGCCCGGTCGGCACCATCCTCAAGGTGAACGGCGAGGAGGAGGCCGTCGCGGTCGCCAACGACACCATCTACGGCCTCGCCGCCTCGATCTGGACCCGCGACGTGAGCCGCGCCCACCGCTTCGCCCGCGACATCGAAGCCGGCGTGGTGTGGGTGAACTGCTTCGACCACGGCGACATGACGAGCATCTGGGGCGGCTTCAAGCAGACCGGCAACGGCCGCGACAAGTGCCTCGAAGCGCTGACCCAATACACCCAGACGAAGTCGGTCTGGGTCGAGCTGCGCTGAGTTCGCGGTCCGGGCGCCGGGGCGGCTCGTCCGCTCCGGCGCCCGCCTGTCATCCCACCCGGTACAGGTGGCGCATCGGGCGGCCGGGAGTCAGGGCCGCCGCGGCGCGCAGGATGCCTTGGGCGTCGATGCCATAATGGCGGTAGAGATCGGCGATCGTGCCGGTCTGGCCGAAGCGCTCGACGCCGAGGGCGCGGGTGCGGTGACCCGCGACCGACCCGAGCCAAGCGAGCGCCGCCGGGTGGCCGTCCTGGACGGTGACGAGGCCGCAATGCGCCGGCAAGTCGGCAAGGAGGCGCTCGATGTGGCTCGCGGCGCCGACGAAGCCGCTCTCGCGGGCGCGTTGGGCCGCCGTCCAGCCGCCATGCAGGCGGTCGGCCGAGGTGATCGCGAGGAGCCCGACATCCCGCCGCGCCTCGCCGAGAAGCCCGACGGCGGCGATCGCCTCCGGCGCCACCGCCCCCGAATAGGCGATCACCAAGTCCGCGTTCGGTCCCGGCCGCCGCAGCCAATAGGCGCCGTTCACGATGTCGGCGGCGAGGCCTTGGTCCATCGTCCGCACCGGCTGCTCGATGGTCCGCGTCGACAGGCGGAGATAGACCGCACCGCCCCTGGCGTCGGGCAGCCAGGTCGCCGGATCCGGCGCGTCGCCGCCGTCGCGCTGCAGATAATCGAAGGCGAAGCGCAGAATGATCGCGAGTTCGTCGACGAAGGCCGGCTCGAAGCTCGCGAGCCCGTCCTGAGCCATGCCGATGAGCGGCGTCGCGATCGATTGATGCGCGCCGCCCTCCGGCGCGAGCGTCACGCCCGAGGGCGTGGCGGCGAGGATGAAGCGGGCATCCTGGTAGCAGGCATAGTTCAAAGCATCGAGGCCGCGCTCCACGAAGGGATCGTAGAGCGTGCCGACCGGCAGGAGCCGTTCGCCGAACAGCCCGTGCGAAAGCCCGAGCGCGGACAGCATCAGGAAGAGGTTCATCTCGGCGATGCCGAGCTCGAGATGCTGACCGGACGGCGCGAAGCTCCAATTGAAGGTCGACGGAATGCGCTCGGCCTTGAAGAGATCGGCCATCGCCTCGCGGGCGAACAGGCCCCGGCGGTTGACCCAGCCGCCGAGATTGGTCGAGACGGTGACGTCCGGCGAGGTGGTGACGACGCGGTCGGCGAAGGCGCCCTCCGCCTTACCGATGTCGAGCATCAAAAGGCCGAAGCCCTGCTGGGTCGACATCTCGGCCGCGATCGCCACATCCAGACGCTCCGGCACCGCGACCGGCGGCGCCGTGCGGCGGCGGGGTCCGGTGGCGTTGAACGGCGCGGCCGCGACGAGGCGGCGCGCCGCCTGCGGGTCGGCGAGACCCTCGTAAGGGTCCCATTCGTGGCCCGGCCGGATCGCCAGATGTTCGCGCAGGACGTCGAGCTGCGCCGGCGTCATCAGGCCGGCGTGGTTGTCCTTGTGGCCGGCGAGCGGCAGGCCGTAGCCCTTGATCGTATAGGCGATGAAGCAGACCGGCCGGTCGTGGGTTCGCGCCGCCTCGAAGGCCTCGATCAGCGAAGCCGGATCGTGACCGCCGAGATTGGCCATCAACTCGGCGAGCTCATCGTCGCTGCGCCGCTCGACGAGCGCGGTGGCCGCGCCCTGGTCGCCGATATCGTCGAGAAGCCGCCGCCGCCACGCCGCGCCGCCCTGGAAGGTGAGCGCCGAATAGAGCTGGTTCGGGGCCGCGTCGATCCACCGTTTCAGGGCGTCGCCGCCGGGCTCGGCAAAGGCGCGGCGTTGCAGCGCGCCATATTTGAGGATGACGACGTCCCAGCCGAAATTGCGGAAGATCGTTTCGAACCTTGCCCACAACCCTTCGCGCACCACCGCGTCGAGGCTCTGGCGATTGTAATCGACCACCCACCAGGTGTTGCGGACGCCGTGCTTCCAGCCTTCGAGCAGCGCCTCGAAGATGTTGCCCTCGTCCATCTCGGCATCGCCGAGGAGGGCCACCATCTTGCCCGCCGTGGCACCCTGCCCCGACCGTGCCTCCACGCCGCCGCTCCAGCCCTTGGCGCCGAGATAATCCTGGGTCAGCGCGGCGAACAGCGTCTGGGCGACGCCGAGGCCGACGGAGCCGGTCGAAAAGTCGACGTCGTCGACGTCCTTGGTGCGCGACGGATAGGACTGGGCGCCTTTGTAGCCGCGGAAGTTTTCGAGCTTCTCCCGCGTCTGGTTGCCGAACAGATATTGGATGGCGTGGAAGACCGGGCTCGCGTGCGGCTTGACCGCGACGCGGTCCTCCGGGCGCAGCACGGCGAAATAGAGCGCCGTCATGATGGTCGACAGCGACGCCGACGACGCCTGATGGCCGCCGACCTTAAGCCCATCCTCGTTCGGCCGGACGTGGTTGGCGTGGTGGATCATCCACGTCGACAGCCACCGGACCTTGCGCTCGATCTCGGTGAGCGCGGCGATCGTGTTCTCGTTCATCGCCTTTTCCTCCCGCTCCCCTGAGATTAGCGCCGCTCTTGCAGCGGAATTCGGCGGATCGCATTGCTCGTGAAGGCAAGATTGGCGATAAATGCCAAAGCTGAGCCTTCATGCGATGAAAGCTGCCAGAATGTCCGACCTAGACGCGATCGACCGCAAGATCATCGCAGCCGTCCAGAGCGACGGCCGCATCTCCGTCGCCGACCTCGCCGCACGGGTCGGCCTGTCGCCCTCGCCCTGCGCCCGCCGGCTGCGCCTCCTGGAGGATCGCGGCGTGATCAAGGGTTATGCCGCGGTGGTCGATCAGAAGAGGGTCGGCCTGCCGGTCTCGGCCTTCGCCTCGATCAAGCTCGAACGCCAGCGCGAGGAGGATCTCGACCGCTTCGCCAAGGCCGTGGCGCGCTGGCCGGAGGTGGTCGATTGCTACCTGATGACCGGCCAGCGGGATTATCTGATGCGCATCGTGGTGCGCGATCTCGAAGCCTACGAGGCCTTCATCAAGTCGAAATTGACCCGCCTCGACGGCATCGCCTCGATCGAGACCAGCTTCGCCCTCGACCAGGTCAAACGTGCCGAGGTGCTGCCGATCGGATGACGGGCCGCGGGGACAAAAGCCAGGGCCGCCGGTCGCCCGACGGCCCTCGCCCCTCCGTTCGCCTTTCATCGGCGGCGGGACTGTGTCCGACCGCCGTGGGCCCTCACGCCGGCACGATCACGCCGCGTCCGGTGAAGCGCCGGTTCTTGAAGTCGTCGATCGCGGTGTTGATGTCGGCGAGGCTGTACTCGGTGTAGTGCATCTTCACCTTGCCGTCGGCGTTCAGCTCCATCAGTTCGACGAGCTCGGTATAGTTGCCGACGAGGCTGCCGCCGATATTAATTTCCTCGATGACGAGATGGACGGTCGGCACTTCGATCTTGCCGCCATAGCCGACGACGAACATCTGCCCGCCCTTGCGCACCATCTTCCAACCGATGTTCTCGACCCCGAGCTCGCCGACGAAATCGATCACCACCTGGGCGCCGCCGCCGGTGATGTCCTTGACCTGCTCGATGACGTCCGGCCCGCCGTCGAGCACATAATCGGCGCCGAGCTCCTTCGCGAGCTTTTGGGCCGCCGGCTCCCGGTCGACCGCGATGATGCGACAGCCGGAAATGGCGTGCAGCGATTGCAGCGCGATGTGGCCGAGGCCGCCGATGCCGACGAGCACGCAATAGGCGCCCGGGCGCAACAGCCGCGCCGCCTTCTTGGCGACCCGGTAGGCGGTGATGCCGGCATCGGCGAGCGGCGCAACCTCGATCGGTATGATCCCCTTCTTCAGCTTGATGAGCGAACGCTCGCTCGTCACGAAATATTCAGCGAAGCCGCCGTTCATGCCGAGGCCGGGGAACGCGCCGTTGTCGCAGTACATGTCCTCGCCGTGCCGGCAATTGAGGCACACGCCGCAGGACCGGAACGGATGGCAGATCACCGCGTCGCCGCGCTTGACGGAGCGGACATTGCTGCCGACCTCCTCGACCCAGCCGGCATTCTCGTGGCCCATGATGTAGGGCAGCAGACTTCCCACCGGGTCCATCGTCGGCCGCCACACCCCCTCGATGATGTGCAGGTCCGTGCGGCAGAGCCCGGCGGCGCCGACCCGGACGATGACGTCGTCGGGCGCCGTGATCTTCGGCAGATCGACGTTCTCGATCTTGAGCTTAACGTTCACGGCGGGATCGTATTCGTAGAGCATGGCCGCTTTCATGGCCGCCTCCCTTGACTGACGTGGTCTCTGTCATTCGCATCGGCCGCGTCACGCGCGGCCGAGTTTCTCCGCCCCGCCGCCGAGCGCCGGCCCGGCGGTCGGGTCCTCGTAGTCCGGCGCATCCCCGATGAGCGTCTCGGTGGTCATGATGAGGGTCGCGACCGAGGCGGCGTTGCGCAGCGCCGAGATCGTGACGCGCACCGGATCGACGATGCCCGCCTCGTACATGTTGACGAAGGCCCCGTTCGCGGCGTCATAGCCGAAGCCGCCGTTGACGCGGCTGACCTGGGCGACGACTTCGTCGGCGTCCTGGCCGGCATTGGTGGCGATGCGCCACAAGGGCCGCGTCAGCACCGAGCGCACCAGGCGAATGCCTTCCAGCACGTCGCCCTCGGCGCTACGCTCCACGGCGTCGAGCACCGGCGCGATCTGGGCGAGGGCCGAGCCGCCGCCGGCGACGACGCCCTCCTCCGCGGCGGCGCGCACCGCGTTCAGGGAATCCTCGATGAGCTGGATCCGCCGCTTCTGCTCGACCGGCGTCACGCCGCCGGCATAGAGCACGGCGGTGCCGCCGGAGAGCTTGGCGAGACGCTCGCGCAGCTTGTCCTGCTCGATGTTGGGGGGGGCGGCCTCATGTTGGCGCTGGACCTGGGCACGGCGGGCGGCGATGGCGCCGCGGTCGCCCTCACCACCGATCACCGCCGTGTGGGAGGAACCGGTGCGCACCCGCTCGGCGCCGCCGAGGTCCTCCACCGTCACCGCCTCGATGGTGCCGCCGAGATCCCGCGCGATCACCCGGCCGCCGGTGAGGATCGCGAGATCCTCCATCATCGCCTTGCGCCAATGGCCATATTCCGGGGGATGGATGACCAGGTAGCGGCCGGGACCGTCCTTGCCGAGCAGCGTGACGACGACCTCGGGCGCCACCTCCTCGGCGACGATGAGGAGCGGCCGGCCCGCCCGGACGGCGATGGCGCGGGCCGTGTCGAGCGCGGCCGGGTCCTTGATCTTGGTGTCCGTCATCAGGATCAGGGGCCGTTCGAGCACGGCCTCCATGCGCTCCTGATCCGTCACCATGTGGTGGGAGAGATAGCCGCGGTCGAACGACATGCCCTCGACGACGTCGAGCCAAGTCTCGGTGGTGACGCTGAAATCGGTGGTGATGACGCCGTCGGCACCGACCCGCTCGAACGCCTCGGCGACGAGATCGCCGAGCTTGGCGTCGGTCGCCGCGATGCGGGCGACCGCGCGCAGCATGCCGTTGTCCTTGGTCGGCCGAGCGGCGGCGGCGAGCGCCGTCGCGATCGCCTCGACCGCGAGATTGATGCCGCGGCAGAGGCCGACCGCGCGACTGCCGCGGTCGGCCGCCTCGACGCCCTTCTGGATGAGCGCGTTCGCGAGCACGATCGCGGTCGTGGTGCCGTCGCCGGCGACCTCGTTGGTCTGCATCGAGACCTCGCGGACGACCTGCGCGCCCATGTTCTCGAAGCGATCGCCGAGCTCGATCTCGCTCGCGATCGAGACGCCGTCGCGGGTGATCATCGGCGTCCCGATTGGGCGGTCGATCATCGCGTTGAGGCCCTTCGGCCCGAGCGTCGGCTCGACCGCCGCGGCGAGCCGCGACACGCCGCGGGCGAGCGCCTTGCGGGCGGCGGAGTTGTGGAGCAGCAATTTGGGCATGAGACGTCCTCCCGCGCCGCATGACGGCACGCTGGTCCATTGTTCTTGTGTGATCGCGCGCCGCCTGCCGGACGCCGGGCCCGGCAGGCTGTCCTCGTCGGCCGGTCCGCTCAGGCGGGACCGCTGCCCGCGCCCGCGCGGGCCTCCGGAACCCGGTCGAGGATGAAGTCGACCAAGGTCGGCTCGCCGTCGACCTGCCGAACCTCCTTGTAGCGGGACTGCTTGAGACCCCGGCAGAGCGCGCCGTTGAACTCCATGTTGATGCGCAAGCCCCGCAGCTCGGAGAGGTAATCGGCGAGCGTGTCGATGCCGAGCGCCGTACCGTCCCACATCGGGAAGGCCGGCTCTGACGCCTTCAGTCCGCCCCGGCGCGCGCGCAGCGCCGCGAGATAGCGCGGCTTCTGCCGCGCCACGTCGGCATCCTCGAAGCGCACCGCCTCCAGGGTCGCGATCGTCATCGCCACGACCCGCGCCTCCGCGAAGCCCTCCGCGAGAAGGCCGCGCAGCACCGCCTCCTGCCGCCGTTTGAAGGCCTTGGCGGCGAAGGTCGCCCGCAGGTCGTCGAGCCCCTGGTCTCCGGCGAGTTCGCCGAAGATCTCGTCGAACGATCGCCCCGCCGCGAGGCCCGCATTGACCTCGGCCGCGAACATGTGGTCGTGCAGGACCACGTCAAACGCCGGCTGCCACGACAGGCGGCCGAGCGCCCGGCGCAGATCGTCGAGCATCAGGAAGGCGAAGTTCGGCGAGCACCAATAGGTCGGCAGCCGAAAGTCGACCGTGACCCGCCCGTCGTCGGCGACGAAGGCCCGTTCGACGAAGCCCATCGTGGTGACGGGCTCGTCGAGTTCCGGGTCGTCGACGCTCGCGAGCACATGCCAGAGCTCGTGCTCGCGCCGTTCGATCTCGCTCGGAGCGACATTCATCGCGCTCACTCCGCGGCGATCGGATCGCTGGCGAGCAGCCGCTTGCGGGCGGCGACGTCGATCCCGTAGAGGGCGGCGGCGTTGAGGCCGAGGATCTTCTCCTTGATCTCCGGCGTCAGATCGACCCCGCGCTCCTTCTTGATGTCCTCGGGCAGTTCGAACGCCCAGAACTTCTCGACGAGCCAGCGCGGCGTCCAGATCGCATAGTCCGAGCCGAACAGGATCTTGTCGGGGCCGAGCCAGAACAGCAGTTCCGCAATGACTTCGGCGAAGTAACGCGGCCGGGTGTGGATGAAGGGCAGCGCGACGGCGAGGCCGCCATAGACGTTGGTCTCCTGCACCGCGATCCAGCAGAAATCGTCGAGGCGCGGCAGGCCGACATGCTCCACGATCCAGTTGAGGTTCGGGAAGTCGGTCGCGGCATAATCGACGTCGTGAACGTCGAAGGCATCCTTGTTCAGGGGGATGATGGTCGGTCCCTTGTGGACATGGATGTTCTTGATGCCGAGCTTGTCGCAGAGCTCGAAGCACTTGTAGGCGTCGGGATCGTTGAGCTTCCAGCCCTTGGAGGCACCGTTCCACTCGGCGGTGTACATCTTCACGCCGGTGATGCCGTAGGTCTCCTTCATCTCGTGGATCCACTCGAGCGCCTTCTCGCCGTCGCGCGGATCGAAGGCGCCGTTGACGATGAAGCGGTCGGGATGACGCTTCGCCATCTCGTGGGAGCGCTTCACGCAGCCGAAGCCGTTCTTGTAGAAATCGCCGAGCACCGTCGTCTGGATGATCGCGACGTCATCCGGACCGTCGATGAACAGATCGCGGTAGAGCTCGTCGGCGGTGTATTTCTCGAACTTCGCCTTCGCCCAGAGCTGCTCCTTCGGGCTCAGGTTGGTGTGGTAGGCATAGAAGCAATCGATGAACTGCTTGCCATGGATATTGCGCTGGTTTTCCGGACTGCCGTCCCAGAAATGGGTGTGGCCGTCGACGATGAAGACCTCTTTGCCTTCGGGCGTAATGTACATGTGATGTTCCTCCCACTCGTCGTGTTCTCAGCGCCGTGTCGCGCACCGGGTCGATCGGCGACGCATCCCGGCCGGCGTGCGTGCCGACCGGGATCGCTCGTCAGATGTATTCGAATACCTCGTCCATGTTGCCGAACAGGATCACGGTGTTGTCGTCGATCCGGACCATGCGGCCGTAATGGGTCGAGGTGTTCACCTCGAACATCTCGGCCGTCATATCGCGACCGAGGAATTCACTGATCTCGTCCATCTCGAAGATCAGCTTGCCGTTGCCGTCGATACGGATGAGGGCCGGCTGGTAGGTGACGGTGACACCGTCCTTCGTCGCCATGAATTCGGCGATGGCGCGGGCCTCGACGGAATCCGACATGGTGACCCCGCACTGGTGCGAGATCGTCTGTTCGAAGGTGATGTCCTTCATGGACTTGAAGATGTTCTGGTGACTTGCGTCACGGGCGACGGTCGACATGGGTTTCGCTCCTGAAGGTCGGCTCGAGATCATCGTCCCGAGGATGATGGGGGCTCCCGCCCCGCCCGCCGGGCGCGATCGGCCCGGCCGGCGGTGGCGGACGGGCGGTCAGATGTCGAGCTCGCCGAGGATCTTGCCGATGCGCTCCTGCGAGACCGCGCGGGCGTCCTCGAACGACACCGGTTTCGAGTGGGGCATCGACCAGATCGGCTGCAGGGTCTTCGCCGCCTTGTCGGCGAGCGCCCGGTGCTTGTGGAGCCAGCTCCGGAACAGGGCCTTGTTGTGGACGGAATGCTGCTCGTCGTGCGCGAGCAAGTACATGAGATCGATGGTGTTCGCGAGGTTGCGCTCGTAATCGGCTTCCGCGGCCGAGATCACCGCCGGCGTCATGAAGTCGCCGTTCGCCGCGCCCGCCTGCATCATGAAGCCAGAGCGGAACAGTTCACCGACGAGCGGCTCGAACACGATATTGATCGCGAAATATTGCTCGAGATAGTCGGACGTCCCCATGATCGTCTCGACCGCCTCGCGGGTGCCCTGCCAGACGCCGTCCTCGAGCCAGGCCTTCTTGCCGAGTTCGTCGTTCCAGCCCTCGAGATCGAGGCCGATCTCGGCGAGGTAGAGCGTGATGTCCTGGGAGAGACGCAGTTTGTAGGACGAATTCGTCAGCGTCGCGTTGTTGATCATCTGGGTGTAGCCGTAGCGCTGCGCCTGCATCAGCGACGTGCCGAGGCCGAACTCCGCGTGCTTCCACGCGCCCAGGTGGGTTTGCAGGATCTTGCGCCACACCCCGTCGAGGGCCTTCGGCGCGCCATAACGACGGCCGTTGGCGATGACGCTCTGCACCATCGTCTCGATCTTCGACTGGCGCTGATAGTGGGTGCGCTCCCATTCCTGATCCGGCGCGCGGAAGGCGTGCCAGTTGGAGCTGCGCGCCGCCGTGTTGTCCTTGACGTAGGCGCCGTTGCCGTCGGCGAACGAGATGATCCAGTTCTGGATCAGGTAACGCTCGGGGTCCGGCTGAACGTCGACGGTGACGTCCTCGTAATGGGACGCGGCGCGGCCGCGCGGCTGGAAATAGCGATATTTGCGGCTGTCGGAATCCGCGAAGATCGCGGCGCCGGCGGCGCCCGAACCGACCGAGCTCGAGATGGCAGGCATGGATTTCACTCCCCTCAGATTTTGATGTTGGTGGTGATGACGGCGATTGGCCGAATGGGCCTATTGCGCCGCCGCCTGCGCCGGCTCGGCCGACGCCACGGAAGTCGTGGTGGTGAAGCGGTCGAAGAACACGCGCTCGACGTCGAAGCCGTTCATGAACAGCACCGGCTGCAAGGCATCGATCATCGGCGGCGGGCCGCAGGCATAGACGTCGCCGGCGCCGTCGATCGCAAGGCTCTTCAGGGTGGCGCCGACGGCCTCGTGAACGAAGCCGCGCGCGCCGCTCCAGCCCGAGTCCGCGTCGGCGTGCGACAGGACGGGGATGAAGTGAACGGAGGGATGGGCCGCGGTCAGCGCGGCAATGCGGTCGAGATAGAAGAGGTCGTTCTCTGTGCGTGCGCCGTAGAAGAAATAGACATCCCGGTCCTCGCCGCTCGTCAGATGATCGTTGAGGATCGACCAGACCGGCGACATGCCGGAGCCGGCGCCGACCAGGATCACGGGTCCTTCGCGTCCGCCGCGGCGGAAGCAGGTGCCGTAGGGTCCGGCGACGCTGACGACGGCACCGAGGCGGATTCCGCCGGCATCGAGCTCTCCGGAGAACTTCCCTTGCGGATATTTCTTGATGATGAAGGAGAGTTCTTCGGTTTCGTCCGGCGAATTTGCCATGGAGAACGAGCGCGTAATCGTCTCCCCTTTTTCCGTGGTGACCGTGATGTCGGCATATTGCCCGGCCCAGAACTTCATCGGCTGGTCGAGCTTGATGCCGATCCCGCGGATGTCGTGGGTGAGAGATTCGATGCGCGTGATCCGCCCCGAGAACGTCTTGACGGCGATCGACTTCGACAGCACCTCCTCGTCATAGTTGAGGAGATCGACCTCGATGTCGGAATAAGCGAGGGTCCGGCACAGTAGAATATGGCCGGTATCCCGCTCCATCTCGTTGAGCGCGAAGGTCGAATAGCGCAGCAGATCGACGTCGCCGTCGTTGAGAACGCATTTGCAGGCCGAACACTGGCCTTCCTTGCAGCCGTGCGGGAGCGAGATCCCCTGCCGGAAGGCGGCGTTCAGCACCGTTTCGCCCTCCTCGACCTCGAACTCGATCCCAACCGGCTCCAGACGCACGTTATGGACGGCAACCATCGGCTTTCTCTCCTAAAGCTCCGCCCTTCGCGGCCCCGCGAGGGGCCGCGTCGGCGGGCGTCCGCTGCCAGGGCGGGGCGGCCCGAAGGCGCCCCGCCCCTCGTCTCGCTCAGTTGCAGGGATTGATGGTGAAGCCCGCGCGATACTCGGCGAGGTGCTTCTCGCGCTCGGCCGGGCTCATCTGCCGCAGCAGGGTGAGCGGCGACTGGAGCGTGTAGCCGCGGACGTCGTCGAGGGTCCACATCTCCTTGTCATCGAAGCGCAGATGCGGCTGCGGGACCAGCGTCTTGCCGTCGGACCGAACGAAGTTCAGGTCCTTGATCGCGTCGGCGAGATCCCAGCCGTGATAGAGCGTCTCCCACTCGCGCTTGCCGCTGAAGCGGCCCATCGCGGGCGTCGGCCGGCCCTGGTACTCGTCCGAGAACGCCTCGACGGCGGTCCAGCGATCGAGCTCATGGGCGAAGGTGTGGAGCTGCCCGTCGATCTCGTCGACGACCATGTCCTCACGGATGAGGCACGGCACCAGGCACGACCAGCAGCGATGGGGATAGACGTAGCCGGTCTCGGTCGAGAACGTGATCGGCGTCTGCCCCTTGTGGCTGAGCTTGGCGTACCACTTCCAGAACTCGCCGAACTGGGCGTACCAGCCGGGATATTTCTGCTCGAACCACTCGAAGTCGGAATCGGTCTGCGCCTCGATGCGCCAGAAATTGACCGGCCAGCCGACCGCGAAGAACTGCGCCACCTTATGCACATAGTGCTTCTTGGTGATGCGGTTCCAGGCTTCGTGGACGTCGTCGTGGTGGATCTTGATGCCGTACTTCTCGAGCGGCAGCATATAGGTCCGGTAATAGTCCTCGAAGATCCAGCGGTGCCACATCTCCGCGTAAGATTCCTTGTTCTTGTCGCGGTTGGTGGTGCCGTACTCGATGAAGGTGCCGATCGCGGCGTCGACGATGGCGTGGTTCTGCCAGAAGGCATAGCGCAGGTCGCGCTCCAGCAGCAGGTGGTTCTCCGGCTCCTTGAGGGCGGCCATCAGAAGCGAGTGGCCGTTGCCGATGTGGCGGCTCTCGTCGGACTGCACCGAAAGGAACACCGTCGGCAGGGCATAGTCGCCGTTGCGCGCGGCTTCCGACGGCATCGCCACGAACAGCGTGTTGGTGAACGCCGTCTCGGCCACGACCGTCAGGTACATGCACGCGGCGGTCATCGTGTCGCCGGTGATGAAGCCTTCACCGAACTGGCGACCGATCGTCGTCGCGTAGCACTTGCCGAAGGCTTCCTCGGTGATGTCGAAGCCGGCCGGATCGATATAGTTCTCCATGTACCACTTCTTCAGGTTCATCTGAATGGTGGAATGGCGGAACTCGTCGACCATCTGCATGGTGAAGCCGGTGCGCAGGTCTTCGCCGGGGGCGAGACGGGCGACCATCGCCATGGAGCGGGCGGCGGAGATCTCCGGGAAGGGGATGATCGCCAGGAAGAGCTTCATCCACTCGACCCAGCGCGGCTCCACGTTGCGGAACATATCGCCGCGCAGCGCCGCGTCGAGCGCCCCGTAGACGCGGTTGTCCTTCTCCTCCTGCATGGGGAAGTAGGACCGCAGCACCTGCTTCATCGGATCGCGCGGGGCCTTGGTGATCTTGTAGTCGGTCGGAAACGTCATCGCTTCCTGGACGTAGCTCGGATTCCAGCCGAGGTCGGCGATCTTCTTCGTCGCCTCGCCGACTGAAATTCCGCGCTGCGAGGTGATCTTGTTGAGCGTCAAAGACGACATGAACGAACCTCCCTGTGAAAGGCGTTGGGGCGCGGGATGCATTCCCGCGTAAAGCGGCCTCGATCACCGCAAGTTAATGATGGCTCCCGCCGGCGGCCGGGCACGAACACGCGCGCTCCGTCCGCCGGCCGGTCGATCAACTTCGGCAAAGGTGCTCAAGGAGACGTCGCAACCGGCGATCCGTGTCGGCGCGAAACGGCGCCGCTCCGCGCAGCACCGTGTCCCGTCGATCCGATCGAGATTGATGGCTGCGACCGCAGCTCCTCCCATCCCTTCGTTCTTATGACATCGCAGCGGCGTCGTTGGCCCGGCGGGACGACCTCGATCGGCCGACCGCCTGCGATGGCTTCTTGTTGTGCCGGAGATTATCGCAAGGCTCGTGCCAACTCGAAATAAGCCGGCTTTTTCGAGGGATTCCAAGCCGCGTTCGCCACAGCGTCCACCCGCTGTCCGCGCGACTGTCACGTTTCGTTACAATATGGAATGACAACTGTAAAAGCGTAACGGCGCGTGCGTTGCAGCATGAAAACATGATCACTTAAATTTACTTCGTCCGCATTCTTGACAGAGTGTGATTAATACAATGCAATCGCGCGATGTCATCCAGCGTCTTCGGATCGTGGATTGAGATGCCCGCACGTGAATCTGGTGCCGACGAGCCGTCTTGGCTGCCCGAACAGGGCGGCGGCGATGTCGCGTCCGACCTCGCCCGGTTGATGGAGCGGGACCTCGTCTTCGTGATGAAGTTCCTCGGTGAGAGCCAATATCGGCTCCAGAGCCATTTCCAGGACTTCATCCTCGCCGAGCTTTCGAAGCGCGGCATCGGCCGCGACACCCACCCGATGATCAGCGGCTTCGCCGAGACCCACGCGCTTCTGATGCGCGACTTCGTGTTCGCCGGCGTGGCGCTCACCCGACAATTTCGCGCCGAGGAGATGGAGCGTCTGCTCGGCGACACCACCGCGATCCTGCGCGTCGATATCTGGGATCAATTGCGCCGCCACATCGAGACCGCCGAAGCCCAGTTCCGCGAGCAGATGCCGACCCTCGCCGGACGGCTCGACGGCTACCGCCCACCGGAGCGGAGTGTGCAGCCATGAAGGCCGCCGGGTGCAGACGCGCCGCGATCGACCGCGTCGAGAGGGAGGTCTGATCGTGCCGGAGCCCTCCGCCGCCGTCGCCCTTCTCCAGCAGAGATTGCGGCTCGTCGCCGAGCTCTCCGCCCTCAATGCCGAGGCCTTGAAGTGCAATCAGCGGATCGGCGGGCTCGAAATGGATCTGCAGCGCCTTGAACTCGCCGAGGCGCCGCCGGAGACCGACGCGGCGGCGGAGGACGACGTCGCGTTCTATGAGGGCGAGCTCGCCACGGCCGAGGCCGCCCTCGCCGATTGCCATCGCCGCCTCGCCGACGTCGAGGATGCGGTGGCGGACATCGACCGCGCGCTCGCGGCGCTGCGCTAGCGGCGAACCGGTCCCGAGGGGCCGTCGCCGCGTTGAGAACAGGTCTGGCCCATGAACCACGTCCCGACGACCTCTCATTACGACCTCCTCGCCCGCACCTGGCGGTGCCCGGCGCCGGTCACCGCCCTCGCCTTCGCCGGCGACGGCAGCGCGGTCGCCTTCGCCCTCGCGGACGGCACGGTGGCGATCACGGCAACCGCCGACGAGGAGGCGCCCGACCGGCGCATCCGCGTCAGCGCCGATATCGGCCGCGCCACCATTCGGCCGCGGCGCGACCCACTGCCGCCGCTCACCCTCGTGCCCGGCGACGGCTCGGCCCCGCTGATCGCACCGGGCGCCGGGGCGGAATTTCTGCTCGGCACGGCGGCCGGCGCGGTGCTCACCCTCTCGGCCACGGGGATCGCGGGCGAAACCGCCCTCGCCTTCGATCGGCCGGTGACGGCGCTCGACCGCAACGGTGCGACCGGCACCGTCGCCGCGAGCGACGGGGAGACCCTTCTCTTCAGCGACGATCCACGCGATCCCGGTGCAATCCGAGGGGCGGCGGGTAGCGCGATCGGCTGTCTCGCACTGTCGCCGGATGGCGGCCTCGTCGCGATCGCCGAGGATCGCGCGCTCACCGTCTCCGACCTCGCCGGCGCAGCACCGTTCGTCGTCACGCTCCCCGCTCGCCCGACGGCGATCGCCTGGCGCGGCGACGGGCGCTGGATCGCGGCCCCGATGATCGAGGGCGGCTTCGCCCTGATCGACCTCGCCGGCCGCACCTCTTCGGTGGTCGGCGGCTTCCCGGCCCCGGTGCAGACGGTCGCCTTCAGCGGGCCAGCGAAGGCACTCGTCGCCTCCGGCGCCTTCCGCGTCGCCGGATGGTCGATGGAAACGCCGCCGGTCGGCGACGCCCGGCAGGGCGCGCTCGAGACGGGGCGGCGCGGGTTCGTCGCGGTCGACCGCGTCGCCGCCCATCCGAAGCGCAAGCTCGTCGCGGCGGCCTACGAGAACGGCCAGATCCTCGTCGCTCAAATCGGCAAGCCGGACGAACTCATCGTCCGACCGGCGGGCGCCAGCGTGACGGCGATGGAATGGTCGGCCGACGGGCGGGAGCTCGCCTTCGGCGCCAGCGACGGCACCGCCGCCCTGATCGGCTTCCCGCCGCAGATGTTCAAATAGGACGCAGGCGGCGAAGCCCGTCGCGCCGGCCCGGCCGGCGCCCCATCGACATTCGAATTCCCCGGGGCTCCGGCCACAGAAGAGGACGACAGCCATGTCCACCCAACCGAAGATCGAACTCGACGAAGAGGAAATCAGCAAGGATGCCTTCTTCCGCCGCATCGCCGAGATCTCCGAGGAGATGATCGCCCGCCACGGCAAGGATTTCGCCATGGGCGCGCTCGTCCTCGCGGCGCAATGGATCGCCGAGAACAGGACCGGCACCGTGAAGGGCGCGGCCTCGCGCCGGTCGTGAGCGTTGCGCGGCGGGGCGTGTGGCCCCGCCGGACTGCAACCGCATAGCCTCATCATCGCCGCCCCTTCCTTCGCCCCGCTTGCGGGGAGAAGGTGGCCCGATAGGGCCGGATGAGAGGAGAAAACACTTTTATCTCAGTAATTTATGCTGAATAGGCCGGAGCACAAAGCCCCCTCATCTGCCCCTTCGGGGCACCTTCTCCCCGACGGGGAGAAGGGCCGTGCCGAGAGGTCGTGACCGACCGATCCCGCCACAGCCGGCCGAACACAGCCCCATCGGCTCAGACGAATTGCCGTGAGATGCCGTATTGGTCGAGCTTGCGGTAGAGGGTGGGCCGCGAGATGCCGAGCCGGCGGGCGACGCGGCTCAGGTTGCCGCCCTCCGCACCGAGCGCCTGACAAAGCGCCGCCCGCTCGGCATCGGCGAGGCTCACGCCGCCGACCGGGGCGACATCGAGCGCGACGGGCTCGGCCGTGGGGACTCTGCCGCGCCCGCCCCGCGCCAGCATCTCGACCGGCAAATCCGCGACGCCGACGCGGCGGCGCTTGGCGAGCACGTGGAGCCGGTCGACCAGATTGCGCAATTCGCGGACATTGCCCGGCCAGTCGTAGGCCGTCATGAGCTCGAGCGCGGCGTCGTCGAAGTCGAGCGGATCGCAGCCGGCCGCCGCCGCATATTTTCGGCTGAAATGATCGACGAGGAGCGGCACGTCCTCGGCCCGGTCCCTGAGCGCGGGCACGCGGATCGAGACGGCGCTGATACGGTAATAGAGATCGAGGCGGAAACGCCCCGCCTCGCTCTCCGCGCGCAGGTTGCGGTTGGTCGAGGCGACGAGGCGGACCGAGACCGGCCGCTCGCGCGCCTCGCCGAGGCGGCGCACCACCCGCTCTTCGAGCACCCGCAGGAGAAAGGGCTGGATCTCGAGCGGCATCTCGCCGATCTCGTCGAGAGCGAGTGTTCCCTTGTCGGCCTGCTCGAACACGCCGGGCTTGCCCTCGCGGGTCGCGCCCGTATAGGCGCCGGCGGCGTGGCCGAAGAGTTCGCTGCCGAACAGATCGCGCGTAACGGCGCCGCAATTGAGCGCGACGAAGGCCTGCTTCGCCGTCGCCGGGCCGCGCTCGTGGACGAGCCGGGCGAACAATTCCTTGCCGACGCCGGTCTCGCCTTCGATGAGGAGCGAGGTCGTCACCGGCGCACTCGCGACGCTGAGCGCTTGATCGATCGCGGCGAGCAGCGCCGGGCTGCGGCCGACGATGGCGCCGGCACGGGTGGCGGAAAGCCGCGCCGGCGTGGCGAGCGGGGCGCTGCGGCGGTCCCGCGCGGTGGAGGGAAAGACCAGGGCGACGCCGCGGCGACCGTTGGCGAGGGCGAGCCGGTTGACGTGGAGATCGCCCATCTTGAGGTCGCGATCGGACGCCGTCGCCGCGCAGGCCTTGTCGATGCGGTCGAGATCGAGCTGCGGCAGCCCCTCCCCTGGCTCGAACGGGCTCAGCGCGACCTCGTCCAACACCCGCTTGGAGACGTTGCGGCTGTAGACGATGCGCCCCCGGGCGTTGAGGATCAGAAGGCCGTCGCTGCTGTGATAGCTCGGCGCCAGATTGATGAAGGCTTCGAGGAGATGGGTGCGCTCCTCCTTGCGGAGGTCTTCCAGGATCTTCTCGATCTCGCGCGCCGCGGCCATCACCAGCGCGATGTTGTGGGGCTTGAAGATGGAGGGATGGCCCGACAGGTCGACGACGCCGATGATGCTGCCGTCGAACGGGTCGCGGATCGGGGCGCCGGCGCAGGTCCACGACTTGATGCCGGCGCAGAAATGCTCGGCCGCATGAACGACGACCGGCTCGCCGGTCCACAGCGCGGTGCCGATGCCGTTGGTGCCGACCGCCGTCTCGTTCCACTTGCCGCCGATCACCAGATTGATGTCGTGGCCATCGTGGAGGATCTTGCGGTCGCCGACGGCCTCGATCATCACGCCGTCCTGATCGGCGAGCACCAGCATCGCGCCGGTCCCGTCGAGCATGCGGCCGATGGTGGCGAAGGGCAGCCGCGCGGCCGAGAGCAACTCGGCGTTGACGAGCGTCAGGCGCTCCAGTTCGCCGCGGTCGTCGAGGACCGGCGCTTCCCGCCCGTTGGCGTCGATCCCGCCGGAGGCACTCCGGCTCCAGGAATCGTGAATCAGCCGCCGCACCGGCGTGCGGGCGCCCACCTCCCAGCCGCAGCCGAGGAAGGCCTCCCATGCCTGCATGGTGCGGCGATCGTCGTAGATTTGTTCGTCGAGATAGAAGCTCGATCGTTCGCCGCGGTCGCGATCGGGCGCGGTGACGTAAGGTAGGCGAACGGGATTGCCGTTCCGCCCTCGGGTCGCGTCGTTCTTCGGTGTGATGCCCATGTGCAGGTCCAATCCGCAGATCGCGCGACGGGAGGCCTCCTCATCGAGGGCGCCGGCGCGATCATGAGTTCAGAAGGTGGGCACTCAGTCGTTCGTCGTCGGCTTGATCCCGAGACGGGTCTCGATCTCCGCCAAAAAGGCAGATTCGGGGAAGTCCGCATCGATGCGGCATCCGTCAAGGCTGGCGAGAGCCTCCGCCTTGTCGTCGTCAATCGGATCGAAGAAGCCGTTGGCGCTGGTCGCGAGCCGGAAGTGGCTCTCGCCGACGACCCGCAGCACATTGCCGAGATGGTCGAGCTGCCGGCCGGAGGCGCCGTCGACAACGAGCACGCGGCCGTTGAGGCTGACCTTGGCATAGGGCTCGGGAATGTCGGCCACCGGCGTCCGCGTGCCGGTGTGGATGATCAGGCCCTCGGCCTTCGGCGCCTCGCGCGGCGCCCGCGAGGCCGAATAGGCGCCCTGGCTGAACTGGTCGGCAAGCCGCACGATGGTCGACCGGTTTTCGCGCAGAATATTGCGCATCCTGGCGTCGTCGCGATTGGGTTCACTCGATTTCGAGAAGAACTCTACCATGAACTTTTCTGCTCCTCCCTATATCCCCCGCTGGGATCGAACGCGTCGAGGGCGCTTCTTCTTGTCGTTGTCGGGGATCCGGCTTCGCTTCGCCGCCGGATCCGTTCCCTTTTAAGGGACGGTCGGCGATTTTATCAGAGCCGTTCCAAGTCGGGTGGTATGGCGTTGCGACGACCGAGATCGTGTGCGCAGGCGCCATCGCTCGGTCCCGGCCGGTCGAGGTGCTTGTAGACGGTGGTACGCGACAGGCCGAGGAGGCGCGCCGTGCGCGAGGCGTTGCCGCCGGTGTCGCGGTAGACGGTGCGGATCTCCCGGCATCGGTGGCGGCTGAGCAGGCTCGGCCGGCAGCTCGCGCAGCAATCCGTCTCGCCGACGGGTCCGCCGTCCACGAAGGCGTTCTCGTCGAGACGATCGCCGTCGAGCCGGACGAGAGCGCGTTTCAGCACGGCATCGAGCTCGCGCACATTGCCCGGCCACGGCCGGGACGCGAGCCGCCGGATCGCGGCGTCGGTGATCGCCGTGCCGGGGGCGATCCGGGTCAGCAGATGCCGCACGATCGCCGCGAAGTCGGCACGGGCGGCGAGCGGCGGCAGCGCGATCGTCATGCCGTTGAGGCGATGATAGAGGTCGGCACGGAAGGCACGCTCGGCCACCAGCGCCTTGAGGTCCCGGTTGGTCGCCGAGACGATCTGCACGTCGACCCGCACGGCCTTCGTCGCGCCGACGGCGCGCACCTCCAGTCCGTCCAGGAAGCGCAGCAGCGTCGCCTGCGCCGCGAGCGGCATCTCCGCCACCTCGTCGAGAAAGAGCGTCCCGCCGTCGGCGGCGCGCGCCAGACCGAGGGCGCCTTCCTCGCGGGCCCCGGTGAAGGCGCCACGCTCGTGGCCGAACAGCTCCGAGGCGAACAGCGCCTCCGGAACCGCCCCGCAATTGAGCGCGACGAAGGCGCCGCTGCGGCCGCTTACGCCGTGGATGTGCCGCGCCATCACCTCCTTGCCCGATCCCGTCTCGCCGACGAGATGAACCGGGAGCCCGAGCGCGAGAACGCGGGGAATTTCGGCGATCGCAAGCGCGAGCGGCGGGTCCTCGCAGACGAACTCGGCGGCGATGCCGGCCGGCTGCGGCGCCGGGCGCGGGGCCATCGGCGTCCGGCTCGGCTTCGCCCCGACGAGGCCGTCCTGGCCGATCCGGCGGCAGACCATGAAGACCGCACTGCCGGCGCGGTCACAGATCCGGGCGATGCCGCCGCCGAGCATGCTGTCGAGCACCGTGCCGAAGCGCGCCTCGAACAGATCCTCGAAGCGGCAGCCGATGCGCGCCGGCAGGCCGGACAGCAGGGCCGATCCCGCCCGGTTGAGCGACGACACCGCACCGTCGCGGCCGATCGCGACCAGACCGGCCGACAGCGTGTCGAGATATTCGGCCCGGGGATGGAAGGCGAGGATGAAGCTCCCCACGGACTCCTGAAAGATCAGGCCGTTCTCGATCTGCGAGGCGGCCATGCGCACCAAGGCGTGGGTGTGCTGCTGGCGCCCCTCGTAGGAGCAGGATGCATCGAGGAGCCCCAGGACCCCGCCGCGCGGATCGAGGATCGGCGCCGCCATGCAGCTCAGATGGCCGTGGTCGGAGAAATAATGTTCGAGCCCGTGGATGGCGACCGGGGCGCGTTCCCGCGCGGCGAGGCCGAGGGCGTTGGTGCCGCGCTCTCCCTCGCCCCACAAGCTGCCGGGCACGATCGCGCGGCCGGCCGCGCTGTCGGCGAACTCGCGGTCGCTCAGGGTGTCGAGCACCATGCCGTCGCGGTCGCCGAGGGCGATCATGAAATTCGAGCCGGCGATCTGGGCGTAGAGAAGCTGCATCTCGGCGAGCGCGAGGCGGCGCAACGTCGCCTCCTCCTCGCGCCGGCGCTTGACCTCGACGAACGACACGACGACGTCCCGTGGAGAGGCGCGCGGATCGAGCCCGAGGGCACGGCAACGCTGCCAGCTCGCCGCCACCTGCGGCGCCAGCACGGCCGACGGCAGACTAAGTCCCGCCTCGAGCGCGGTCCGCGCTTCCGAGATGGTCGACTGCCGTGGCATTGGCGCCTCCCTGTTCTTTTTAACGGTTAGTATGTGCCGTTCAGAGGCGAATGCAATAACCAGAAATTGGACACTTTCCGGGGTCGAGTGTCGAGGTTCTGGACGGGCAGCGACCCGCAACTTGCACCCTATATAATTGAAATAAATAGAGAAATCTGGTCTGGCGCGCGCGTTGCTTATGTCCGTCGCGCGATGATCTCGCGACGAGCAACCTATCCGTGCATGAACAATGCCGGCTCACCATCGGCAGCAACGACACGGGCTTGTGATGGGACGAATGAACCCGAGGGAGGACGCCGATGTGCCGCATCTTCGCCGGCGTGCCGCCGGAGGGGTACGCGCTCGAAACGCGCTCGATCCGGCTGAACGGCCAGGGCACCAGCATTCGCCTCGAACGGGTGTTCTGGGCGATCCTCGATCGCATCGCGGCGGGCGAAGGGCTTTCGCTGCCGCGGTTCCTCTCGGTTCTGCATGCCGAGATCCTCGAAATCCGGGGCGAGCCGCCGAACTTCACCTCGCACCTGCGCTGCCTCTGCGTGCTGTTCCTGGAGCGCGGCGGCAGCGACGCCCTGCGGAGCGACGACGGGCCGTCAGCCACCCGCGGCGCGCCGGGGAACGGCGACGGCGAGGCCGCTTCCGACGTCTCATCCCGCTAACACATCACCGGGGCACCTCTGCTAGGGTCCCCGCAGAATCCTGTCCAGCACACGGCTAGAAAGGCAGACGACATGGCGAAGGCAGTGCATTCCATGATCCGCGTTCTCGATGAGGCGCGGTCCGTGGCGTTCTATTCGAAGGCGTTCGGCCTCTCGGTCGCCCAGCGGCTCGATTTCGACGACTTCACTCTCGTCTATCTCCGCAACGACGAGGCGGATTTCGAGGTGGAGCTGACGATCAACAAGGGCCGCACCGAGCCCTACGCGCTCGGCGACGGGTACGGCCACCTTGCCATCGTCGTCGACGATCTCGACGGCGAGCACACCCGCTTCGCCGAAGCCGGCTTCGCGCCGCGCAAGATCGTCGAATTCAACCGCGACGGCGGCCTGTTCGCACGCTTCTTCTTCGTCGAGGACCCGGACGGCTACAAGATCGAGGTTCTGCAACGCCACGGCCGCTTCCGCTGAGGTTCGCCCCAGGCCGGATCCCCGTCAGACGACGGTGCGACCGGAGGCCTTGAGGTCCTGAAGCGGCGGAATGGTCGCGAGCATGTGAGGGTCGAGACGGTCCCAGAGGATGCCGCACGTCGGCTTCTGTGGGTCGCTCACCTCGATCGTGCGCGTCGGCGTGAAGATCGCGTCCACCACCGTGTCGAACACGTCGGGATGAAGCGTCTCGTCGAGGAGTTGGCAATCGTGGACGACGGCCGCCGCCGGCGTGCCCGCGTGGATGCAGCCGAGCGTATAGAGGATGCCCCACTCGGCGTCGAAGAAGCCGTGGCCCTTACCGAACCGGACCCCGTCGTGGTTGATCGCGCCGGTCCCGGTCACGAGATAATCGACGCTGCCCAAGGCGGCGATCTCGTCGAGCGTGACCGGCTTGCCGAGCCGCTCCATGCCGTCGAGCATGGCGGCCTTCTCGTAGTCCGCGGGCGCAATCGCGGCCGGGTCGAGCAGCCAGAAGCCCCGCTTGATCGAATAGGTCGTCATCAGCACGCGCTTGCCGTCCAGCAGCGCCTGAAGGCGCAATTGCTCGATGCAATTGTCGGGAGCGATGAAGACGATGTCCGCCTCGCGATAATAAGGATGCGCGGTCAACCGGGCGACGGCGTCGGCACTGCCTTCGAAGTCCGCGATGAACTCGGCGAAATCGAAGTGGAACCGGCTGTCGGGGACGGCGACCTTGCGCAACTCGCTCCAGACACGCTCGCGCACCGATGCCTTGTGGTCCATCACCGTCTCCGTCTGGGGCCGGGCGCGCCACCTCGAAACGCGTCGAGGTCCCCGGATCTTCGCGATTGCACAATGAGAGGTCTAATGTGATAGACCTTATCCCGCAAGGGTGAATCTCTTGTCTTGACAGGGCTGAAGGCGCGAGACTTGTTCAGCGCTTGTTACGAGAGGACTCCCCCTTGGCGCGACCGCAACTGGCCAGTCTGAAGATCGGGGCCTTCGTCAACCACGAGTCGCCGGTGCCGGCCTTCATGCAGGTCGAACAGGATCTGCGCCGTCAGATCCTCTCCGGCGAAATCCCGGCCGAAGCCCGCCTGCCCCGGGAGACCGAACTCGCCGCGACCTACGGCGTCAGCCGCATGACGGTGCGGCGCTCCCTCGAAGGGCTCGAGAGCGGCGGGCTGATCCGCCGCCTCCACGGCATCGGCACGATCGCGACGCCGCCGGACGTGCCCGTCGGCGTCGACCTGAGCTCGATGATCAGTATCGCCGAGCAGATCCGCCGGCAGGGCCAGGAGCCGCGCACGGCGATCGACGTGCAGACGATCGCGACCCCGACCGCCCTGATCCGCGCCGCCCTGCAGCTCGACGCCGCCGACACCGCGACCGTGATCCGCCGCGTCCGCTTCGCCGACACCCGGCCCGTGCTGATCAACACGTCCTGGCTGCCGACCCGAAAGTTTCCGGGCCTCGAAAGGGCGGAGCTGATCGACGGATCGCTCTGGCAGACCCTCGTGACGAATTACGGGATCACGCCCGCCGCGACCGAAGAGCATTTCGAGCTCGTGAAGGCCTCCGCCGACGAGGCGCGGCTCCTGCACGTCGAGGAAGACGACACGCTGATCCGCGTCACCGGCACCACGTTCGACACCGCAGGCGTGCCGGTCGAGCGCTGCTTTTCGGTATGGGCGGATCATGTCCGCTTCCATTTCTCGACCCGCCGTTCGCTCAGCCAGCGCCCGCACTTCGCGTTCAAATAAGCCCGCCCTGCGCCCCGCGCCGGGGTAATCCGGGGTATCCCCGCTCATTCCAGGCCCATATGCGGCAGCCAGCGCGTCGCCTGCTGCCGGGCCTTCGCGCGGTCCATGCCGGCGAGCACGGCGACCCCTTCGAGGGCAACGGCGATTGCGGCCGCATGCCCGGCGCCGGCGACGAACGGCTCGCCCGTGGCGATGTTGTCGGCGACCGAGCAGACCGAGCCGCCGCGCCGACCGAACAGGGTCGCCAAAGTGACGATCGCCGCCGCCTCGCGATCGCTGTTGAGGATGCCGAAGCGCCGACAATCGTCGACCACCTCGGTCTGATGCGGGCGGAGATAGCCCCGCACCGAAGGGCGACCGCCCTGCACGAAATCGGAATCGACGGAGCGCGTCAGCCCAACATGGTACGGCACGCCGAGCCGGTGCGCGGCCTCGCTCAGCGCCATGACCACCTCCGGATCGCAGACCGCGGGCCAGCCACCGCCGACATAGGCGGCGCTGAGGCCCTCGTCGCGCACGATGCCCTTGGCGATGACGAGATCGCCCGGCCGCACCGCCTCGTGGGTCCCGCCCGAGCCGCCGACGCGGAGAAAGGTCGTGGCGTCCGTATGCTCGAGAAATTCGACCATGCAGAGCTCCGCCTCGGGAGAGCCGGAGCCACCGCTGACGGCGGTGATGCGGGCGCCCTTGTAGGTCCCGGTCCAGCTCGTGAACATGCCGGTCCGCCCGGCGAGCTCGGGATCGTCGAGGCGGGCGGCGAGCTGGGTCGCCGGTCGTCGTCGTAGGCGCACAAGGGATCGCGCACGAAGATCAGGACATAATCGCCGACCTTCGTCGGGTCGATGCCGGTCAGCGCGGGCCGGCCGGCGATGGCGAGGCCGTCGAGCGGGACATTGTCCCGGTATTTGTAGGTCTCCCAGAGCTCGCGTTGGACCGCCGGGATATCCTTCGTCATCGGCCGATCACCTTGACCTCGACGGTGCGGTTGCGCGGGCCGTCGAACTCCCAGAAATAGATCTTCTGCGAATGCCCGAGGCCGATCTTGCCGCCCTCGATGAAGAAGGTGCGCGAGTGGCCGACGATCGCCGCCTTGACGTGGCCGGCGGCGTCCTGCGGCGTATCGTATTGGTGCTTGAAGTTGATGCGCGTCGGCACGAGGCGCTCGATCTCGTCGTGGACATCCTCGAGGCCGAGCACGTCCCAGGGCGAGACGACGGTGACGCTCGCCGTCGAATGGGGCACCGAAACGAGGACCAGACCGTCGGTGACCCCCGTCCGGCCGACCGCCTCGGCGACGGCCTCCGTGACGTCGAACAACCCGTTGCGATCGGTGGCGAGCGGGAAAGATTGCAGCAAGACCGTCTCCTCAGACTTCGAGGGCGCTGTTGCGCACGAGGTTCGCCCCCTGCGAACGGCCCCAGCGGCCGGTGTGGCCGCGATAATGGATCGCGCCGATCGCCTCGGCCCAAGCCGCGGCGAGGTGCGCGGCCGGCACCGCATGGACGAGCGGTGCGAACCACTCGCGCACCTCGGGCAACCGGATCTGGACGCCGTAAGGAGGCCACTCGGCCTGATCCGTGACGATCAGGGCCGGCCGACCGAGGCCCTCGAGCGTACCGACGAGTTCCCGCGTGCGGCTCGCCGCGCGCGCGGCCCCGGCGGCGAAGGCGACGGCCGGCACGTGGTCGAGATCGGCCACGAAATAATTGAGGTGGTGGAATTCCTCGGCGTCCTGGGCGGTCGCGTGGAGGCCGGCGGCCTCGACCAGCTTGGCGGCCGTATAGCCGGCGCTCGCGAGCGCCGGGCCGCTGCCCAGCACGTCGACGCTCGCAAAGCCGTGCCAGCGATCGACCACGTCGCGGATCGGTCCGGCGGAGACCTGCGCGGCCGTGGCGAGCGCGTCGCTCAAGCCGGCGATCTCGCCGCGCAGCGCATTCGCCTCGTCCATGGTGACGGCGAGGCGCACCTCGGCGAGGCGCAGCCCGACCGAGTAGGCCGCGAGCATCGACGCGACGTAGCTGCGGGTGCCCGGCGCCGGCGCCGCGCCCGGCACGGTGATGTCGAGAACCCGTTCGGCGCTGCGGCCGAGACGGCTGTCCGGCGCCGCCGTGATGGCGAGGGTGAGCGCGCCGAGCGCCCGCAGGCGTTGCGTCGCCTCCACCACCCGCGCCGCCTCGCCGGAGTTCGAGATGGCGACGACGAGGAGGCCGCGTGTCTGCCCCCCGAGCGGAGCGACGCCCGCATCGACATAACGCGCCGCCTCCATCGCCAGCATTGCGACGACCGGCAAGCCCGTCCACGCCCGGATCGCGGGGACGGCGGCCTGCGCCGCAAAGTAGGAATCTCCCGAGCCGACCAGAACGACCTGACGGATGCCGTAGATCTCCGGCGTCTTGAGCAGGAGCCGCATGCGGTCGTCGATCCGCCGCGCCTCGGTTCGCACGAGCTCGGGCAGGCTGTCGATCTGGGCGACGAAGTCAGCGTACTGGCTCATGGATACCTTCGGTCAAAGTGAGAATGCCGGTTGTCTCGGCCCAGACGCGCGCCTGTTCGCGATCGAGCGGATCGGCGGGGCCGAACTGGCCGAGGGCGTGGGCGGCGGATGCCGCGGCGCAGCGCGCCGCGAAGTCGGCCTCGCCCGGTCGCAGCAGCCAACCGGCCAGGAAGCCGCCGCAGAACGCATTGCCGCCGCCGGTGACGTCGACGACCGGGCTCGGCGGCGGGACGACCCGGAACCGGCGATCCGGGGTCGCCACCAGCGCACCGTCGGCGCCCATCCTGAGCACCACGGCGGCGGCACCGGCCTCGAGGACGGCGTCGCACACCCGAGAGGGGGAGCCGTCGCCGAACAAGGCGCGCGCCTCCTGGAGATTGAGCGAGAAGAGATCGACGAGCGGCATCAGAGCCGCGACGTCCGCCCAGCGGCCGGCGATGCCGTCGTCGTGCAGCTCCCAGAGGACGAGGCCGAGCTCGCCCCTGACCCGCCGCAGGCTCTCCCAGAAGACCGCGTCGAGGTCGCGGAAGACGTAGGACGCGGCCGCGGGGCGCAGCGCCGCCGGGATGTCATCGGGGATGATCTGGAGGCGCGCGAAGTGATCTGCGCCGTAGGCCGGAACCTCGGTGCGGCTGCCGTCGGACCGGTAGACGAGCCGGGATTGGATGGTGTGCGGGCTGCGGCGCAGGTGCCCCTCGCCACGCAGCCCGAAGGTGCGGAACCGGCCCGCCGTCACGGTGTCGAAATCGTCCCCGACGCCGGCGACCACGGCGACCTCGTCCCACCACAGCCGGGCCGCGGCGGCGGCATAGGTCGCCGCGCCCCCGAGGGTGTTCGGCAGATGGGTGCCGTCGGCGAGCCACAGGTCGTCGATGATGACGTTGGAGAGGACGAGGATCGGCGCCGTCATTTCACCGCTCCGCTGGTGAAGCCCTCGATGAAGCGGCGCTGGGCGGCGGCGTAGAGGACGAGGATGGGAACGGTCAGGATCGCGAGCGCCGCAAGCAAGAGCGGCCAATTGACGGAATCCCGCCGGAAGAAATTGAGGAGGCCGAGCGGGACGGTCGCCATCTTGGGATCGCGGATGAAGACGAAGGCGAGGTAGAGGTCGTTCCACATCGAGATCGCCTGGATGATCACCACGCTGAGGAAGCCCGGGAGGCTCATCGGCAGGATGACGTGCCAGAGGATGCGCAGCGCCCCTGCCCCGTCGAGCCGCGCCGCTTCCTCGAGCTCGGCCGGCACACCGGCGAAATAGCCGCGCAGCAGGAACACGGACATGCCGAACCCGCCGACGGCGTAGATGAAGGCGAGGCCGAGAAAGGTGCCGAGCAGCCCGAGCGAGCGCAGCGTCAGGAACAACGGCACCGTGAGCACGTCCGGCGGCACCATCATCGTCATCAGGATCACCGCCAGCACCGCGTCGCGCCCCGGAAAGGCGAAGCGCGCCAGCGCGTAGGCGGTGGTCGCCGCGCAGACGAGCAGGATCGCCAGACCGAGCACCACGACGATGGCGCTGTTCAGCACATAGTCGCCGACGCGGGCGGTGACGAAGGCGTCGGCATAGTTCCGGAACAGCCAGGCCTTCGGCAGGCTCCACGGGTCGGCGTAGAATTCGCCCCGCGATTTCAACGAGCCGGTGATGAGCCACACCACCGGCCCCATCGCCTGAACGATGGCGAAGGCGAGGCCGACATAGGCGAGCGAGGTCCCGACCGGATTGAGGCGAAAGGCACGGCGCAGACTAGGCATCGTCGCGTCCGAATTTCGCCGCGCGGACATAGATGAAGCTGATCACCGCGATGATCACGAAGATGACGTAGCCCATGGCGGACGCGCGATCGAAACGGCCGAACTGGAAGGCCTCGTTGTAGAGGCGGGTCACCACCACGTCGGTGCCGAAGCCGGCGCGGGTCAGCACCCAGACGATGTCGAAGCTGCGCACGAACGCCCCCATGAGGGCGAGGAGCGTCGAGACGAACAGGATCGGCCGCAGCGCCGGCAGCGTGATCGCGCGGAAGCGCTGCCAGGCGTTGGCCCCCTCGAGCCTCGCGGCCTCGTAAAGCGAGGGCTCGATCGCCTGCATGCCGGCGAGGAAGATCAGCATGTGGAGGCCCGCCCAGCGCCAGATTTCGATGAACGCGACGCTGACGAGCGCGATTCCGGGCGCCGACAGCCACGACGTCTGCCAGTGGCCCAACCCCACAGAGGCGAGAAAGAGGTTCAGCGGACCGCCGAAGCGCGACGAGGCGAGGAAGAATTGCCAGAACGCGCCGATGACGATGATGTTGAGCGTCACCGGAAGGAAGAGCACCGTGCGGGCCGTCCGCATGCCCTTGAGCGGCATGTTGACGAGCACCGCAAGCGCAAGGCCGACGACGTTCTTGCCCACCACGACGATCGCGGCGAATTCCGCGGTGTGGCCGAGGGCGCTGAGGAAGCTCGCGTCGGAGAGGACGGAGAGGTAGTTCGAGAGCCCGACGAAGGCGCCGAGATTGATGCCGTCGAACTGGTGGACGCTGAGATAGAGACCGTAGGCGATCGGCACCAGCATGAAGACGCCGAGCAGCGTCATCCCGGGAAGGAGCAGCGCGAGGGGCGCCAGATATTTGGTATCCATTACCCTCACTCGCGCTGCTCACTCCCCCCAGGGATCACTTTGGCAGGGATCACTTGCAAGCGATCACTTGCCGTAGACGTAGCCTGCGGCCACCATCTGATCGAGCTTCGCCTGCATGTTCGCCGCCGCCTGCTCGGGCGTCTCCGCCCCGCCCATCATCGACTGGACCTCGCGCTGGATGACCTCGGTCAGTTCCCGCGGCCACACCCAGTCGAGGAACTTCGAGGCCGGCAGCACGGTCGACAATTCCTTGGCGACCGGCGTGTCGACGCCGGGCACGCCCTTGAGCGAGGTCGCGATCGGCGCGATCGGATCGAGCATGATCTTCGCCTGCGCATCCTGCGCCGCATAGGCGATGAAGGCCTTGGCGAGCTCGGGATTCTTCGAGGCGCTCGAGACGCACAATCCGCTCTCGGCGCCGCCGAAGGCCACCGGCTTGCCGGGTTCCTTCTGATATTTCGGGAACGGGAACACGCCCCACTGGAAGGTGGCGTTCTGGGTCAGGCTCGGGACGTCCCACGACCCGCCGAAATAGGCGGCGGCGCGGCCGGAGAAGAACACCGACTTCATCGCCTCTTCGTCGAGTTCGTTCGATTGCGGATCGAGCAGCCCGTCCTTCACCCAGCCATAGGCAAGCTTGAGGGCCTCGACGCTCTCGGGATCGGTGAACTTCGCCTTGCCCTGAAGCGTCGCCAGGACGAAATCCATCTGCTTGTCGCCGGTCGTCTGGGCGAGCGAGCTCATATAATAGAGCGGCCACATCCAGGCGTTCTTGCCCTGATGCACCACCGGGACGACGCCGAGCGCGGTCAGCTTGGGGACGTCGGCGACGAACTCCTCGTAAGTCGCCGGGGGCGTGATGCCGGCCTTGGCGAAGATGTCCTTGTTGTAGAAGAAGGTGGTGACGTTGACCGCCGAGACCGGCACGGCCCACACCTTGCCGCCGACGGTGAAGTTCGAGATCGAGCCGGCGGTGAAGCGATCCCCGAGCGAGGCGACGAGATCGTCGACGGGGCTGATGAGGTTCAGCCGGGCATAGGACGTGTTGACGGGGTTCGCGGCGCAGAGGATCACGTCGATCTGGTCGCCGGCGAGCACGGCGTTGCGCAGGCGGCTGAGGCCGTCGGTGATGGTGCCGCCCGAGTTCACGGTGACATCGGTCACGTCGGGATGCTGGGCGATGAAGCCGGCCTTGAGCTTCGCCAGCACGTCCGCGTTGACCTCCTCCGAAGCCCCGGGGGCGAGCGCGTCCCATGTGCTCGGCCCGAAGATCACCAGGCTCGCGGCTTGCACGGACGCGGTACTGAGCAAAGCGGCGGCGGCTGCCCCAAGCAGCGCCCCGAACGATCTCGACATGAAACATTCCCCAATGTTCGGCGAAGGGCTAGAGGTATATTCTTATGTACCTCTTTTTGCATGTCCCGCTTCGCTCCGCAAGCGGTGATTTTCGCCCCACTGGGTGAAACGCAGCAGTCACCTTGGGCGAGATGGGAAGTGTGGCAGCCGCACTGCGAACCGCGCTAGAGTGCGCCCCGGAGAAGACGCCCCATCCGAAACAAGCCGCCTCAGAACAATAAAATCGATCATGACCGAGCATGAGATCTTGCGGATCATCGCGTTCCTGGAGCGCGTCCGCAGCCCCTTCCAGGACATGATCCCGATCGCCGAGGAAGATCCCTCCTGGAACATCATCCTCTATCTGATGAAGCAGAGCCTGCTCGGCACGCCGGTGACGATCTCGACGCTCGCCTCGGTCGCGAAGATTCCCTACGCGACGGCGATGCGGCGGATCCACGAGATGATCGCGGCGGGACACATCGTGAAGAAGCCGGCCCGTGACGGCGGCCGCACCTTCGTTCTCCTGCCGAGCGAAGCCCTCGGTGAGACCTTCGTCGCCTACGCCAAGCGCGTGAAATCCCTGCTCGCCGAGACCTTCGGCATGCGCTCGAACCCAGAAGAGGACGAGGCCTTCTATTTCGGCGGCTCCTATTTCGCCGCTCAGATCATCCCGCCGCCGCGGCTCATCGAGAGCCTGTTCTCGGGCAAGCGCGAGCTGCGTTTCCTGCTCAACGACGACAATTATTTCCACGCGATGTCGAACATGTGGGCCGACTTCCGCAACAACATCTCGTCGCGGAAGAATTTCGACCTGCGCAAGCTGCCCGACCTCCACGCCCGCGTCATCGAGAACAGCGAGCAGCCGAAATCGGCCTACGACATCGTCGCGATCAACGCGCCATGGCTCGGCGAGGCGGTCAAGAAGGACGTCCTGCTGCCGCTCGACGACTTCATCGACAACAGCACCATCTCGCCGCTCGATTTCCACACCTCGGTCTGGTCGATGGGGACGTGGAACGGCAAGCAATATGGCGTGCCGATCTATTGCACCATCGAACTCCTCGCCGCGCGCAAGGACATCTTCGAGCCCGAGGGCTACCGCTACCCCACCACCTTCGACGAGACGGTCGCGGCCGCGCGGCATTTCCACAATCCCGCTCGGGGGCTCTACGGCATCGCCTGGAACGGCGGCGCGGGCATGCCGGTCGCCTCGACCTTCATGTTCCTGATGGCATGCTGCGGCGAATCGATCCTCAACCTGCCGAAGTCACGCCCCTTCTTCACCGTGGACAAGGCGAGCGGCGAGCAGCTCCGGCCGCACGTGCTGTGCGAGGCGGGCTTCAACGTGCTCGATTATCTGCATCGCCTCGTCGAATATTCGCCGCCCGACATCCTCACCATGGATTGGGACCGCCGCACCACGGCGTTCCTGAACGGCTCGACCGCCATGGCCTATTGCTGGACGGTGCGCGCGGCGCGGTTCGAGACCGACATCGGCTCGGTCGTGCGCCACAAGGTGGCCTATCTGCAGCAGCCGCGCGGACCTGCCGGCACGTCCAACAACCCGATCGGCGGCTTCCTGCTCGGCATCCCGCGCAACCTGCCGAAGGAACAGGTCGAACTCGCCTTCGAGGCGATCGCCTGGATGGCCTCGCCGGAGGCGATGAAGGCGGGCGTGCGCAACGGTTTCCCCGTCGCGCCGCGCTTCTCCGTCTCCGCCGACCCGGAGGCGGCGGCGACCTCGCCGATCGTCTCGATCGTCGACCGGCTGGCGAAGCGCAACATGCTGAAATCCTGGCCGCGGCCGCCGGTCCCGGAATATCTCGCGATCGAGCTCGCCCTGGGGACCGAGATCCATCGCGCCCTCTCGGGCGAGGTGACGGACCGGCAGGCGCTGGAGAACGCCCAGGCCCGTATCGACGCGATCATGCGCGCCGCCGGCCATTATTGAGGGCGGCGCGCCGGCATCCGGTTCGGACATCTTGCCGCTCGGCCGGCCGCTCCGCGTAGGCCACACTGAGACGGTACGAGGGGTCGCGCAGGGCTGAGATGAGGGACACGGCATGACGGCCGACGACCGCGAGGTGGCCGGGGATTTCGAATGCGTCGTGATCGGCGGCGGGGTCGTCGGGCTCGCCGTCGCGCGGGCCCTCGCTCTTGCCGGGATCGAGACCCTGCTCGTCGAGAAGGAAGCGCGCTTCGGGACGGCGACCTCGTCGCGCAACAGCGGCGTCGTCCATTCCGGGATCTATTATCCGAAGGACAGCCTCAAGGCGCGGCTCTGCGTCGAGGGGCGCGACCGGCTCTATGCCTATGCGGCGGCGAAAGGCGTGCCCGTCCGCCGCTGCGGCAAGATCATCGTCGCGACCACCGAGGCCGAGATCGCCACGCTCGACCATCTCATCCGGCGCGCCGTCGCGAACGGCGTCACCGACCTCGCCTTCCTCTCCGGCGCCGAAGCGGCGGCCCTGGAGCCCGATGTCGCCGCCGTCGCCGCGCTGCTCTCCCCTTCGACCGGGATCGTCGACACACAGGCGTTGATCGACGCGCTCGAAGCCGATGCGACGGCCGCCGGCGCGACGCTGGCGCTCCACAGCCGGGCGCTCCGCATCGCGCCGGAGGGCGGGCGGATCGTCACCGAGATCGAATCCGACGGGATGGCGCGGATCGCCAGCCGCTGGGTCATCAATGCCGCCGGGCTCGCGGCGCCGGAGATCGCGGGGGCAGTCGCGGACGCGCGGCCCGAAAGCCGGCCGACGGCCTACTACGCGCGGGGCAACTATTTTGCTTATTCCGGCGCGACGCGGTTCAGCCATCTGGTCTATCCGGTGCCGGAGCCGGGCGGGCTCGGCATCCATCTGACCTTGGACCTCGCCGGCGGCGTCCGCTTCGGCCCGGATGTCGAATGGATCGAGGCGATCGATTATGGGGTGAACCCGGCCCGCAAGGAGGCGTTTGTCCGCTCGATCCGCCGCTACTGGCCGGCGATCGATCCCGACAGGCTCCAGCCAGCCTATAGCGGCATCCGCCCGAAGATCGCGCCGCCGGGCACCGAGGCGCCGGATTTCCTGATCCAGCGCGAGACCGACCACGGCGTGCCCGGTCTGATCCATCTCCTCGGCATCGAATCCCCGGGCCTCACCGCCTCGCTCGCCATTGCGGCACACGTCTGCGGCCTCGTCACGGGGCGAACGTCCGAACCGTAAGGACCCATCGGGGCGGAAGAACCTTCAGGACGCCGCTTGGTCGGCCCGCGCTTGGCGGGCGCGCTCGCGCGCCTTGAAGGTGCGGGCCGCCATGCGGTCGAGGAGTTCGATGACCTCCGACAGGCTCTGCCGCGCGATGCCTTGGGTGATGAAGACGATCCGCGTGCGGTGGTCATCGTCCGGCCATTGGTCGAGCCAGGTCATGGTGTGCAGGAGATGCTGCGCGCCCTGGATCACCGCCGGCCGGCCGGGCTCCTCCGCCACGTTGACGAGCCCTTTGACGCGGAGCAGCCCGGTTCCGAGATTCTGGCCGATCCCATCGAGCAGAAACTGCAGTTCGTCGCGCGACAGCGGGTTCTCCCGCTTAAGCACGAAGGACTCGATCCCGCGCGCCGCGAAATGGTCGGCGTTATGATGGTGATGATCGTCGTGGTCGTGATGATGGTCCGGATCGTCGCATTCCGGCCCGCAGGCGTGATGGTGACCGTGCGCGTCGTGCGCCTCGTAATGCGACAGGGCGAGCCAGCGCCGCGGGTCGGCGGAGGGGTCGGCGGGATCGAAGCCGTCCGTCGAGAGGAGCGCCGCAATCGCGGCCGTCGTCCGTTCGACCGGCGCGATCGCGGCGGCCGAATTGATGCGGCGAAGATCGGCCGACAGGCGCGCGTCCGCACCATCCGGCGCCATGTCGAGCTTGGTGATGCGGATTTCGTCGGCGAAGGCGACCTGGCGCACCGCCTCGTCATGCTCCCGCGCCGTGTCCCGCCAGTTGACCGCGTCGACCAAAGTGACGACCCGCGCCACCCGGTAGAGCCCATCGAGGGTCGGCTCCGACAGGAACGCCTGGAGGACGGGGCCCGGCTCGGCGAGCCCCGAAGTCTCGATGATCATGTGCCGGAAGCGGGGGATCTCCCCCGCCTGCCGGGCGTGGAACAGGCTGTTGAGGGTCGCGACGAGATCGCTGCGCACGGTGCAGCAGAGGCAGCCGTTCTCGAGCACGATCACCGCATCGTTCGAGCGCGAATAGAGCGAATGATCGAGCCCGACCTCGCCGAACTCGTTGACGACGACGACCGTGTCGGCGAGCTCCGGGGCCTTCAGGGCCGCATTGATCAGCGTCGTCTTGCCGCTGCCGAGGAAACCGGTGACGAGCGTCACCGGAATTCTCGCGTTCGCCTCCGCGGACCCACTTGTCATCGCATGCTCCTCAGAACACCTCGGCTCAGAACACCTCGCAGCCGGGCAGACCGCAGGAGATCAGGCGATCGGACGGGAAGTTGGTGATGATCTCGCACCCGTCCTTGGTCACCACGACCTCCTCCTCGATGCGCGCGGCGCCCGACCCGTCGTCCGAGCCCTTCCACGTTTCGAGGGCGAACACCATGCCCTCCTTGAGCGGCGTGTTCTGGCCGCGGAAGCGCTTGGAGAAGATCGGCCGTTCCCAGAGCGACAGGCCGACGCCGTGGCCATATTGCAGGAGGAAGGCTTCCTCCTCGTCCCGATAACCGAACTCGTGGGCGTCCGGCCACACCGCGGCGACCTCGTCCGGGGTGACGCCCGGGCGGATCATGTCGATCGAGGCGCTGATCCACTTCGACGCGGTCTCGTAGGCGTCGATCTGGTGCTTGTTCGGCTCGCCGCAGATGAAGGTGCGATAATAGCAGGTCCGGTAGCCGTTGAAGGAGTGCATGATGTCGAGAAAGATCATGTCTCCCGGCTGGATCATGCGGTCCGAGAACGTGTGGGAATGCGGCCGGCCGCGGCGCCCCGAGACCGAGTTGACGCACTCCACCCGCTCCGAGCCCATGCGGAACAGGCGGTCGTTGGCGATCGCGACGAGCTCGTTCTCCTTGGTGCCGGGGCGGATCGCGCGGGCGATGTCGACATAGGTCGCATCGACCATCGCGGCCGCCATCTTCAGGAGCTCGATCTCGTCCCCGGTCTTGATCTCGCGCGCATCGAGCAGCGCCTGGGCACCATCGACGACCTCGATGCCCTCGGCCTCGAGTGCCCGGAGCATCCCGATCTCCATGATGTCGATGCCGAGCGGCTCCTTGTCGATGCCGTAATGGACGAGGGCCTTCTTGATCTGACGGGCGAAGTCGCGGGCGACGTTCATGCCGGGCGGAATGGCGCCCTGCATGGTCGTGATCGGCGCGGCGACATTGTCCGCGATCCAGGGCGAGGACAGCCGCTTCGCCGGCGGCGCCGGATCCCAGAGAAACGGCGAGCCTTCGGCCGGGCAGAGCGCATAGCGGAAGAACTTGTCGCGTGCCCATTCGCCGATGTGGGTCGACGTCACATAGCGGATGTTGTCGAAGTTGAAGCAGAGCACGCCGCCGAGCCCGGCAAAACGGATCGCCTCCTGCGCGCGGCGCAGCCGATCCTTCGACAGGCGGTGATAGTCGATGCCCTGTTCCCAGTCCTTGGCGGTCGTACCCCAGGACGCGGTCGAATGGGGGCTGTTATATTTCATCGAGTTCCTCCACGCATTCTTCGCGAGTCAGGGCGGGTCTCAAGCGAGCTCCGCATGCCAGTCGCGTTCTTCGAGGATCGTCTTGAGGTGGCTGAGAAAGGCCGCCGAATAGGCGCCGTCGAAGGCGCGGTGGTCGAAGCTCTGGCCGACCATGCCCATGAGGCGCGGCACGATGACGTCGCCGGCCTCGGTCCGCACCACCGCCGGTCGGGGCCGGATGGCGTCGGTCGACAGGATCGCCACCTGCGGGGCGTTGATGATCGGCGTCGTGAACAAGGTGCCGAAGGCGCCGTTGTTGCTGATCGAATAGGTGCCGCCGGAGAGGTCGTCGAGGCCGAGCTTGCCGGCGCGCGCCTTCTGGACGAGCCGCCCGATCGCCTTGGCCAACCCTGCGACGGTCATGCCGTCGGCTTGACGCACCACCGGGACGACGAGACCGTTGTGGCCGAGGTCGACGGCGATGCCGAGATTGACGTCCGCGTTCGCATAAAGCGTGCCGGCCTCGAAGCGCGCGTTCGCCTGCGGGAAGGCGGTGAGCGCCATCGCCGTCGCCCGCGCGATGAAGGGCAGATAGGTCAGCGACAGGCCGGTCGCCGCCTTGAACGCCTCGCGATGCGCGAGCCGCGCCTTGTCGATGCGGGTGAAATCGACCTCGACCGCCTGGAAGACGTGGGGGATGGTCCGCCAGTTCTCGGCGAGCCGTTCGCCGGTGCGCTGGCGGATCGCGTTGAGCGGGATCACGGTCCCGCCCGCGGCGGCCGGCGACGGTGTAGGCGCCTGCGGCCGCGGCGCCGGTGCCACCGGCTGCACCGGCGCAGGGGCCTGTTTAGCGGTCGCAAGGACGGCTTCGACATCGGCGCGGCCGACGCGGTGGCCCTGGCGGCCCCGCACGATGTCCGCGATCGCCCGCGTGTCGGCACCGCTCTGGGCGATCAGCCGACGGGCGAGCGGCGTCACCTTCAGCCCCGCGAGGCCGTCGCGGTTGCCGAACCGGCCGACGGGGGTGCGAACCTCCTCGAACGGATCGAGCGGTCCCGCCGGGTGGATCGTCACCGAAGGCGGTGGCACCGGCTCGTGGCGCAAGGTCGGCGCTTCGTTCGCCACCGGCTCGGCCGCGGGAGGCGCGACCGCAGCAGGCGCCGCCACGGCGCCGTCGAGCACGGCGACGACCGTGCCGATCGTCGCCGTCTCACCGTCGCCGACGGCGATCGCCGTGATGGTTCCGCTCGCAATCGCCTCGACGTCGATCGTCACCTTGTCGGTCTCGACCTCGAAAAGCCGGTCCCCGGGCGCGACGGCGTCGCCGATCTTCTTGAACCAGGTCAGGATTTTGCCTTCGGCGACGGTCTCGCCGAGCTGCGGCATGATGATGGTGTCCGCCATGACCCTACCCGTTCATGACGCGGCTGACCCGCGCGACGATCCGATCCACCGAGGGGATCGCGAGATCTTCGAGATGGTCGGCGGCCGGCAGCGGGATGTGCGGCGTGGTGATGCGGACGATCGGTCCGTCGAGATCCCAGAACGCCTCGTCGGCGACGATCGAGGCGATCTCGGCACCCCAGCCGCATAGGCGGGGATTTTCCTCGACGGTGAAGAGCCGGCCGGTCTTGGCGACCGAACCGAGGATCGTCCGGGTGTCGAGCGGCACCAGCGAGCGCAGGTCGACGACCTCGGCCTTGATGCCGTGGTCGCGTTCCAGGATCGCCGCCGCCTCGAGCGAGCGCGGCACCATCATCGCGAGCGCGACGATGGTGCAATCGCTGCCCGCCTTCAGGATCTTCGCCGTCCCGAGGGTGTCGATGATCTCGCCGTCCGGCACCTCGCCCTTGGTGGCGTAGAGCGCCTTGTGCTCATGGAAGATCACCGGATCGTTGTCGCGGATGGCGGCGGCCATCAGGCCGACCACGTCGGCCGGCGACGACGGCGCGACGACCTTCAGCCCCGGGATCATCATCGACCAGTTCTCGACCGACTGGGAGTGCTGGGCACCGAAGCGGACGCCGCCGCCGTTGCCGGTGCGCACCACCAGCGGGCAGCCCATCTGGCCGTTGGTCATGTAGCGGGTCTTGGGGAATTCGTTGGCGATATAGTCGAAGCAGACCGCGATGAAGTCCGAGAACATGATCTCGGCGATCGGCCTCAAGCCGGTCATCGCCGCGCCCATGGCGGCACCGAGGATGGCCTGCTCCGAGATCGGGGTGTCGCGGACGCGGCGCGGCCCGAAGCGGTCATAGAGACCGACGGTCGCCTTGAAGACGCCGCCCGCCTTGGCGATGTCCTCGCCGATCATGACGACGCGCTCGTCGCGCTCCATTTCCTGCGCGATGCCGCGGATCACCGCGTCGCGATAGCTCAGTTCCGCCATGCCCAGCCCCCATCGGCGTAGACGTCCGTCGTCAGGAGCTCGACCGGCGCCGGCGGCGAGGCCTTGCAGACCTCCGTCGCCTCGTCGACCTTGCGCTTGCTCTCCGCCTCGATGGCCGCGATCGTGTCGCCCGCCACGCCGTGCTCTTCGAGCCGCGCGCGGTAGATCTTCAAGGGATCGCGCTCCAGCCATTTTTCGAGCTCGCCCGACGGGCGATATTTGGCCGGATCGGCGCGCGAATGGCCGGAATGGCGATAGGTCAGCGCCTCGATGAGCGACGGGCCCTCGCCGGCGCGCGCCTTCTCGATCGCGGCCCGCGCGGTGCGGAAGACGACGTCGGCATCGTTGCCGTCGATCACGATCTTTTCGAGCCCATAGGCCCCTGCGCGGTCGCCAGCCGGGTTCTCGACCGGGATCACCTCGTGGATCGGCGTATATTCCATGTAGAGATTGTTCTCGCAGACGAAGACGACCGGCAGCTTCCAAATCGCCGCGAAATTGAGCGCCTCGTGGAAGGCGCCGATGTTCGTCGTGCCGTCGCCGAAGAAGCAGACCGCGACGTCCGGCTCGCCGAGATATTGCGCCCGCCAGGCCGAGCCGCAGGCGATCGGGAGATGGGCGCCGATGATGGCGTAAGATCCCATGACACCGTGCTCGACGGAGGTCAGGTGCATCGAGCCGCCTTTGCCGCGCATCAGCCCGACATCGCGCAGCATCAGTTCGCCGAGCATCTTCTCCATGCCGACGCCGCGCGCCAGCGTGTGGGCATGGCCGCGATAGGTGCAGAACGACTTGTCATTCTTCTCCATCGCGACGCCGAAGGCGGCAGCAATCGCCTCCTGCCCCAAAGACAAATGGCTCGTTCCCTTGATCAAGTTCTGCATGAACAGATCATAGGCGCGCTTCTCGCAATCCCGAATTTCGACTTGTAGCCGGTAAAGCTCGAGTCTCTTCTCGATGCCGATATCGTCATTGGCCGACTGCACGGTCACGGCAGTCGTGCCGCCCTTTCGATTCATTGGTTTTTCTCCCGAACCGGCGCTTCGCGGCAAAGTGCCAAATGAAGCCGGTCAAACGCTGGGAAAGATTCTCATTCTGGATATCCGGCGCTCAGCCGTTCAGCCCGCCGTCGACATTGATCGTCGCGCCGGTGATGTAGGCGGCGTCCGGTCCGGCCAGGAACGCGACGACGCCGGCAATCTCCGCGGGCTCGGCATAGCGGGCGAGCGGGATGCGCTTGACCATCTCGTGATGATAGTCGGTCGTGTCCGGGTTCATGTCGGTGTTGATGTGGCCGGGCTGGATCGCGTTGACGAGGATGCCGCGGGCGCCGAGATCGTGGGCCCAGCTCCGCGCGAGGCTGCTCACCCCGGCCTTGGTCGCGTTGTAGACGGCGATCGCCGCGCCGCCGGCCCGCTCCGCGAGCGTGCTCGAGATGTTGATGATGCGGCTGCCCGGCTGCATCGTCTTCGAGACTTCGCTCGTCAGATAATAGACCGAGTCGAGATTGACGTTCATCGCGCGCTCATAATCGGGGAACGCGATGTCGCCGATCATGCCGACGGTGAAGATCCCGGCGCAGTTGACCAGGATGTCGATCCGGCCGAAATCGGCGAGCACCGCCTTCGCCACGTCGGGCAGCGTCTCGGGATTTTCCAGGTTGGCGTGATAGCCCTTGGCGCGGACGCCGAGCGCCCCCGCTTCCTTCTCCGTCTCGCGCGCCGCGGCTTCAGACGTGCCGTACAGGAACGCGACATCGGCGCCCTCGCGGGCGAGCCGCCGGACCACCTCACAGCCGACGCCGCGGGCGCCACCGGTGACGAGGGCGATCTTGCCCTCCAGAATCTTCGCCATGTCTTCCTCCCACCGATTTCTTGTCTTTAGAACCGCGCGAGCGGCGCATCTTTGGTCGCCACGCCGCCGAGCACGGCGGCGATCTCTTCCGCCGCCTGCTGCGACGGCGGGAACCCGATCACCACGAGCCGCGTCGCGGGCGCCCTGCCCTCGCCGCCCTCACCGGCGGCGCCGTCCCAGCCGCGCAGGCGCAGCGGCCGGTGGAAGTGCCGGCCGATGCCGTGGATGACCAGCGGGCGAGCATCGTCCCGGGTGTGGATGATGCCCTTCGTCCTCAGGATGTGGTCGCCGTGGCGGTCGAACAGGGTGCGCATCGCCTGCTCGGCGATCGGCCAATCGATCGGCGCGCTCGCCCGGATCGACCACGAGCCGATCTCCGCCGCATGCGTGACCTCGGCCGCCTCGGCGCCGGTGCCGAGCCACGTCGGGCTGCCGGCGCGGCCGGCCTCGCGGCTCCGTCCGCTCAGGAAATCGCCGGCATCCGACGGCTCGGTCGTGACGAGCGGAACGGCATTGAGCGCGCGCAGCCGCGCGATCACGGCCGCCGTCGCCTCGGGGTCGACGAGGTCCGTTTTGGTGACGAGCACCATGTCGGCGAGCGCGAGCTGCCGGTAGCCGACCGGATCGCGGTCGAGATGGTCCGGCCCGAACGCCGCGTCGAACAGGCACAAGACGCCGCCATAGCGTAGCCGGCTGCGCAGATGCGGGTCGAAGCAGACCTGCCTGACGAGCGGGCCCGGGTCCGCCGCGCCGCTCGTTTCGATCAGCACCCGTTCGATCGGCCGCCCGCCGGCCGGGCCGAACGCAAGGAGCTGGCGGACCGCATTGGCGAGATCGGTGCCGCGCGCGCAGCACAGACAGCCGTTCGAGAGCAGGACGACGCCGGACGCGCCCGCATCGGCGATGACCGACTGGTCGATCCCGACATCGGCGAGCTCGTTGACGATCACGGCCGTGCCCGCCATCTCCGGCGCCTGCAACAGCGCCGAGATGAGGGTGGTCTTGCCGCTTCCGAGATAGCCGGTGACGATGGTGATCGGCACGCGCGGCGGATCGGCCGGCGCCGTGCGGCCGTGGTCTGTCCGATCGTCTGGCTTCTCGAAGGCGAGCACGGCGCGTCCCTCAGAATTCCGACTCTTCGTGCGCCTCGTAGGGACGCGGCAGCCAGGAGCCGTCGGTCGGCACGCCGGCCCGCTCGAACAGCCCGTCGCGGGCGGTGTCCACCTTGCGGCGCAGGTCTGCGAGATCGACCCCGATCAGCTTGCCGTGGCGCTTGCGCGCCTGGCCCGCGACGAACACGGAATCGATGTTGCCGACATGGGCCGCCTCGACCACCGCGCCCGGCGCGTGGTTGATCGGGAACATGTTGAGCCGGTTGGTGTCGATCAGGACGAGATCGGCCTGCTTGCCGACGGTGAGCGAGCCGGTCTTGTCGCCGACGCCCGAGGCTTCGGCACCCCTCAGCGTCGCGAACTCGAGCACGTCGCGCGTCATCAGCGGGAGGGGATCGACGCCCCGCTTCTCCTTGAGCGCGAGGTCGTTGACGACCGATCGGGTGCCGGCGAGCAGCGCCCGCATGGCGCTGAACATGTCGCCGGCAACGGTGGTGACGATGTCGATCGAAATCGACGGCCGGATGCCGACCTCCATCAGCTTCAGCGTCGCCGGGAAGCCGTGGCCCATGTGGAGCTCGAGTTCCGGCGAGATCGAGGCCTTGCCGCCGGTATCCGCCATCAGGCGGAAGTCCTCGTCATGCAGCGTCGTGCAGTGGACGTAGGTGGTGTCGTCGGCGAGAAGGCCGCGCTCGTTGAGCTGCACCAGCGGCTTGCTCATGCCCCACAGGCCGTCGCCGACATGGACGGTGATCTTGAGGCCGAGCTCGCGCGCCTTGCGGAAATCCTCCTCGGTGACGTCGAGGGTGGCGAATTGCGGCCCGCGCGCCGCGAAGGACATCGTGACGAGGCCGTCGTCGGAGGCGAAATGGGTTTTGCGGACGCGGGCGACGTCGTCGAAGTTGGTCCGCTTGTCGCTGACCGGGAACCATTCCTGGTTCGAATTGCCGTAGCCGAACACCGCCCGAAGGCCGGCGTCCTTGAGGCCCTTCACGGCAGCATCGGAATGGTCCGGCGTGTTGTTGTTGTGCGACCAGTCGTAAAGGGTGGTGATGCCGGCATCGAGCGCCTCGAGCGATCCGAGCAGGTTCGCGACATACATGTCGTCGGGCGTGTAGAGATCGCCCATCACCCCGCGCACGCCGGCGAAATATTGCGCGAGCGTCCAGTCGGCGCCGGTCGAGCGCAACAGCGATTGCCAGGTATGGCGGTGGGTGTCGACGAAGCCGGGAACGGCGATCATCCCCGTCGCGTCGATCGTCTCGTCCGCGGTCGCCGAAACGGACGGCCCGATGTCGGCGAATTTGTCGTCCTTGATCAGGATGTCGCCCTTGCGGAGCTCGCCGACCTTGGGGTCCATGCTGATGATCGTGGCGTTCTTGATCAGCGTCGTGGACATGAATTGCTCCCTAAAGCTTATCCGTGCGCGCGGCTTTTGCCGCGCAATTGACTGAACACTGCCGCGCCCGCGATGACCGCGATGCCGGCGAGCCATTGTTGCCAAGCGGTGTCGATGTTGAGGAAGGTCGTGACGTTGAGCGTCACCTGCACCAACAAGGCTGCGACCAGGACCGACAGCAGCGACAGCCGCCCGCCGGAGATCTTGGCACCGCTGATGACGAAGGCCGTGATCCCCATCAAGGTATATTCCGTGCCGGTCGTCGCCGATCCGGTGCCGATCTGCGCGGCGAGCAGGAGGCCGGCGATGCCGGAGCACAGCGCGCCGACGATGTAGGCGGCATAGGTCACCGCCGCGCCGGAGACGCCGAGCCGCCGCGCCGCGGCCGGGTCCGAGCCCCACGCGCGCATACGCCGGCCGAATTTCGTGAAGCGGATCGCCCCGGCGAGCCCGATCGTGGCCACGAGCGCGATGAGGAGCCCGAGCGGCATGAACAGGACGGGCGCCGCGATGGCGTCCATGAAATCGCCGTTGATGGTTCCGGCCGGCTCCGGCCGCAGCAGCAGCGAGAAGCCGCCGATCGCGACATAGGTCGCGAGCGTGACGACGATCGGCGGCAGCCCGATCAGGCGGATGACGAGAACGTGGAACAGCCCGATCGCCGCGGCGACGGCGAGGCAGATCGCGATCCCGCCGGCGAGCGACGACGTGCTGTCGGAGAGCACGAAGGAGGCGAGCACGACCATCAGGCCGGCGAGCGGGCCGGGCGACAGATCGAGCCCGCCGACCGAGAACACGCAGGCCTGCCCGAGGGCGACGAAGGCGAGGATGGCGAGCAGGCCCGCCATCGTCATCAGGTTGAACTCGGTCAGGTAGTACGGATTGGCGATCGCGGCCGCGGCCATGATGGCGAGCGTCACCGCGCCGACGGGTAGGATGGGCGCGAGATCGCCCTTGAGGAAGCGCTTCGCTGCCGTGGAGCGGGCCGCCTGGGTCTCCTCCACCTTGCCGTCGCCACCGCCGACCATGGCGGCCGCGATGTTGGTCTCGGTCGCCGCGGCGCCTTCGAGGGTGGCGGCGACGCGGCCGGCGGAGAACACGTGGACGACGTCGCAGAGGCCCTGCAATTCCAAAGCGTCGGCGCAGAGAACCAGGATCGCCGTACCGTCCGCGGCGAGGGCCCGCAGCGCCTTGTAGATCTCGAACCGCGCGCCGACATCGACGCCCTTGGTCGGCTCGTCGATGAGGAGAACCTTGGGCTTGGCGGCGATTTCGCGGGTCAGCAGCAGCTTCTGCTGATTGCCCCCGGAGAGCTGCGACGGGGTTGCGAAGAGCCCCGGCATCTTGACCGCGAAGCGCTCGACCATGCGCGAGGCCAAGGCGGTCTCGACCCGCCCCGACAGGAAGGCGCCGCGCGCGACCTCGCCGAGCACCGGAACGGTGAGGTTCTCGGTGATGGAGAGCGTCTTGAACAGGCCCTCGGTGTGCCGGTCGTCGGTGATGAAGCCGATGCCGCCGGCGAGTGCAGCGGCGCGGTCGCCGGGAGGGACCGGCTTGCCGTCGCACGTCACGGTCCCCGTCTTCACCGCTTCGAGGCCGGCGAGAGCGCGCAGGAAGGACCGCTGCCCCTGCCCCTCGATGCCGGCGAGACCTACGATCATGCCCGCCTTGAGGTCGATCGAGACGTCGGCGAAGCCGTCGCCGCCGAGCGACCGGCTGGACAGGCGGACGGGGCCGGGCGTCGGCGTCTTCTCGGGGAAGAGCCGGTCCATGGTGCGGCCGGCGATCTTGGCGACGATGTCGGCCTCGTCGACGGCGACCCGCGGCATCGTCGCGATATGGCGACCGTCGCGGATCACCGTCACCAGATCGGCGATCTGGAGAACCTCGCGCAGGCGATGCGAGATGTAGACGATCGCGACGCCCTGGCGGGCCCGCTCGCGCAACAGCCCGAACAGCCGCTCGACCTCGCTGCGGCTGAACGGCTCGGTCGGCTCGTCGAGGATTAGGAGGCGCGGCTTCAACAGCATCGCCTTGGCGATCTCGACGACGTGCCATTGGGCGATCGTCAGATCGGAGAGGCGATCGTCGGGGTGGATGCCCATGCCGTTCTCGGCGATCTCGGCCAAAGCCGCCGCGACGCCGGCGCGCGACGGCAGGGCGCCGTCGAGGCCGAGGGCGATGTTCTCGCGCACCGTGAGATCGGGGGCGATCGCCGGATGCTGGTGGACCACGGCGACGCCGCGCCGGCGCATGGTGGCGGGCGAGGCATCGTGCACCACCTCGCCGTCGAACACGATCCGGCCCTCGTTGGGCACGACCACGCCGGACGCGACATTGATGAGGGTCGACTTGCCGGCGCCGTTCTCGCCCACGATCGCGTGGATCAGACCGGGCTCGAGATCGACGGTGACGTCGTTCAAGGCCACGACGGCGCCGTAGCGCTTGGTCACGGATTCGAGCCGCATCAGCGGCCGAAGCGCGGTCGTGGTCGCGGCGGCGGCGTTGATCATGTTCATCGCCCGATCCAGCGCGGCACGATGGTGTGGACGCTCGCGCCGACGATGACGATGGCGCCCTGGAGCAGATATTGGGCCGACCGCTCGAGGCCCGCCGCGATCAGCATCTGGCCGAGCTGCGTCATGAAGACCGCCCCGATGACCGTCGCGAGCGGGCTCGCGCGCCCGCCGAGCAGGGAATTGCCGCCGATCACGACCGCGGCGACGGTGGCGAGAAGATAGGTCTGCCCGACATTGAGATTGGGCACCTTGAGTAGCCCGGCGAGCAGGATGCCGGCAACCGCGTAGCAGATCCCGGCGACGACATAGGCGCCGATCTCATAGCGGGCGATGCGGATGCCCGCGGCGCGGGCGGCGAGCGGGTTGGTTCCCGACAGGACGAAGCGCCGCCCGACGATCGTGCGCCCCAGGGCGATCATGGCGACGACGGTGATGATCGCGGCGACCACGACGGTGTTGGGCAGACCGACCGTGCGCCCGAGCGAGAAGCCACCGAGCAGATCCGGCGCATTGCCCGGAATGCCGTTCGACAGCCACAGTACAAATCCCATCAAGACCGCATTCATGCCGATGGTGGTGACGAGAGGGGCGATGCGGAAGCGGACGATGAAGACGCCGTTGACGAGCCCGACGATCGCGGCGACGCCGCCGGCCATCAGGCAGCGGCCGAGGACCTCCGGCAGCGACGCCGTCTCTGGCAGGGCATAGGTCGCCAGCACGCAGACGAGGGAGATCGCGCCGCCGGCGGAGAGATCGAGCCCGCGCTGCTGGACCACGAGTTGCTGACCGATTGCCGCAACGCCGAGGATCGCCGCGAACGGGAACATCGCATAGAGCGCCGCCGGCGACAGCGAGCTCGGGGCGAGCCACGCGGAGGCCGCTGCGAGCAGGATCACGGCGATCACGGCGAGGCCGTCACCGGCCCCGATCCAGCGCCGTAACACCTGGCCCGCCGTGGCCCTCGCCGAGGGGGCCGCCTGTCCGCCCGCTACGCTCATGTCGTACCCCGCTTCACCACCGCGCCGGATACCGGCGCCGGAAAGGGCGACCCGGACGGGACCGCCCTCGCCTCGTCGCTTATTTCAGCAGCGCCTTGAGCTCGTCGGTGCTCAGCCCCGAGGAGAGCAGCGCGTCCGGCGGCAGCGACTTGTCGCACGCCGGCTGCAGCTTCGGGTCCGACGAGAAGGTGTCTTCGACGAGCGGCAGTTCGATGATCGAGGGCTCGTCGTTCGGGATGCCCTCGGCCGCCGCGACGCCCTTACGCAAGGCGAGGCGGACGATCCAGTTGCGGCCCGAGACGTTGCCCATCTGGAAGTTCGGATTCTGCGCCTTGTGCTCCTGCCAGAAGCAGCCGAGCTCGTTCGCATCCTGCGCGGCCCAGAGCGGAATGGGCCGGCCAGCGGCGACGAAGGCGCGCAGCGCGCCCATCGAGCCGAGGCCGTAATCCGAATAGACGGCGTCGATCTTGTCGTATTTGGCGAGCAGGCCGGACATCACGCGCTGGGTCTCGGCCGGGTCCCAGTTGGTCGTCACCGGACCTTCGAGGACCTTGATGCCCGGATATTTGGCGAACACTTCCTTCCAACCCACGGCTTCGGCCGCCGAGGTCGGATTGCCCGGCGTGCCGCCGAGCACGATGACGTTGCCCTTGCCGTTCAGATGGTCAGCGATCCACTGCGCCTTGACGCGGCCGTTCGCCTCGACGCTCTCGGTCACCACCATCTCGTAGTCTTTGCCGCGCTCTCCGGGGAAATGGGCACCCACCATGTAGGGGATGACCACGGCGCCGGCGGAAGTCGCCTTGCGCATGGCGCGGATGACGGCCTCGCCGCCGTCCGGAAAGACGAGGATCACGTCGAACTTCTGCGCGACGAGCCCCTGGATGTCGGAAATCGCCTTCTGCACGTTGCCTTGCGCATCCGTGTAGCGGATCTCCTTGATGGTCGGGCACTTCTTGGCTTCCGACTCGAATTCGGCGCGGGTGATCTTGCGCCAGGAGTTCGAGCCGTAGCCGTCGGCGAGCGCGACCTTGATGTCCTTGGTGCCGCAGAACTTCGACATCGGCTGCATTTCGGACGGGGTGCCGACCTTGTCCTTGGCGAGGTCGACCTTCGCTTCGTCCGCCAGAGCGGCAGCGCTCGCGAGGGCACAGAAGGCGGCGACGGCCAGCAGCGATCCGCCGCGACGCGCGCGGCTTCCATGAGCTCTCATGTTTCCTCCCTCAACCGCTCGTTGCGGCCGCTTTTCTTATCTGTCGAGGTCTGCGTGACCCGGCGCGAACCGTGAAACGAGCGCTCCTGATGTCGCTCGCCGAAGGTCGTCTCGCTGCCCCTGGTCCTCTCCGCCTCGATTTTGACCCTCGCCCAAGGCGCGAAGCGGTTCCAGACCACGCTTATCCATTTTGGATATCGCTGAATCGGCCGGCGTCAGAATCGAACCGCGCCGCCGGACGCGACCGCCGCCCCCATCTTCTCCAGGAGCGCGGTGTTCGCCACCATGTCGGCCGTCGCGATGGGATAGGCCGCCTCGCCCAGCGCCGCCCGCGCGAAGGCCTCGAGATTGTCGAGCACGGCTTCCGCCGCAGGCGCCTCCTCGATATTGGTCAGCCCGGTCGCCGCATCGCTCGCCAGCACCAGCCAGCCGGTCGGATTTTCGACGTGCGACTTGTCGCGAATTTCCCGCCACCCCTTCGAGCCGTAAACGGCGAAGCGCGAGACGAACGGCACGCCGAGCGACGCCGAAATGTAGGCGTTGCCGCCGCCCTCGAAGGTGACGAGCGCGCCGAGGGTGTCGCCCTGGGGGATCGTCGAGACGAGGCGGTCGCAATAGGCCGATACGGAGACCGGTCGGCCGAGGATCGCGATCGCGAGATCGGTCAGGTGGATACCCGTCGCGGTCATGCCGGCGAGCGGCGCATGGGCGGGATCGAGCCGCCAGTTGCCGGCCGCGAGATGGACGAACTTGTCGTGGCTGAAGTTCGCCTCGATCTGCACGATGCGGCCGAGATCGCCGGCGCGGCAGGCTTCGAGCAAAGCCGCCATCGGCGGCTCAAAGCGGCGCTCGTGGCCGATGCCGAGAACGAGGCCGCGCTCCGCGCAGAGCCGCACGGCCGCGACGGCGTCCACTTCCGTGAGCGCGAGCGGCTTTTCGCAGAAAATATGCTTACCGGCTGCGGCGGCAAGGCGGATCTGTTCGGCATGAAAGACGTGGGGCGTGGCAAGGATGACGGCATCCACGTCGGGCCGCGCCAGGGCCTCGGCGAGATCGGCGACCGCCGCGTGCCCCGCCTCTTCCGCCGCGCGGCGGGCCTCGTCCCCCGGCTCCACGACGACCGCGATCCGCAGGCGGGTCGCTCGCCCGGTGATCAGCGTCGCCATCTTGCGACCCCACCAGCCATAGCCGGCCAGCGCGACATTGAGATTTTTCATGCGGGGGGCTCCACCTGTTTCAGGTCGAGCCGAAGCATAGAGACGGGCTTCCGTCCGCCCGCCGGTGATGATGTCGAAAATGGACAACCGCTTTCGGAGGCGGCGGCTCGGCGGTCGCTCGGCTCACGTCTTCTCTCCACCGGCAGCCGCATCAGAACGGGCAAAATCTCCCGTCGAGCCCTCCTCCGTGCCGATCGCGTGCGTCGTTGGGATTTCACGGCCAAATCCAGATATAATAATGTGAAGATTCCGCCTCTCGGATGAATGCCTTCTCAGGACATCTATCGCGACGAATACGTTCCATTATTCGCCTAAAGTCGAGTCGTGCGCAGTCGACCAGCCTGGAACAAGCCCCGCGTGCTGTGCTCCGAGACAGGTGAAACAAACCTCAAGCGCGCGTTCGGAGCGCCTCGGAGGTCTCTCGCAGAGGCGTGGACCTCTCAAGCGGTTCGCCGGGTCTCGAACGCCATCCGGGCCTTCGACCCCGATCGCAACGGCGGGAAACCGGCCGTCCTGCGCGAAGACGTGACTGATCGGAGCGCTCAATGTTCGGATTCCAAGGCTCGGGCCAGACGGCGGCCAAGGCGACCTCGAAGCCGGCCCATGTCGCGCCGGCTGCGCCGACGATCGCCGCCCAGCCGGCGCGGGAGACGGTGCCGCCGGTGAAGTCGATCCTGACGGACGACGGCCTGCGCGACCTTACAGCAGGGGATTTTGCCTTCGCGGGCGCGCCCGCCGCCCTCGTCGTCGCCTTCGTCTCGCCGCACGTCGATTTCGAGGCCGTCGTCGCCAAGCTCAAGCGCCTCGCCGCCCCCTCCCCCGTGATCGCGGCCTCCACGGCGGGCGAGCTCTGCGCGAACGGGACCGACAAGCTCTATTGCGAGGCGAACGGCACCTGGCGGACGGTGGTCCTGCAGGTGTTCTCACCCGATCTGTTCGATCGGGTGGAGGTGTTCTCGGTTCCGCTCCACAGTGAAGACCTCCATGCCGGCCGCCCCACCCTCGACCGTGACGCCCGCATCCACAAGATCGCCAAGTCCCTCGATGCGGCGGTCCCCTCCTTCCCGCTCGACGCGCGCCGCGCCTTCGCCCTGACCTTCATCGACGGCCTCTCGAATTCCGAGAGCTATTTCATGGAAGCGGTCTACGAGAACGGGCACTTTCCCTGCCTGTTCGTGGGCGGCTCGGCGGGCGGCAAGCTCGACTTCAAGAACACATATCTGTTCGACGGCACCCGCGTGCTCGAGAACCACGCGGTGGTGACCTTCATCCGGATGGCTCCGGGCCAGCGCTACGGCGTGATGAAGAGCCACAATTTCAAGCGGATCGGCCCGACCTTCGTGGTGGTCGACGCCGATATCGACCGGCGCACGGTCAGCGCCGTCATGGATGGCCGCGCGAACGGCGTCGTGTCCTTTGTCCGTGCCCTCTCCGCCGCCCTGAAGGTCGAACCGAAGAACCTGATGTCCGCGCTGAGCGGCAAGACGTTCGGCATCGAAATCAACGGCGAGATCTTCGTCCGCTCGATCTCCGGTATCGATGTGGAGCGGGAAGTCGTTTCGTTCTATTGCGACGTCGGGTCGGGCGACGAGTTGGTGATGCTCGAGGCCACCGATTTCGTGGAGCAGACGAAGCGCGACGTGGCCCGGTACCTCACTGGAAAACCGGCGCCCGCGGCCATCCTGATGAACGATTGCATCCTTCGGCGCCTCGGCAACGCCAAGGCCCTCGACAAGGTCAACGGACTTCCCGCGATCCCCATCGCAGGCTTCTCGACCTTCGGCGAACTTTTCGGCATCAATATCAATCAGACGCTGTCGGCCATCTTCTTCTTCACCAACGTGGAAGGCGAGTACGAAGACGAATTCATCGACAACATGCCGGTCCACTATGCCAGGTTCGTCAACTATTTCACCGGGCGGCGGCTGAGGCGGGTCGAGATCCTGAACCGGCTACGCTCGGGCATCATCGACCGAATCTCGGAGCACCTGAGCGTCACCGGAAAGATCGAGCACGCGTTGTCCGAGGTGGTCGGCGTCGGCCACATCATCGATGGTATCCGCAACGCGATGGTCGGCCGCACGAACGGCGACGACCCGAGCGACGCCTCGCGTGCCGCGGAGCTCGCCGATCGGTTCGACGGCCTGAGCCACTCCCTCGTCGCCCTGCGCGAGGTGCTCGGCGTCATCGACTCCATCACCGGGCAGACCAACCTGCTCGCCCTCAACGCGACGATCGAGGCGGCGCGGGCCGGCGAGGCTGGGCGCGGTTTCGGCGTCGTCGCCAGCGAGGTGAAAAAGCTCGCCACGGACACCAAGACGACCCTGACCCAGACTCAGACCGCCGTCGGCACCATCGAGGAATCGCTCCGCCACCTCGGCACCATCATCGAGGCGACCAAGCTGCAATTCGCCCGCGACAGCGAGCGCTACAAGGCGATCCTCGAGAACGTCGAGGAAATCTTCGCCCAGTCCGGCACCATCGAGCGCTCCCTCGGCGGCCTGTCGGACCTCGTCGGCTCACATCACGACGCGGTCGAGGAGATGCAGGGCTACATCGCCTTCCTGCGGCAACTCGATCTCGGCAATCAGGCGGCTTGAACGCCGCCGACACGGGGGACTTCCGCTCGGCGCGACGGGATCGCAGGCGGCTCCACCGCCTGGGCTAACGTCTGGCGACGACGCGCAAAGCTGGCGGACCAGCCGGCATTGGGCCGCATCTACGGTTCGGGAAATTGCAAACGGCAGGGCCATCGGATCCAGAATGAACGGACCGCCCACAATTCATGGGATTATGCGTGGCCTTGGGGCAGACGCCGACGACGCGGGCAAGCTCGACCGGAGACTGCACGCCCATTTTGTGCAGCACGTTGATGCGGTGTCCCTCGACGGCCTTGACGCTGAGGTTGAGCTCCCGCGCGGCCGCCTTGTTGGGTAGCCCCCGGAGCATGCAGTCGAGCACCGAGCGCTCCCGCTCCGTCAGCATCTCGAGCTTGCCGCGGATGCCATCGCAGATGACCTCGCAAACATAGTTGTTCGCATCCCAGCGGATCCAGTGCTGCACCAGTTGCAGCATGATGGTGTCGTTGACCGGCTTCTCGAGGAAGTCGCGCGCGCCGGTCTGCAGCGCCCGCACCGCCATCACCACGTCCGCATGGCCGCTGATCATGATCACCGGCGCGGTCCAGCCGAGCTGACCGATCTGTTCGAGCACGTCGAGACCGTTGATGCCCGGAAGCCGGACGTCGAGAAGAATGCAGGCCGGCCGGCTGATCTGGGGGAGATCGAGGAAAGCCTGAGGATGCTGGAACACCTCGGTCTTCAACCCCACCGAACGGAACAGCGCAGCGAGCGAGGCATTGAGCCCCGGATCGTCGTCAACGACGTAGACGGTCGGCTCACGCATGATAGTGGTCCCTCTGCTGCCTGACAGGGACGCGGATCGTGAAGCGCGTCCCGATCTCGGGCTCCGGCACGGCCTCGATCGAACCGCCGAGCCGCTGCACCAAGGTGCGAGCGATCGAAAGCCCGAGGCCCGATCCGTGCTCCTTTGTGGTTATGAAGGGCTCGAAGATGCGCTCCCCGAGTTCCGTCGGCAGGCCGATGCCGGAATCGCGCACATCGATCCTCACCTTCGCCGCCTGCTCGAGGACCGCGCTGATAGCGAGACGGCGCCGGTCACGCGGCGCGTCGTCCATCGCTTGGATCGCATTGGTCACGAGGTTGAGAATGATCTGTTGTAGGATGATTTGATCACCCTGAATCGGCGGCAGATTGGTGGCGACGTCGACCTGGATCTGTACGGCCTGCTCGCGCATGGCCGGCTCGGCGAAGCCGAGCACCGCCTTGATGGCGCCCTCCACATTGGCGTTCGCGGAGGGTTGCGGCGCGCCGCGCAGGAATTGGCGTAGGCTTTTGATCACCTCGCCCGCCCGCGCCGCCTCCGCCCCGATGTTCAGGAGGACGTCCTCGAGGTCGCCGGCACGGATCGCGCGGCCGAGCAGCGTCCTGCGCGCTGCGCCGGCGAAATTGACGATGGCGCCGAGCGGCTGACTCAACTCATGTGCAAGTGCCATAGCCATCTCACCGAGCGCCGCCTGCCGGTCGGCACGCAAGAGCTTCTCGACCAATTCCTCGCTCGAACGCTGCGCCTCGCGCAGCGGCGTCTCGTCGGTAAAGGTCAGCGCGTAGAGGATCGGGACGGCTTTGGCGTCGTCCTGGAGGATCGGGAACCGCCGCGTTGCAAGGTATTGTGCGCCACCATCCGGGAGCGACCTTGTCAACTCGTGGCCGTCGCCAAGCTGAGGCTGATCTGATGCAATTTTCGATATATCTGACGGCGTCAAATTCAACCGAGCGAGTGCATTTGAAACTCTCATTCCAACTATATCGCCAGATTCTATACCAAAAATATTCCTAAAAGAACCATTTACTGAATGTACTGTATTAGTTCTTACGATTAATATACCGTCTGGAAAATTATTGTATGATTCCGAAATCAACGCCGCAATCAAATCACACTTATGACGATATTTTGAACTAAATTGATTCTTGAAGATGAGCGCAACGTGCTGACGCAGCGCCCCTGCACGCGAAAGTATCCGCAACCGCACGGAATCATATGCTGGTTCGCAGCTCCCATAACCTCTAAGATTGACAGCTCTCTTGTATATCACGGTTCACCGATGCATGCGCAGAGAAGCTTAGCGATATTATAAGAATCCTCTCAGGCTGAGGCTTGCCATCTTATTTAGTTTGCATAGACCACTAATCTGAGCGATCGGCTTTGTCCATAGGCGATTTCGAAGTCGCTGAATACAAACAAAACACTCGAATAACAACGCGCAAGATTTCTGAGGGCTGCGCCTCGGGGGCTGGGGGAATTCCCCCTACCATCAGGGATTCCCCGTGCCGTCCTGGGGACATCCCTCCGTTGTATCTCCGCACGGAAGGTTCAGACTAGGCCATCCCTAGCAAAAGGCGGGTTCTGTACGCCTATCGAAACGCTTCGGCTTCGGACATTGTAGTCGTGCTTGGCCGCTCCGCCGCGAGCATCCAGGCTTTCCCGAACATCTTTTGGTGGAGATTCCAATGGCCGTTGAAAAGATCAACGCTTCGAGCAGCCTCGCTGAAGTCGTGGACCGTATCCTCGACAAGGGCGTGGTTGTGGATGCTTGGGTTCGCGTGTCGCTCGTCGGCATCGAGCTGCTCGCGATCGAAGCCCGCGTCGTCGTCGCCGGCGTCGATACCTACCTGAAGTACGCCGAGGCCGTCGGCCTCACGGCGGGCGCTCAGGCGGCCTGACGATTCATCGGCCGGTTCTTTTAGACCGGCGGGTGCATTCGGCGTCGGCCGGCTCCCATCCGGTGCGTTCGGCTCTCGCGTCGCACCATCGGATCGGAGCTTGCCCGCCCCGGCCAGCCTTTCATCGGGCTGGCCGGACCGGGCGGCCGGCCGGAAACGTTTCCCGGTCAGGCGACGGTCTCACCGCCGCCGGACGGCTTCGGATGCCGGCCACGGATCATGTGGCCGCGCGACGCTCGGGCCGCGGATGCGGCGAGCGGAACTCGTGGGCCCGGACCTCTGGGCACAGACCTCGTCGCGGGCTCAGACCTCGTGGGCATAGGAGATCACATCATGTCTCTCGCCGGGCAGATCACCGACACCATCAACGCCATCGCCGCCGGGCGGGAAGCGCGTGCGCATTCCCTGGGCGCGATCCGCCAGGAGACGACGCGCTTTCTGAAGGACGCAAGGGCGTCTCAGCACCGCACCGCAGCGGCCCAGAAGAAGGCCCTTGCCGAGTCGGTGCGCACCACCAAGCTCGCGGCGGCCATCACCCTCGGCGCCGCCGCCCAGCAGATCGACGGCTATCGGAAGGCGCGCCAGCAGCGTGCCGAGCAGATCGTCGCGGACCTCGCAGCAGGTGCCGAGGCCCTGCGGGCGAACACCGCGGATTGGCTCGGCGGCACCTTCGCCACCCGTCGCCAGAAGGCGCTCGGCGATCAGCGTGACCGCGGCCAGGCGGTGGCAACGCTGCGCAAGGATGTCGGCGCGCTGCGCGCCAGCCATGCCGCCTTCCTCGACGCTCTGTCCGAGGATCGGGTGGCCGCCTCCGTGCTGTGGTTCGAGCGCAATGCCAAGCCGGCCGCCGCGAAGAGCGCTGGAAAGACCAAGTCCGACGCGACCGCCAAGCCGGCGCCCAAGGCTGCCGTGGAGAAGGTGGAAGCCGCGCCGATCGTCCAGGACGCCCAGCCCGTCGACGTGGTGAAGCCGGAGCCCGTGAAGGAGACGAAGGCTTCGAAGAGCGCCAAGACCGACGAGCCGAAGGTCGAGGACGTGAAGCCGCAGACCGACTTCATCCCGAGCTCGTTCTGAGCTTCGCACCGCGGCCGAGGCGCTCGAACAGGCGCCTCGGCCCCAACGCAAGAGAGCCCGCGGAGGCGCCGTCGCGCCGCGGGCGCCCCCTCCATCGGTCGACCGGGCGGCCGCGGGCCGCGCCGCTCACGCCGGCAAACGAATGTGGAGCCGACATGTCTCTCCTCTCCGCCGATGCTCGGCGTGCCGCGGACCTCGCGGAAGACGAAGAAGCGCCGCTGGTGCGCTGGACGCTCGACGAACGGCGCGGTTCCACGACCCTGGTGCCGAAGCCGCGAGCGGATTTCGTCGAGACGGAGCAGGTCCGTGAGCTGACCCGCCGCGGCCTCGGCTTCCTCAAGGCCGGCTATTCCCTGCATTTCCGCGGCCCCGCCGGCACCGGCAAGACGACGCTTGCGCTCCATGTCGCCGCCCAGCTCGGCCGTCCCGTGATCGTGGTGACGGGCGACAACGAGCTCGGCACGGCCGACCTCGTCGGCTCGCAGCGCGGCTATCATTATCGAAAAGTCGTCGATCAGTTCATCCACAACGTGACGAAGTTCGAAGAGACGGCGAACCAGCGCTGGACCGACCATCGCCTGACCACCGCCTGCCGCGAGGGGTACACCCTCGTCTATGACGAATTCACGCGCTCGCGGCCCGAGACGCACAATGTTCTTCTGAGCGTGCTCGAAGAGCGCATTCTCTTCTTGCCGGCGCAGTCCAAGGAAGAATCCTATATCCGCGTTCACCCGGACTTCCGCGCGATCTTCACAAGCAACCCGCAGGAATATGCCGGCGTCCACTCGAGCCAGGATGCCCTCGCGGACCGGCTCGCGACCATCGACGTCGGTTATCCCGACCGTGCCATGGAGCTCGCCGTCACCATGGCGCGCACAGGCCTGTCGCAGGCGGCCGCCGCCCGGATCATCGATCTCGTCCGCAGCTTCCGCGCCTCCGGCGACTATCAGCAGACCCCGACACTGCGCACGAGCCTGATGATCGCCCGGGTCTCGGCCCAGGAAGGCTACCGCGTCGCGGCAGACGACCCCCACTTCATACAGCTCTGCCTCGACGTGCTCGAAGCGCGGATCTTCACCGGCGCTCGGATCGAAGGCGAGGAACGCCACCAGCGCCGCGAGGTGCTGCTCGCCCTCATCGCGACCCATTGCCCGGCCGCGCCGACCCGCGCCCGGCGGTCTCCGAAGGCCCGCAACGAGGGGGATCGGTCGTGACCACCGAGCAGAAGACCCAGGGTAAGCGCGGCCTGCGCACGCTCGCCACGCTCCAGACCCGCCTCGTCAACGCGAAGCCCGCGAACCGCACCCAGGCGGTGAGCCGCTATGCCCGGCTCGAGAACGAGCGGATGCGCATCCAGCGCGAGCTCGATGCCTGGAACGCACGCCGGCTCGAGGCGGAGCGCATGCTCGCCGCGGTCGATGCCGAACTCGACACCATCAAGGCGATGCTGCTCGGCACGCCGGCGGCGGCGACCAAGACGACCAGTGCCCAGCGCACCAACGTGAGCAGCCGTGTCGCCCATCGGCGGCCGAGCGCAGCCCCGGCGCTGATCGAATATTGAACGCCGCCCGGCCCTCGGCCGGGCGACGTGAGCAGGAGATCGGGCGCTTCGGTTGGTGGGACCAGAGCGCCCGAGATCCAAGTCTCTCGAGAATCAAGTCTCTCGGGAACCAAGCCGCCGAGACGCATGGTCCGGCAAGACCCAAGGTCCGACGAGAGTCGAGTCCCCCCGCGGCACGACCAACAGGAGGCGTCCATGACCGGCCCAGACGACAAGAAGGACGGCAAGCCGTCCGGCACGGCGGAGCCCGGCAAGGCCGAAGCCATGGCCGATATCGGTGCGATGTTCCGCGGATTGGGCGGCCTCGTCGAGATGCTCGGCTCCCTCGTCGAGCAGGCGGAGCAAGTCGACAAGAGCGGCGAGTTCAAGGTGAAGGGTCTCGGGGACCAAGCCCGCGGCGTCTACGGCTTCAGCGTCAAGACCGGACTCGGACGGGTGCCGCAGGTGCGCCGGTTCGGCAACATCAGCCCGACGCCGCGCGGCCCCGTGGTCGACGATGTCCGAGAACCCCTCGTCGACCTCTACGACGAAGAGGACGGCCTCGTCGTGACCGCCGAACTCCCCGGCGTCTCGGAAGAAGAGATCGCGCTGACGATCGAGGACGGCGCGCTGCTGCTCGAAACCAAGGGGCGCCACCGCTACGCCAAGCGCATCGAACTCCCCGGGGTCGTGGACGCCGCGTCGCTCGAACACAGCCACCGCAACGGCATCCTCCAGGTCAAGCTGCGGAAGATCTGACCATGACGCAGGTCGAGACGGGAGCAAGCACCTTCGAAGTCGGCGCGGTCAAGGTCCGCGTCGTCACGAACTGCGCCGTCGATATCTCGGCTGCGGTGCGTGCCGAGCGCAATGTGGTGCGCAAGCTGGTCGATCGGGGATTGTGGCCGCACGAGACGGTCACGCTGTTCGTCCTCGACGACCTCGCCCCGCTCGCCGGCCATCTGCGTGAGCGGGGCGGAGTGATGGACGAGGCCGCGCTCCGCCTGCCCCAGCGCCCGATGGTCAACGTCTACGATCCGCGTCACCCGGTCGAGTGCTTCATCTTCGTCAATCGGCAGATGATGGTGGCGGAAGGCTACTGGGACGACGCCGTCGCGACCGAGGGTCTGCTCGCCCACGAGCACGCCCATCCGCTTTCCGAGGCGCGGGCGACGGCCGCCGCGCGCATCCTCGGCGTCGAGGCCGACGGGCCCGAGGCGTTGCGGCCACTCGCGGTGCAGCTCGGCAAGACCCTCTCGGTCGGGGCGGTGTCCGAGCTCCTCGCGAACGCCTTCTGCATCGCCAACGGCTTCGCGGACGAGCTCGCCCACGTCGACCGCATCACCCTCGACCGCGCGGCGGCGAACCTCTCGCAGCGCGGCGAACTCGAGCGCCGGGTTCGCGCCGCCGTCGCGGCGGGGAACCTGCCGCCGCAGAATGCCGGGACGCTCCTTCTCCTGGCCGACGCGCAGATCGGCCTGCCGTTCGCCCTCGAGGTGGCGCCGTTCGCGACGACCGGCCACCGCACCCTGTTCGGCGAGCTCGACGCCCGCCTGGTTGGACGCGTCCTGTCCGGCATGGCGGCGCCGCTGCTGCCGCTCTACCGCACGGTTCAAGCCACCTATGTCGCGCTCGACGGCAACTGGGGGGCGGCGGCCGTCGAGAGCTGGTGCGCCGACATTCTTGCCACGCTGTCGACGCACCTGTCCGACGCGGGCGCACCGCTCACGCTCCGGCTGGTGTCCGGCCCGCGCACCGAGGGAGACGATCGATGACCGCTTCGCACGCGATGACGGCTGCGCAAGGCGCCGCCCAGGACGAACCCGAGGGCAAATATCTCTACGCCATCATCGGCGCACCGGCGCCGACGAAATTCGAGGCCGCCGGCATCGGCGGTCGCGGCGACCTCGTGCACACACTCTCGGTCGGACCGCTCGCGGCCGTGGTGAGCGACACGCCGCGCATCGAATATGACAGCAACCGCCGCAACATGATGGCGCACACCAAGGTCCTCGAAGAGGTCATGGCGGGATGCACCGTGTTGCCGGTCTGCTTCGGATCCGTCGCCGCGGACATCGAAGCCATCACCAACAAGGTGCTGATCGAGCGCCGCGACGAACTGATGCTCCAACTCGGGATGATGCGCGGCCGGGTCGAACTCGGCCTCAAGGTATCCTGGCGCGAAGACGTCATCTTCGAGGAAGTGCTCGACGAGAACCCGGCGATCCGCCGCGCCCGCGACGCGCTCATCGGCAAGTCGCCGGAGAAATCGCATTTCGAGCGGATGCGGCTCGGCGAGCAGATCGGCCAAGCCCTCGAACGCAAGCGCGTCGAGGACGAGCAGCGGGTGATGGACCGGGTCCGCCCCTTCGTCCACTCGGCCAAGCTTTCGAAGCCGATCGGCGAGCGCATGGTCTTCAACGGCGCCTTCCTCGTCGAGGCCGACCGCGAGCCGGAACTCGACGCGTGCGTCCGCGCCATGGATGCGGAATGGGGCAACAGGCTGACCTTCAAATATGTCGGCCCTGTCCCGCCCTACAATTTCGTGTCGCTCAAGATCCATTGGTAGGAGGCGAATATGGGGCTCATCACCGACGTCGCATTCGCGCCCGCAACGGGTCCGCTGAAGGGGCTTCTGTGGCTCGCCAAGGTCATCGCCGACCAGGCCGAGCGCACCCTCTACGACGAGAACGTCATCCGCGCGGGCCTCGCCGACCTCGAACAGCGGCTCGAAACCGGTGAGATCAGCGAAGCGGACTACGAGGCGGAAGAAGAAATTCTGCTCGGGCGGCTGAAAATCGCCCGCGAGCGCATGCGCAGCGGCCAATAACGCGAAGGCCGCCGGCCGCGAGGCCGGCGCGCGGCCGAGCCGCGGCACAAATCCCGGCGCGGCGCGAGCGCGCGGCGCCGTGAACCCGACCGACACCGACGACACCGTCGGCGCCGGCCGCCCCCGATCCCCGCCTGACGGCGGACAACAAACGAGGCGAGCCATGCCGTCGACCCTGGAACTGATCCGCAAGGTCAAGAACGAATTGCACGAACTGACCGGCTTCACCGCCGACAGCGTGTCGGAGGTCAACGCCACCGAGGACGGCTGGGAGATCATCGTCAACCTGCTCGAGCTGAAGCGCATCCCGGCGTCGACCGACCTGCTCGCGGCCTACCGCATCACCCTCGACCGGGACGGCAACGTGGTCGGCTACGCCCGCGTCCGGCGCTATCTGCGCGATCAGGTGATGGAAGAGGCCTGAGCGGATCGATCGCCGAGGCCGGGTCCGACGCGATCGGGGCCGGTCGCTGGGGCCCGCCGGCTCGCTTGCGGGACAGGGTCGTGCGTGCGTGATCCGACCCCTCCGAATAATTCGAAGACGTTCATGCCGACCAGAGAATACTTAAATTTCTGATCGTTCCATTTTTTGACGACGACTGCGCCGAAAGCTGCAGCTCGAGGCGATGAGAGGACTGGGTGATGGCCGAACAGCGTATGGAGCATTCTCTGCAAGCCGCCGGCCTTGCCGACATTCTCGAGCGTGTGCTGGACAAGGGCATCGTCATCGCCGGCGACATCTCGATATCGCTCGTCGAAGTCGATCTGCTCAACATCCGTCTTCGTCTGGTCGTCGCCTCGGTCGATCGCGCCATGGCGATGGGCATCAATTGGTGGCAGGCCGACCCGCACCTCAACGCCCAGGCCCGCGAGCTCCAGGAAGAGAACCGGATGCTTCGGGAGCGGCTCGACAAGCTGGAGCACGCGCTCGCCACGACAAGTCAGGAGATCGCCCATGTCGGATGATGGGACCGGTCTTGCCTTCCGCGTCAGCGAAGCACCCTCGCGCGATGTCGGTCGCGGCCTGATCAGGCTCGACCCGGAGGACATGAAGCGCCTCGATCTCGAGATCGGCGACGCCGTCTCCATCGTCGGCCGGCGCACGACCGTCGCCCGCGCGATGCCGGCCCATGCAGGTATGCGCAGGCAGAGCCTCGTCCAGATGGACGGGCTGCTGCGCCTCAATGCGGGGGCGAGCCTCGACGAGACGGTGACGCTCCGGCGCACGACGCTCGCCCGGGCCCGCTCGCTCACCCTCTCCCAGGTCGGCTCCGGCGGCCGGCCCCAGGATACCCGCTCGTTGCTGCGGCATCTCGACGGCATTCCCTTCGTCGTCGGCGACCGCATCCGGATCGGCATCGCGGGCGGTCAGATGCGCGAGTTCATGGTCGAGGCCTGCGACCCGGCCGGTCCCGTGACCGCGGGTCCGGACGCCCATGTCGGCTTTCTCGACGGCACCGCGCGCAGCAGCGCGATCACCTACGAGGACGTCGGCGGCCTGCGCAACGAGGTGCGCCGCATCCGCGAGATGATCGAGCTTCCGCTCAAGCATCCGGAAGTCTTCCATCATCTCGGCATCGATCCGCCGAAGGGCGTGCTGCTCTGCGGCCCGCCGGGCACCGGCAAGACGTTGATCGCCCGCGCGGTCGCCCAGGAAGCCAACGTCCACTTCATCCACCTCAACGGCCCCGAGATCATCGACAAGATGTACGGGGCGAGCGAGGCGCAGCTCCGCCGCATCTTCGACGAGGCCCAGAAGCAGGCGCCGTCGATCATCTTCATCGACGAGCTCGACGCCATCGCGCCGAAGCGCGAGGAAATGAGCGGCGATCGGCAGGTGGAGCGGCGCGTCGTCGCCCAGCTTCTCGGACTCATGGACGGGCTGCAATCGCGTGGGCAGGTCATCGTCATCGCGGCGACCAACATCCCGAACGCGATCGACCCCGCGCTGCGCCGTCCCGGCCGCTTCGACCGCGAAATCCTCGTCGGCGTGCCGGACGAGGACGGCCGCCGGGAGATACTCGAGATCCACACCCGTGGGATGCCGCTCGCCCCCGATGTCGATCTGTTCCGCCTGGCGTTCCTGACCCCCGGCTTTGTCGGCGCCGATCTCGCTTCGCTCTGCCGCGAGGCGGCGATGTCGGCGCTGCGCCGGCTCGTCCCCGACGTGAACTTCGAGAACGGGCGCATTCCCGAGGAGAAGCTCGCGGCCCTCACCGTGACCGCGGACGATTTCCTCGTAGCCCAGGCGAGCGTCCAGCCAAGCGCGCTGCGCGAGATCGTCACCCAGGTCTCGCATAAGAGATGGCGCGACGTGGGCGGCCTCACCGACGTGCGGCGCATGCTCGTCGAGGCCGTGGAGTGGCCGATCCGCCACGGCGATCTCTTCGCCGCGGCGGGGATCAGCCCGCCCAAGGGCATTCTCTTCTACGGCGCGCCCGGCACCGGCAAGACGCTGCTCGCCAAGGCCCTCGCCGGGGAGAGCGGCGCCAACTTCATCGCAGTGAAGGGCCCGCAGCTCCTCTCGATGTGGGCCGGCGAATCCGAGCGTGGCGTGCGCGAAATCTTCCGCAAAGCGCGCCAGACCGCCCCCTGCATCGTCTTCTTCGACGAGATCGACACCCTGACGCCGAGCCGTGGCGGCCTCGGCAATGCCATGACCGACCGCGTCGTCACGCAGTTCCTGACCGAGATCGACGGCATCGAAGATCTGCGCGGCGTCACCGTGCTCGCCGCCACCAACCGCCTCGATCAGATCGATGCGGCGCTCTTGCGGCCGGGCCGGTTCGACCTCCTCGTCGAGTTCCGGGCGCCCGATCTCGAAACGCGGCGTGCCATTCTCGACGTCCATGCGCGCCGCATGCCCCTCGCCGAGACGGTCGATCTCGAAGCGCTCGCCGAGGCGACCGCCGGCCTCGTCGGGGCCGACCTCGAAGCCTTGTGCCGACACGCCGGCCTCGCCGCGATCCGAGAGATCGTCGCCGAAGCAACCGGCGACGGGCCCGCACCGACGCTCAGGGTCGAGCCGCGCCATTTCGACGACGCCGTCCGCGCGATGCGCCGGAGCGCGCACGGCCGCGACGTTCAAAGAGAGGATGTGGCAGGATGACCGAGCTCCTCGTCTTCGCCGTGATGCCGAAGGGCACGCTCTCGCGGGCGGATCTGCCGCGCGACACGGGTCTTCCGACCGCGCTCCGCCTGATCGAAGGCGACGCCTATTCCGCCGTCACTGGCGACGCCCCCCCGGGCGGGCTCGCCGGCCTCGAGCGCAGCGCGATCCTGCCGTGGCTGCTGGCCGGCCAGACGGTGATGGACCATCTCCGGCGCCACGGCTGCGCCCTACCGGTTTCGCTCGGCAGCCTCGCGGAGGACGAGATGCGCCTCGCACAGGCGCTGCACCGCGGCGCACCGGCGCTCGACGCCGCCTTCGACATGTTGGGCACCCGGCAGGAAATGAACCTCGCCGTGCGGTGGCCCGTCGAGACCGTGGTCTCGGAGGTCGTCGCCGCGTTCCCGGCCGCTCTGCGCGACCGCGCCGCCGCCGGCACCGGCGACGCCCTGGACGCGGTGGCGACACGCCTCGGCGAAGAGATCACCGTCCGGCGGAAGCGGATTCGCCAGCGCGTCGTGGAGCGTCTGGAAGAACTCACCGAGGACATCATCGAGACCCAACCGTCCGATCCGGCCGGGGTCGTGGATGTCGCGCTCCTGCTCGAACCGAGCGCCGAGACCGCCCTCGATGCCGTCCTCGAAGAGCTCGACGGCGAGTTCGACGGCCGCCTGACTTTCCGTCTCGTGGGTCCGCTCGCCCCTTACAACTTCGCCTCGGTCCAGCTTCACCTGCCGGCGCGGCACGAGATCGCCGCGGCGCGGGCGCTGCTCGGCGTCGGCGAGGACGATCCAGAGATCAAGACGGCGTACCGGCGGGCCGCGCTCGGCGCGCATCAGGATCTCGCCCTGAGCCGCGGCGACGTCGAGGTGGTGGAGGCCGCCGGTCCGGACCGGATGGTGGCGATCACCGCCGCCTATCGGACGCTGCTGGCGGACGCCGAACCGATCTCGATCCGGCGCCAGGAGGCGGTGCGGGACTAGCCCTCGTCCGCGCTCCAGCGAACGGCGGCCGACGACTTCAGGGGCGGGATCATGCTCTATACATACGCGATCATCGCCGATTACGAACCGCGACAGGCCGAGAGCCTCATCCGCATCGGGATCCTGCCCGACGCGCCGCCGCGCTGCTATCGCCACGGCACACTCGCGGCGGTCGCGAGCGAGGTCCCGGCCTCCGAGTTCGGCCCGGAGGCCCTGCCCGCCCGCCTGTCCGACGCGGAGTGGACGCGCGACCGCGTGCTCGCGCACGAGGCGGTCGTGACCGACTTGCTCCAGGCTGCGACTGTGCTGCCGATGAAGTTCTGTACCCTGTTCTCCGGCGAGCCCGCGCTCTTCGCCGCGCTCGACGACCATGGGGATCGTCTCCTCGCCGCCGTCGCGCGCTGCCGCTCCGCGCGGGAATGGGGTGTCAAACTCTTCTTCGATCCGGAGCGGGCCGAGCAGGCAGACGCGGCGACCGTGTCTCTCTCCGCAGGTGCCGGGGCCGCCTTCTTCCGCCGCAAGCAGGAGGCGCGGGCGAAAAGCCAGGCCGACGAGACGCGGCTGGCGGAATGCGTCGCCGATGTCCACGAGGCGCTGGCGCGCCGCGCCCGCGACGCCGTTCTCAACCCGCCGCAGCCGCCGGCGATCCATCGCCGCCGCGGCCGCATGGTGCTCAATGCGGCCTACCTCGTCGGAACCGACGAGGAGATCGGCTGGCACGCCGCGATCGAGAACATGACGGAGCGCTGCGCGCGCGACGGCCTCGGCTGTGAGCTGACCGGGCCCTGGGGTCCGTATAATTTCGTGGGGGGCGGACTTGTCGGGGCCTGATCGGATCGTGCCGAGCACAAGCGGCGAGATCGCCATTGCCGACCTGCTCGATCGCGCCCTCCACAAAGGGCTCGTCATTTGGGGCGAGGCCACCCTTTCGATCGCCGGCATCGACCTGGTCTATGTCGGCGTGAAGCTCATTCTGGCCTCGACCGACACCATGCAGCGCATGCGGGACCACGCGAACGCGCCGCCGCCGGAGCGCGGCATCAAGGCCGAATGAGCCCGCACAATGCTGTACCTCTATGTCGTTCTCGCCGCACCGCCGCCGACCAAGCCCCTCCCGATCGGCATCGCCGGCGCGCGCCCCTTCTTCGTCGAAGCGGCCGGGCTCGCCTGCGCAGCGAGCGAGACCGACATCGGGGCGGTGGCGCCCGAGCCCGCCAACGTGCTGCGGCATCAGGAGGTGGTGGAGGCGCTGATGGGACCCGCCGCCGTGCTGCCGCTCCGCTTCGGCACGCTGGTCGAGGATCGCGAGGCCTGCGTCCGGGTGCTCGAACGGCAGGCGGACGCGGTCAAGGCGGTGCTCGAACGGATCGACGGTTGCGTCGAGTTCGCGCTGCGCATCGCCGGCTTCAGCGAGGCCCCGCCGGCCTTGACCGAGATTCGCGGCGAGGGGCGCGGCGCGGCCTACATCAAGTCTCTCGCGAGCCGCCAGCTCAGTTGGCCGGCGTCGAGCGAGACCTTTCCCCACGACCGGCTCGCTCAACACACCGTGGACCGCTTTCTGTGGCCGCGCTCGGCGGCCCAGCCGGACTTGCGCGCCTCGTTCCTGGTCCGGCGCGCCGATGTCGCGGCCTTCCTCACCGACGTCGCCGCGTTCCGGCAGGTCCGTTCCGATCTCAGCCTGAGCTGCACCGGGCCCTGGCCGCCTTATTCCTTCTCGGACCCGAACCTCTGGGGGCCCCGCTGTGAGCAGACCGATCGTCTCGAGCCTGTTGACGGACGCCCTCGACGGGCGGATCTCGCTCGACCCCGAACGCGTCGAGCAGGGCCTCGTCCGCCTCGTCCTGATGCTGGTCGAGACCTTACGCCAAGTGGTCGAGCAGCAGGCGATCCGCCGCGTCGAGGGCGGTAATCTGACGGAAGAGGAGGTCGAACGCCTCGGCCTCGCCTTGCTGCGGCTCGAGCAGAAGATGCTGGAGCTGCGCAAACAATTCGGCCTCAGCGACGACGACCTCGCCCTCAAGCTCAACATCCCCCTCGACACGCTCTGACGCGACCGCGCGGGCCCCATTCGGCCGCCCCAGGCCCGCTCAAGGCTTCGGCGCCGGCGTCTCCGCCCGTGTCAGCTTGTGCGCCTCGGCGAGATCGAGGGCGCGCACGGCTTCGTCGAACCAGCCGACCGACTCGAGATGGGTGCGCGCCCGCTCGTTCAGGCCGCCTTTCGTCTCGTGATGGGTGGGGTCGAGCGGCTCGCCGTCGCGGATCGAGGCGAGCCCGACCTCGGCGAGCCCGGCGAACAGCGAGCGGACATAGAGCGTCGCCGGCTCGCTCGCCATGCCGCGGCGCTCCAGCCAGGCGATCACCGTGTTCTGCAGCCGGAAATGCGACGACATCACCGCACTGCCGTTCGCGATGGCGACGAGATCGGCCTCCCGGTCGGACACGATGAGATCGCCGAGGTCGCGGAACAGGGCCTCCACCACGGGCTCGGCCGGCACCATCATGATCGGCCCCTTGCGGAAGCGGATCGGCGGCAGCGGGTTGATCCGCACCACCCGCGCCACCGGCGCGACCTTTTCCCGGACGACGGCGAGCGGCACGCCGGCGAGGAAACTGACGACGATCTGATCCGGGCGGAACGGCAAGCCGGCGAGCGCGTCGTCGAGTTGGGTCGGTCGGATCGCGAGGAAGACGATGTCGCTCTCGGCGACCACGTCGGCCGCACGATCCAGTACCGTGACGTTGGAATAGGCTCCGGCGAGGGCACGGGACCGCTCCTCGGACCGCCGCGTCAGGCGGATTTCGAGCGGGTCCGCGGTGGCCCCGCCATGCGCCGCTTCGAGGCCGTGGACGACGGCGGCCGTCAAGGCTCCCGTCCCGATGAAACCCAGGCGCGGCATGGCAGATCTCCAGAGGGCGCGCCGAATGGCGCGCGAGGCAAGAATGGCAGGGCGGAGCGGGTGAGCGTGGACGCCCCTCAGAGGGACTGGGCGCCCTCCAAGCGGATCCACCGCCGGAATTCGGCGACGACCGGCTTCTCGGAGAATTCCGGGCTCGTCAGAACGTGATAGCCGTCTTCGGTCTCGATCTCGGTCTCGAAGGGGCGGACGAGGCGGCCGCTCTGCAGATCCTGCTCGACGAGCAGATGGCTGGTGAGCGCGATGCCCTGGCCCTGCACGGCGGCGTCGAGCATGAGCCCAGCATCGTTGAAGAACAGGCTTTCGTCGAAGGCGAGGCCCGGCGCCCCGGCGGCGCTGAACCAGGTCGCCCAGAGGCTCGAATTGACGGCCTGCAGCAGCGTGTAGCGGGTGAGATCCTGGGGGCCGGTGAGCGGCGGCCCTTCGCGCAGGAGGGTCGGGCTGCACACCGGAAAGAGCCGTCCGCGGCCGAGCGGCTCGGCCCGGACGCCCGGCCAGCTTCCACGCCCCCAGCGGATCGCGATGTCGATGTCCTGCCGGTCGAAATCGACCGGGTCGCTGGACGCGAGCAACGTCACCTTGATCTGCGGATGCAGTTGCATGAAGCGCTTGAGACGCGGCACCAGCCAGCGCGAAGCGATCGACGGAAGCGCGTTGACGCAGAGCACCGCCGGCGCCTTCGGATCGGCGATGCGGTCGCAGGCATGGGCGAGCAGGGCCATGGATTCGCGCACCGCGCTCGCGAGCGAATTGCCCTCGCGGGTCAGTTCCACCCGGCGTGGCAGGCGGCGGAACAGGCGCACATCGAGCAGGTCTTCGAGTTGCCGGATCTGCTGGCTGACAGCCGATTGGGTGACGCAGAGTTCCTCCGCCGCCGTCGTGAAGCTGCCGTTGCGGGCGGCGGCGTCGAACACACGGAAGAGATTGAGCGGCGGCAGGCGGTGGGGACGGCGGCTCGCGCGCCCCGCCACCGCATCGTTGACCGGGTCGACCATCGGGACGGCTCCGTCGTTCGGCAAATCCGCATGCGGCAGGGCGGCGCTCGGCGACGCGGGATCGGACGGATCGAGGCCCGCATCGGTGTCGGTGAGCCGGGCACGATCCTGCGGTTTCATGGCCAGCCTCCCTTACGCCGCATCCTTGAGATCGACACCGCGCAGCTCGAGCAGGCCTTCGAGTTGCGGAATCACGTCGCAGCCGAAGCGCTCGATCGAGGCGAGCGTCTCGCGCCGGCCGATGCCCGCGAATCCCATGAAGCAGGAGAGATGCGTCGGCTTCAGCGCCTCGATCTCCTGGCGCAGCTTCTCGGCGCAATAATCGGCCGGCCCGATCACCGCATTGTCGAGGAAGTCGTCCAGCGGCGGCTCGTCGTTGAGCGGCATCAGGCGCAGGAACGGCCCATCACGGGTCGGCGCCGTGGTCGACAGCGGCACCGCGGCGCGGGCGAGATCGCGCACGCACCGCGCGGCGTGGCGGGCATCGTTTTCGTCGTCGGTGACGTAAATGTAGCGTTGCACGGCAAGCGGCATCGTCGCCGGGTCGCCGCCCCCGGCGCGCCAACGCTCTGCGATGAGATTGCGGAACGCGACCGCCGCCGCGAGCCCCCGATGACCGAAGCTCATGAAGGGAGTGTGACCGTTGCGGGCGGTGCGCGCCACCACCTCCGGGTGGCAGCTCGCCACGAAGACTTCCGGCATGGCGAGCCCGAACGGGCGCATGGAGAGCTCGGTGCGCGGGATCTGATAGAAGGCACCGTGATAATCGACGACGCCGGAGGTCATCCCCTGCTCCAGGATGTCCCAGGCTTCCAGCATGATGTCGTGGCGCTCGTGGGGATCGACGCGGTAGCGCTCGAATTCGTGGGGCTGATAGCCCGAGCCGAGGCCCAAGGTGAGCCGGCCGTGGGTCAGGAGGTCGGCGAACGCCGTCTCCTGGACGAGGCGGACCGGGTCGTAGAACGGCAGCGCGAGCACCGCCGGCCCGAGCCGGATGCGCTTGGTCTCCGCAGCACAATGGGCGACCATGAGGAGGGAGGACGGGCAGATCGAATGGTTGGTGAACTGGTGCTCGGCGAACCAGCCGACGTCGAATCCGAAATCCTCCGCCATCCGGACGGCGTCGATCGTGGTGCGTAGCACCGACGCCGGCGAGGTATTTCGGTCGTAGAGCCCCATCAGGCTGAACAGGCCGAGTTTGACCATGACATGCCTCCTGCCCAAAGAACGCTACGGTCTGCCCGATCGGTGTGCAAATTAGCTGTTCTTATTCCGCAAGAAGCTCAGCTTCTCGCAAGTCGAGCCGGGGCTTGCCGCTAATCCATCCAGTAGAATTGATCGTTTGCACCGAAGCCGCTCCGATTGAGACAGTGATGCCATAGAGACGCGCAAACGGCGTCCAGGGGAACACGGAGTCTCGGAACTTCCATGAGCGGGCAGAACGTCATTGTTACGGGCGGCGCGAGCGGATTGGGCAAGGCAGTGTGCCTCGGGCTCGCCGCCCAGGGCGACCAGGCCATCGTCCTCGACCTCAACGCGGCCGCAGCCGAGGCCGCCGTTGCCGAGATCCGGGCTGCGGGGGGCGAGGCGTTCGCCGTGATCGGCGACATCACCCGCCGCGAAAGCGCCGCGGCTCTGTTCGCGGAAGCGGTCGCCGGTGCCGGCCGCATCCACGGGCTCGTCAACTGTGCCGGCGTCTATCCGCGCCGGCCGATCCTCGAGATTTCAGACGACGACTGGGATTTCAGCTTCTCGGTGAACGTGAAGGGGCTCTACCACGTCTCCGTCGCGGCGATCGAACACATGAAGGCCAACGGCGGCGGGCGCATCGTCAACGTCGCCTCGATCGACGCCTTCAAGGCCCATCCGAAGAACATGCACTACGCGGCCATGAAGGCGGCGGTGGTGAGCCTGACGAAAAGCCTCGGCGTCGCCTTCTGCGCCGACGGCGTCCTCATCAACGGCGTCGGGCCGGCGGCGATCGCGACCGACAAGGCACGCGCCGGCGGCTTCCTGCCCGAGCTCATTGCCCAGGCGCCGATCGGCCGCGCCGCGGAGCCGGACGACATCGCCGACGTCATCCTGTTCCTGCTCTCCGACAAGAACCGCTACATGGTCGGCGAGACGATCGCCGTCAGCGGCGGCTATTTCATCCCCTGATCCGCTCCTATCGCTGAAAACCGCCAACACAAGGCGCCGACCGTCATGCATTTTGGTCTCTTCAACCTGATGGGGCTTCGCGATAACCCGGGCGGGATCGCGGGCGTCATCGACGATACGCGTTCCATGGTGAAGCTTGCCGAGGATATCGGCTTCGAGATCGCCTGGTTTGCCGAGCACCATTTCACGAATTATTCGATCAGCATCTCGCCGATCATGACGGCGGCGCACATGGCCGGCCACACCAGCCGGATCAAGCTCGGCGCCGGCGTGGTGGTGCTGCCGCTCTATCATCCGATGCGCATCGCCCAGGAGATCGCCTTCCTCGACCAGGCGAGCGGCGGACGGGCCGTGCTCGGCGTCGGCACCGGCTATCAGGCCTACGAATTCGAGCGCTACGGCGCCGACGTGACGAAGAAGACCGAGATCTTCCTCGAATATTGGACGATCGTGGAGAAGGTGCTGGCCGAGGGACGCGTCTCGTTCCAGGGCCAGCACATCTCGGTGCCGGATTCGGCCATCACGGTGCGGCCGCTGCAGAAGCCGATGCCGCCGGTCTATTGCACCTCGCCCCACCCGCCGATCCTGAAGGCGATCGCGAAATGGGGCGGCGTGCCCTTCATCACCGCGGGCTGGCGGGGCTCTCCGGCGCTGTTCGCCATCGCCGAGCAGGTGCGCTCGGCCTGGGTCGCGGCCGGGCTCGACGGGCCGACCATGCCGGTCGCCCTGCAGCAATATATCCACGTCACCGACAGCCGCGAGGAAGCCCTCGAAGCCGGCGAGCGGGCCCGCTACGTCGGCCGCATGGTGCATGGCCTGCGCACCTCGCAGCTCGCGCTCGACGGCTCCTTCGTCATCGCGCCCGCTCTCCCGGACGAACCGCCGCTCGAAACCTTCGTCGACAACCTGCTGATCGGCGATCCGCATCATGTCGCGGAACGGCTCGTCGCCGAGATCCGCCACCTCAATCCGTCCCATTACAACTGCTTCTTCCAGTTCGGGGACATGCCCGTCGCCCGCGCCCGCCGGGCGCTGGAGCGGTTCGGTGCCGAAGTGCTGCCGCTCGTCGAACGGGAGGTCGGACCGCTCGCCAAGATCGGCACGCCGTCGGCGATCGCAGCCTGAGACCAGAAGACGACGGACCGTCCAACGAGGCGGCCGCGCAAACCAGAAGGGGTTGACCATGGTGAACAAGAGCGCTCGTGCCTGGGCGCTCGCCGCGGCCTTGCTGGCCTCGACGAGCGTCCACGCCGAAACCGTCGGTCCGGTGACCGACGATCTCGGCGTCGTTGAAATTCCGAAGGGCCAGCCGATCCTGATCGGCGGCTATTCCTCGCAGTCCGGCGGCGACACCAACCAGGGTATCGACGAACTGCGCGGCGCCGAGATCGCGATCGGCGATGCCGGCGGCTCGGTGCTCGGCTTCCCCGTCAAACTGATCGGCGAGGACGCGCAATGCACCGCCGAGGGCGGCCAGACGGCCGCGAGCAAGCTTGCGGGCAACCGTCAGATCGTCGTCGTGGTGGGGCCGAGCTGCTCGAGCGGCGCCCGGGTCGGCGCGCCGATCCTGTGGAATGTCGGCATCTCCAGCATCGCTTTCGGCGCGACCTCGCCGGCGCTCACCGCGCCCGATCGGCCGGACGGCTTCAAGGGCTTCCTGCGCTCGGTGCCGAACGACCTGAAGAGCGGCCAGTTCACCGCCGCCTACGTCTACGACAAGCTCGGGCTCAAGACGGCTGCGACCATTCACGACGGTAGCCCCTATACCGAGCAGCTCGTTCAAGCCTTCGCCAAGGATTTCACCGCGAAGGGCGGCAAGATCGTCGCCGCGGAGGCGATCTCCCCCTCCGATACCGACCTGCGCCCGGTGCTGACCCGCATCGCCCAATCGAAGCCGGAGGCGATCTTCAGCCCGGTCTTCGTCTCGAGCATCGGCTTCCTGTTGCGCCAGAAGCAGGAGGTGCCTGACCTCAAGAACACGCTCATCATCGGTGGCGAAGGCACCTTCAGCGCCAACACCATCGAGGCGGCCGGGCCGTCCATCGTCGGCTTCCGCATCGTCGGGCCGTCGACCGACCTCTTCTCCAGCCAGTTCCCGAAGTTCGTGGAGAAGTTCAGGTCCGAGTACGGCGAGGCGCCGATCGGCGGGTTCAGCGCCTACGGCTACGACGCGACGCTGCTCGCGCTCGACGCCATCAAGGCGGTGGGCAAGACCGACGCGGACGGCAACCTCTATATCGGCCGCAAGGCGCTGCACGACGCGCTGATGGCGAGCAAGGGCGTCTCCGGCCTCACCGGCACGCTGACCTGCGACGCCAACGGCGATTGCGGCGCCGCCACCTACGCCATCTGGGAGTTCGTCAGCGACGATCCGTCGAGCTTCTCCCCGGGCACCAACCCGAAGCGGATCTATCCGTGACGGCCGCAGCCGAGACGAAGGCGCCGGGCCCACTCTCCGAGTGGCTCCGGCGCTCGACCTGGGTCGATCATATCCTGCTCGCGATCCGGATCGTCGTCGCCCTCGTCGTCCTCGTCGGTCTCGTCGGCAGCATCGCTGCCGACACCTACTCCGCCGAGAGCTGGATCTCCTTCATCGTCTTCGGGCTCACCATCGGCAGCGTCTACGCGCTGATCGCGCTCGGCTACACGATGGTCTACGGCATCCTGCGGATGATCAACTTCGCCCACGGCGACGTCATGATGGTCGGCTCGTTCGCCGGTCTCTTCGCGGCGAACGCCCTCGCCGGTGCCGGGGTGACGAGCGCCCTCCCCCTTCTTGCCTTGCCGCTCATTCTCGCGGCGGGGATGGCGGCCGGCGCGCTCGTCTCGATCGGCATCGAACGGGTCGCCTATCGGCCGTTCCTCCACGTCCGCTCGCTCGCGCCGCTCATCTGCGCGATCGGCCTCACCTTCATCCTGGAATATTCGGCCCGCGGTCTGTTCGGCACCCGCAACCGTGCCTATCCCGGCTTCGGCTGGATGGAGGGCTCCGTCGTGGTGTTCGGCATCACCCTGCAGATCGTTCAGATCATCGCATTCGCGGCGGCGATCGTCATGCTCGCGGGCCTGCTCGCCGTCGTCCGTCTCACCCCGCTCGGCAAGGCGATGCGGGCCGTCGCCGAGGATCGCGACGCGGCCGCCCTCGTCGGCATCGACGTCGCCCGGGTCATCGTGGCGACCTTCGCGATCGGCGGCGCGATGGCCGGCGTCGCCGGAGTCCTCTACGCCCTGGTGTTCAAGCAGATCACCGTCTTCATGGGCTTCTTTCTCGGCGTGAAGGGATTCGCCGCGGCGATCCTCGGCGGCATCGGCAATCTCGGCGGCGCCATGCTCGGCGGGCTGGTGCTCGGCCTCGCCGAAGCGCTCGGGCCGGCGCTGCTCCTCGAAGGCTTCCATATCCCGGCGCCGTACCAGCTCAAGGACGTCATCGGCTACGGCATGCTGGTGCTGGTGCTGATCTTCCGTCCGCAGGGCCTGCTCGGCGAACGGCTCTCGACGAAGCGCGCATGATGCCCCGCCCCCGTCCCGACGACAGGCGCGCGGCCCGCGCCGAAACGGATCGAAAGGGTCTGACGCCATGACCTTCGCTGCCGTCACCAGTTCCTACCGCCTGGAGCGCCGCCGCGGCGGTGCGCTCGCGGAAGCGCTCCGGATCGGCCTCTTCGGCGGCCTCGCCGCGATCGCATTCGCGCTCGTCGGCGCCTACACGATCATGGACGGGCGCCCGGTGATCGAGGGCGTGCTGACGCTCGCCCAGACGGTCCTCGTCACCATCGGGCTCGCGACGGGGGCGTTCGGCGCCCGGGCCGCGGGGGCCGCGCCGGCGGCGACGCGCCTCGCCCACGGCGCAGCGGCCGGGCTCCTCGCCGGGATCCTGCTCGCGGCCCTCGTCCTGCTGGTCTCGTCCGTCAATCTGCGCGCCACCCTGGTCGCCGCCAGCCCCGCTTTGGTGCGGGCGCTCAGCTTCGGCTTGGGGCTCGCCTCCACACGGGCGCTCGCCTGCCTCGCCGTCGGCGGGGCGATGCTCGGGCTCGCGGGAAGCGTCCTGACCGTGCTGCCCCCGGTCGCCCGGCGTGCGGTCGTCGCGGGTCTGGCCGCGGCGGTCGCGGCGGGCCTGTTCCGCGACGTCTTCGCGAGCATCCTCGACAACGTGCCGGGGCTGCGCGGCCTTGAATCGGCGATCTTCGGCTTCTCCGGCGTCAATCCCGCCGCCGCTGTCGTACTCTGCCTCGCCGCTGCGGCCCTCAGCGTCGGCCGCAGCGCGCTGCGCGGACGCGCTCTCAGCGAGCGGAGCATCGCCCTGCGCAAGCGGATCGGCCTCGCGCTGATGATCGTGGCGATCCTCGCCCTGCCGCTCGTCACCAACGCCTTCGTCGCCCAGGTGGCGATGCTCGTCGCGCTCTACATCCTGATGGGGATGGGCCTCAACATCGAGCTCGGCCTCGCCGGCCTCGTGGACCTCGGCTTCGTCGCCTTCTTCGCCGTCGGCGCCTACACGGTCGCGCTGCTGTCGTCCAACACGCCGTTCGCCATCGCCCACGTTTCGTTCTGGATCGCGCTGCCGATCGCCGTCGCCCTCGCCGCCGTGGCGGGCCTCCTGTTCGGCCTGCCGGTGCTGCGGGTGCGTGGCGACTATCTGGCGATGGCGACGCTCGGCCTCGGTGAGATCGTGCGCGTCCTCGTCCTCTCGGACGCGCTGGCGCCGGTGCTCGGGGGCTCGCAAGGCATCATCGAGATCGCCCGACCGCGGATCGGCGGCCTCGTGCTCAACACGCCCGCCGACCTCTATTATCTCGCGTTGGCGATCGCGGCGATCGTCGGGCTGGTCTCCTGGCGTCTCCAGCATTCGCGCATCGGCCGGGCCTGGCTCGCGGTGCGGGAGGACGAGGACGTCGCCCAGGCGCTCGGCATCGACCTCGTCGCGATGAAGCTCCTCGCCTACACCGTCGGCGCTGCCTTCGCCGGCGCGGCGGGTGCGGTCTTCGCCGTGCTCATCGGCTCGGTGTTTCCCCATTCCTTCCAGCTTCTCGTCTCGATCAACGTGCTCGCGATCCTCGTCATCGGCGGGCTCGGCAGCCTGCCCGGCGTCGTCGTCGGGGCGATCGCGCTGATCGGCCTGCCCGAGTTGCTGCGCGAGTTCGGCGAGTTCCGCTACCTGTTCTATGGGCTCGCTCTGGTCGCGATGATGCATCTGAAGGCCGAAGGCCTGTGGCCGGCCCACGCCAAGGAGACGTCTCATGTCTGACGTCCTCGCCCACCCGAGCCGGGGACCGGCGTCCGAAACGCTCCTCGACGTTCAGGGGCTCGGCAAGAGCTTCGGCGGCCTCGCGGCAGTGCGCCGGGTCGATCTCTCGGTCGCCCGCGGCAGCGTGCACGCCATCATCGGACCGAACGGGGCCGGCAAGACGACGGTGTTCAACTGCATCACCGCGTTCGTGAAACCGAGCGCCGGCATCATCCGTCTGGACGGTGCGCGCATCGACGGATTGCCGGCCCATCGCGTGGCCGCCCACGGCGTCGCGCGCACCTATCAGAACGTCCGGCTGTTCGAGAGCATGACGGCGATCGAGAACGTGCTCGTGGGCGAGCACCGCCGCCTCAAGAGTTCGTTTCTCGGCGTCGTCCTGCGCACCCCGGGCCACCGCGCGGAGGAAGCCGAGGCGCGCGAACGGGCGCGAGCGATGCTCGATTTCGTCGGCATCCCCCATCGCGCCGGCACGCTCGCCCGCAACATGCCCTATGGCGACCAGCGGCGGCTCGAGATCGCGCGGGCTCTCGTCGGACAGCCGAAATTGCTGATGCTCGACGAGCCCGCGGCGGGCATGAACCCTGCCGAAGGGCACGCGCTCGTCGGCCTGATCGAGCGCATCCGCTCCGATCTCGGCGTGACCGTCATCCTGATCGAGCACCACATGCGCGTGGTGATGGCGATCGCCGACCGCATCACCGTCTTCGACCAGGGTGCGGTCTTGGCCGAGGGCCGTCCCACCGAGATTCAGGCCGACGAACGGGTGATCACCGCCTATCTCGGCCGCCGGGCGACGGCGGCGGAGGTCGAGGCGGTCGAACATCTCTCGGAAGAAGCGAGCATCGCGGAAGCGGGGGCGGCATGAGCGTCAACCTCCAAGTCTCGAACCTCACCGTCACCTACGGCGCGATCGCCGCGGTGCGCGGGGTCAGCTTCTCGGCCGCCGCCGGAGAAATCGTGACGATCGTCGGCGCCAACGGGGCCGGCAAGACGACGGTGCTCAACGCGCTGTGCGGCCTGCGGACCATCGGCGGCGGGGCGATCGTGCTCGACGGCGAGGACATCACCGCGCTGCCGCCCCACGAGCGGGTCCGCCGCGGCATTTCCCAGGTGCCGGAGGGACGACGCCTGTTCGGCCGCATGACGGTCGCGGAAAATCTCGAGATCGGCGGCTACACCCGCAGCGATCGCGCCGAGAAGCGGCACGATCTCGACCATGTGCTGGAGCTCTTCCCGCGCCTCAAGGAGCGCTATCGCCAGCTCGCCGGCACGCTCTCCGGCGGCGAACAGCAGATGGTCGCGATGGGGCGAGCCTTGATGGCGCGGCCGCGCTTTCTCCTGCTCGACGAGCCGACCATGGGGCTCGCCCCGCAGATCGTCGATCTCGTGCTCGAGTCGATCAAGCGGGTGAACCGGGAGGGCGTCACGATCCTGCTCGTCGAGCAGAACGCCTACCGGGCTCTCGAGATCGCCGACCGGGCGTTCGTGCTGGAATCGGGGGAGATCTCGCTGACCGGCCCCGGCGACGTCCTGCTGAACCACCCGCAAGTGCGCAGCGCCTATCTGGGATTCGACGGATGATGGCTTTCCCGGCTGACCTCCATTCCCTCAACCCGTTCGATGCGCCGCCGTCGCAACCGATGCGCAGCCCCGTCGAGGCCGATCTGTTCCGCGCGGCGATGCGCGAGCTCGCCGCCGGCGTGACCATCATCGCCACCGGGTCCGGCGACGGCCGCCGCGGTCTCACCGCGACCGCCGTCTGCTCCGTCTCGGCGGACCCGCCGACCCTGCTCGTCTGCGTCAACCGCTCCACCGAGGGCCATGCCGCCATCGCGGAAGCCGGCATCTTCAGCGTCAACGTCACCGCGGCGCATCATCGCCCGCTCGCCGACCGGTTCGCCGGCCGTCACGGGGTGCGCGGGGCCGAGCGCTTCGAGGCCGGCGCCTGGACCGTGCTGGAGACCGGTGCCCCGATCCTCACCGACGCCGTGGCGGCGTTCGATTGCGTGGTGGCCCGCACCGTCGATTGGACCACCCACACGATCTATCTCGGCGCCGTGGTCGCGGCCCGCGTGGCGCCGGAACGGGCCGCCCTGCTCTACCGCTCCGGCGCCTTCGCCGACCTTCCCGCGCCCGCCGCCTGAGCCGCCGGGGAAACGCCATGATGACGGACCTCGGCGGTCGCCTCGCGATCATCACCGGTGCCGGATCGGGCATCGGGCGCGCCATGAGCGCGGCCTTCGTCGCGGCCGGTGCCCGGGTGTTCGCGGTCGACTTGTCTGCCGAACGCCTCGCCGAGACGGCGGCATTGATCGACGCGCCGGACGCTTTCGCGACCCATGTCGCCGACGTCAGTCAGGCGGGGCCGATCGACGCCATGATGGAGGCGGCCGAGGCCCGCTTCGGCCCGGTCGAGATCGTCTGCAACAATGCCGGCGTGCTCGATCGGATGATGCCGGCGGACGAGATCCCGCTCGCCCTGTGGGACCGTGTCGTCGCCGTCAACCTCACCGGTCCGTTCCTCGTCACCCAGGCCGCCCTGCCCGGCATGCTGGCGCGCGGACGGGGCGTCTTCGTCAACACGTGCTCGATCGCGAGCTTCCAGGGCGGACGCGGCGGCGTCGCCTATACCGCGAGCAAGCACGGCATTCTCGGCCTGACACGGGCGGTCGCCGCCACCTATGGAGATCGCGGCATCCGCTGCAACGGCATCGCGCCGGGCTCGGTGAAGACCGAGCTCGCGGCGGGCGCCGAACCGTCCGCGGCGGGCTGGGCCCTGCGCCAGAAGGGTCTCGCGACGCGGCCTCCGCAGGCCGGAGCGGACGACATCGCGCCGACGGCGGTCTTTCTCGCCTCCGACGCCGCTCACTACGTCAACGGTGCCTGCCTCGTCTGCGATGCCGGCTGGACCGTCTATTGAGGACATCATGCCGGTCATTCGCCTGCAGAGTGCCTATCTCGTCGTCGACGACATGGCCGAAAGCCGCGCCTTCTACGAGGATATTCTCGGCCTGAAGCTCAAGTTCGCCGATGCCGCGCGCTGGACCCAATACGACTGCGGCGGTGCGAGCTTCGCGCTCGGCGACCGCTCGGAGGGGCCTGAAGAGGCCCGCGGCGCCACCATCGTGTTCGAAGTGCAGGACCTCGAGGCGATGACGACGCGCCTGCGGGACGCCGGTACCGCGCTCGGTCCGCTGCGCGACATGGGAGCCCACGGCCGGGTGCTGACCGTCGCGGATCCGGCCGGCAACCTTTTTCAGCTCTTCGAGCGCGCGACGCCGGCCAAGGCGGGTTGAGCCCTCGACGTCGACTCCTCAATCGAGGGCGACGTCATGGCGACTTGCAAGGATCGTCCGCGTCTCGGCGATCTCCTCGGCGCGGCGGGCGGGGCTCCAGCCGAGGCGGCGGGCGGCGAGATCGGCGAGCTCGTCGAGGAGGGCCGTGGTCATGCGGCCGGTGATCGAGAGCGTCGTGCGTCGCAGCGCCAGATCGGCGAGGCGGCCGACATGCTCCTCGACGAGGATGAAATCGATCTCACCCTCGACAACGTCCGGCGCATGGACGAGAGGACGGCGGAGGCCCGTTTCCGCGATGTGGCGGGCGATGCGGCTCGCCCGCGTCCCATAGCGGCGAAACAGGCCTTCGGCCAAGGCCCGGTCGATCCCCGCGTCGCTTGCGATACGGCCGATCAGGGCCGCCTCGCCGGCGGCGTCGCGGGGATAGTCACGACCACCGCCGATCGCCATCTCCCGGGTCGAGGCGCGGCGCGAACGGCCGAGCCGGCCGAGCACCATGTCGGCGACCTCCTCCGCATAGCCGCGGAAGGTCGTCCACTTGCCGCCCACGAGCGACAGGATCGGAAACGGACGAGCGCCCGCAGGTTCGAGCACCGGCGTCGCGTGGTCGCGGCTGATGAGGCCCGGGTCCTTGGCGTCGGAGGCGGGCAGCGGGCGGATGCCGCTATAGGTGTAGACGATCTGGCTGCGGTCGAAGGTGAGCTTCGGCAACAGGCGGCGCAGGCTGTCGAGCAGATAATCGGTCTCCACCGCCTCGCAGCGGACGCTGTCCGGATTGTTCGCCTTGATGTCGGTCGACCCCACCATGGCGAGGCCGAGATATTCGAAGACGAGGCAGATACGGCCGTCGTCCGCCTCGAAATAGATCATGCGGCCCTTGAGCTCGCGCAGGAGCGCATCGTGGCGCAACAGGAGATGCGAGCCCTTGGTGCCGCCGATCATCTTGGACGCTTCGCCGAAGGCGGCGTTGACGCCGTCGATCCACGGACCCGCGGCATTGACGACGATCGCCGGCCGCAGGGTGAAGCGGGCGCCCTCGTCGAGCGCGCTCGTCACGGTGACGCGCCCGTCCGGCGCCATCGCGACGCGGGCGTGGTTGACGGCGACGGAGCGCGGGCTGTCGGCGAGGCCGTCCTCGATGAGTTCGAGAACGAGGCGCTCGGGATGGGTGACGGTCGCGTCATAATAGGTGCCGGTCGCCACGATCGCCGGCGTCAAGGCGGGCAGATCGCGCAGCGAGCGGGCGCGGCCGGCCATGCGGTGCGTCGGCATCACGCGGTGGCGCGCGCCGTAGAAATCGTACATCGCAAGCCCCGCCTTGATGAGCAGCGCGCCGCGGCTGCGCGGCGCCGTCTTGGAGCCCAGCAAAGTCCTGAGAGCCGCGGTGACGCCCTTGGTCCAGGAGAAGATCGGGATGAGGGTCGGCAGCGGGCGGACATAATGGGGCGCATTGCGCAGGAGCAGGTTGCGCTCCAGCGTGGACTGGGCGACGAGGCGCAGTTCGCCCGTTTCGAGATATTTGATGCCGCCGTGGATCAGCCGCGACGGCGCCGCACTGGTGCCGCCGCCGAAATCGCCCTTGTCAGCGATCACGACGCTGAGCCCCTGGGCAGTGAGATCGCGGAACAGTCCCGCGCCGTTGATGCCGGCCCCGACGATGAGCACGTCGACCGCCGCCTCGGCTCCGAACGCCGCCACCCGGCCGGCCATCTGCGACGGCCACGGGGCCGCCTCGCTCGCCAGGATCGTCATGTCTCGCGCGCCTTCGTCTTGACGAGGGTCATGGGAACGCCGGCCGCCTCGAGCCGGCGCCGTTCGTCGGCCTTGAGGCCGTCGGTCATCAACACGTCGTGGAACGCCTTGAGATCGGCGAGCACGTTGAGGGCCGTCTTGCCGAGCTTGCCGTCGTCGAGCAGCAGCACCCGGCGCGTCGCGGCGGCCATCATCGCCTGCTTCACCTGGGTCACCTGGGCGTCCTGCACGAAGCAGGTGGTGCCCTCGACCGCCGAGGCCGAGCAAAACAGGATGTTGGCCCGGAGCGAAGAGATGATGCGCTCGGCGATCGGCCCGATGAAGGCCTGATAGGTCGGATGAAAGCGGCCACCGACGCAGATCAGCTCGACCTCGTCGAAGCCGGCGACGATGTTCACCACCACCATCGAATTGGTGATCACCGTCAGCGGGCCGACCTCTTCGAGAAGCGGCGCGAGCGCGCTCGCGGTCGAGGAATCGTCGAGCATGACGGCCTGCCCCGGCTCGATCAGAGCGACGGCAGCGCGGGCGAGCGCCTTCTTCTCCGCCTCGCGCACGGTCGCGCGGTAGCGATAGGCGCTCTCGTAAAGACCGGTCGGCTGCAGGGTGACGTGGCCGTGGAGCTTGCGCAGCAGGCCCTGGCGGGCGAGTTCGTCGACATGGCGGTGGATCGTCATGCGCGAGACGCCGAAACGCTCGGCGAGGTCGTCGATCCGCGCCTGCCCGACCTCAATCAGATAATCGGCGATCTCGCCGCGCCGGCTGTTCGATTTCGGGGGGCTCGCCGTCATGCGCCGCCTCCCGTCCGGGACGCCGCCGCCAGCGCCTCGATCGCCTCCCAATGGGGACGCATCGCGGTCGCGAGCTCCCGGAACAGGCGGTAGCGCGCGTCGAGCGCAGCGCCGCGGTCGGGGTTCGGCTCGTGGCGGCGCAGGAGACGGGTCGTCGCCCGGGCGCCGCCGCGCGGCGAGGCGAACAGGCCGACCGCGCTGCCCGCCGTCAACGCCGCGCCCCAGGCCGCCGCCTCGTCCGCCGAGGAGACCTCGACGGGAAGGCCGATCGCATCGGCGAACATCTGCGACAGCGCGGGATTGCGGGCGCCGCCGCCGGAGATGCGCAACGCGCTCGCGCCGAAGCCGTCGCTGAGATCGTCCACATGGAGGCGGTGATTGAAGACGATGCCTTCGAGCACCGCCTTCAGGAGATCGCCCCGCTCGTGCCAGCCGTGCACGCCGAAGAAGCCGGCGCTCGCCGCGCTGCCGAACGGCGAGCCGTACAGGAAGGGGTGAAACACGATGTCGGAGGGGCGGGCGAAGGCCTGCTCCAGCTCGGTCGCGATCACGGTGTGGATCGAGGCGCCGCCGGCGGCCTCGGCGGCGCGCTCGGCACCGCAGAAGTGGTCGAGGAACCAATCATAATTGGCGGTCGAGGCGGGCGAGATCGCCATCGCATTCCACTCGCCCGGCTCGATGGCGTTGCGGCAGAACCAGCGCCGGTCGACCGCCGGCCGCGTCGTCACCACCTCGTTGATCGAATAGGTCCCGGCGACGATCGAGATGCGCCCCGGTTCGTGGCCGCCGATACCGAGCGCCGAGGCGGTGACGTCGTGGAGACCGGCGGCGACCGGCGTGCCTTCGAGAAGCCCGGTCATCGCCGCCGCCTCGGCGGTGAGCGACCCGACCCTCTCGGACGAGCGCGCCACCGGCGGCAGCGCGGCCTGAAGCGCCTCCAGGCCGAAGATCGCCAGCGCTTCCGGATCGAAGTCCTGGGTCAGCACATTGGTGAAGGACGTGCTCGCCTCGGTGCGGTCGGTTCCGATGGTGCCGGAGAGGCAGAAGCGCAGCCAATCCTTGCAGGCGAGCACATAGCCGATGCGGGCGAAGCGCTCCGGCTCGTTGTCGCGAATCCAGGCGAGGATGGCGGACGGCGCCGAAGCGTGCGGCACCTGACCGGTCAGATGGAGCGCGCGGTCGGCGACGTCGGACGCATTCCAGGCGTCGGCGACGGCACCGGCCCGGCTGTCGAGCGACAGGATGCCGGGGCCGAGCGGGCGCTTCGCATGATCGAGGAGATAGAGCCCGTCGCCGTGGGCGGTCGCAGCGATGGCGGCGACGTCGGAGGCGGGCCGGCCCGAGGCGGCGAGCGCCTCGCGCACCGCGGCGGCGGTCGCCCGCCACAGCCCATCCATGTCGCGTTCGACGAAGCGCGGGCGGGGGTGCTCCTGGGGCAGGCGGCGGCGCGCGGTCGCGAGCGGCGTGCCGTCCACGTCGAACACGACGGCCTTGGTCACCGTCAATCCGTTGTCGATGCCGATCAGCGACGCCATTCCGCCCGTCCCGCTTCTTCCCGGTGCGCCTCTTTCCGAAGCGCTTGGAGAGCGATGTAACAGAAATTTTCGTGAAGATCACGTTTTAAAACGTTTCGATGGCCCACTCCACGCAAAAAGAAGCCCGGCTCGGAGAGCCGGGCGCGAGGGCGCTCGAAGGGTGGAAGCGCGGTCTATGCGAAGGCGCGGGCGAACTCGGCGATGATCATGGCGGCCGAGACCGCCCCCGGATCGCGGTGGCCACGGCTGCGTTCGCCGAGCCGGGCGGCGCGGCCGAGCGTCGCGATCATGTCGGCGGTCGCCGCCGCCCCGGCGTCGGCGGCGGCGACGATCTCGACGAACGACGCGCCGGCTTGCGCGGCGTTCGCGGCCGGCAACCACGCGTCGAGCATGGTCTTGTGGCCGAGTTCCGCCTTGCCGCGGGTCTGAATGCCCTCCGCCATCGCCACGATCAGAAGCGGCCCTTCGGTGCGCGGCATCGCCGGGCGGGGGCCGGCTGCCTTGCCGGCGCGCAGCAGGGCGGTCGCGTAGAGCGGACCGGACGAGGCGCCGACCGCGTTGAGGAAGCCCTTCGCCGCGGCGTTGAAATGATCCTGCAAGGTCCCCTCGGTGAGCGCCGCGACGGCGTCGGAAGCCGCCGCCATGCCCTGCTCCATGGCGATGCCGTGGTCGGCGTCGCCGATCACCCCGTCGAGGGCACAGAGCCCGTCGCGTTCGGCCTTCATCCGCGCCGCAAGGGCGGCGAACAGGGCCTTCAGGTCGTCCGTCGTGAAGTCCATCGCTCAGCCCGCCCGGAACATGGCGCAATCGCACGGATGGTCGAGCAACCGCTTCAGTTCGTCGTCGAGGTGCATCAGCGTGATCGAGGCACCGGCCATCTCGAGCGAGGTGCAATAGGGACCGACCAGCGTGACGTGCACCTTGAGGCCGGCGGCCGCGAGGCGCTCGGCGACGCGGGCGTTGAGGATGTAAAGCTCCATCAGGGGCGTCGCGCCGAGGGAATTGACGAGCACCGCCACCTCGTCGCCGGGGTCCGCCTTCATCTCGGCCAGGATCGCGTCGAGCATCTCGTCGGCGACCGCGTTCGCCGGCAGCAACGGACCGCGCCGCACGCCGGGCTCGCCGTGGATGCCCATGCCGATCTCCATCTGCCCGGCCGGCAGGTCGAAGTTCGGCCGCCGGGTCTGCGGCAGCGAGCAGGCGGAGAGCGCGACGCCCATGGTGTAGGTGCGGGCGTTGGCGTGGTGGGCGACCCGGACGACCTCGTCGAGCGGCATCATCAGGTCGGCCGCGGCGCCGGCCGCCTTGAAGATGAAGACGTTGCCGGCGACGCCGCGGCGCTTGTCGCGCTCGCCCGCCGGGGCCGAGGCGACGTCGTCGGTCGTCAGCACGGTGCGCGCCTCGATCCCCTCCATTTCGAGAAGCTCGGACGCCATGTCGAAGTTCATCACGTCGCCGGCATAGTTGCCGTAGAGGAACAGCACGCCCGCGCCGCCGTGCACCGCCATCGCGGCATCGACCGCCGGCTGGGGCGGCGGCGAGGCGAACACGTTGCCGACGGCACAGGCGTCCGCGAGGCCCTTGCCGACATAGCCGAGGAAGGTGGGCTCGTGCCCCGAGCCGCCGCCGACCACGATCGCGACCTTGCCGGGGCGCGGCCCGTGACGGGCGATGATGGCGCGCGGCGCATGATCGAGCCGCGCGACGTGGTGAGGATGGGCGGCCGCGATGCCGGCGAGCATCTCGTCGACCGCCCTGTTGCCGTCGTTGATGAGCTTTTGTGTTTCTGTCATTGGCGATCTCCTCCCTGTCACCGAACCGGCGGGAGGCGGACGTTAGCACGACGCCCACGCCAGTCCACGCCGGCGGCGCGGCGCCGGATCGGCGTGGATCGTCGCTCAGCGGAGCGGAGACGGGGGCGACGGATCGCCCCCGCCGCGCTGCCTTCAGCGGGCGTTGTACTTCGCGTCGAGCGCGTTGATCGCCTGGACGTTTCCGGCGGAGCGGCCGGTCTCGTCGAAGGTCTCTTTCAGGAAAGCGTCGGCGATCGCCTTCGCGAGCTCGGGCCCGATGACGCGGGAGCCCATGGTGATGATCTGGGCGTTGTTCGACAGCGCGGCACGCTCGGCCGAGTAGGTGTCGTGGGTCAGCGCGGCGCGAATGCCGGGCACCTTGTTCGCGGAAATGCAGACGCCGATGCCCGTGCCGCAGACGAGGATCGCCTTGTCGTAGGTACCGTCGAGCACACCCGAGGCGACCCGGTCGGACAGGTTGGCGTAGAAGGCGTCCGGCCCCGCATCGGTGCGCGACACCTCGCTCACCTCGTAGCGGTCCTTCAGATAATCGGCGAGCACCTTGGCGAGGCCCTCGCCCGCGCTGTCTCCGGCAATCGCGAGTTTCATGGTCGTTCTCCTTCAGATTCGGGCCGCGCACTTTTCCAGGATGTCGAGATAGCCCGCGACATCCCAGGCCGAGCGGCCGATGAACAGCCCGTCGATATGCGGGCAGGCGATGAGTTCTTCCGCGTTGTGCGGATTGACCGAGCCGCCATAGAGGCACGGTACCTTGCGGCCGAGCAGGTCGGCGGCGACCGCGACGATCTCGGCCTGGCGGGCGTCGGCGTAGTCGGCGGAGGCGGGAATGCCGTGTTCGCCGATCGCCCACACCGGCTCGTAGGCGAACAGGATCGGCGCAGTGCGCTTGTCGCGGTCGGAGAGAAAGGCGAGCGCGCCGCGCACCTGCATTTCGAGGACCGCGGCCGCCCGCCCGCCCGCTCGCTGCTGGAGCGTCTCGCCGATGCAGATCAAGGGAACGAGGCCATGGCGGACCGCCACGGCCGTCTTCAGGCCGACCGCCTCGTCGGTCTCGCCGAAATGCTCGCGCCGCTCGGAATGGCCGAGCTCGACGAGATCGAGCCCGCAATCGACGAGCATCGGGGCGGAGACCTCGCCGGTCCACGCGCCCTTCTCGGCCCAGTGCATGTTCTGCGCACCGACCTTCACCGACGTGCCCGCGAGCCGCGCCTTGACCTCGCGCGCCGCCGTGAACGGCGGAATGACGAAGCGCTGAATGCGGTGATCGGCTTTGTCATCGGCCGCGATGAGCCCGTCGGCGAAGGCGAGCGCCTCGGCGAGCGTCTTGTTCATCTTCCAACTGGTGCCGACCCAGAACCGTCTGTCGTCCGTCATGCCTGATGCCTGCTTCGCTCTCTCAACTCAGAGCAGCGCCTTCGCGGTCGCTTCATCGGTGATCAATCCGGCCAGCCGGCCGCTCTTCAGAACCGCGCGGATCGCGGGAACCTTGCTCTTGCCGCCGGCGATGGCGACGATGCGCGCCCCGTCCGGCCCCTCGACCGGCGCCGCCGTGGTGCGCGCGGTCAGGGCGGTCTCGACGACCCGCCCGTCGGCATCGAAGAAGTGGCAGAGCACTTCGCCGATCCCGCCCGCCTCAGCGACCGCGCCGATTTCGGCGGGCTCGATCATGCCGGAGGAGACGAGCTGCGCGTCGGGCCCGACCGTGCCGATGCCGACGATCTTCAGCTCGGCCTTGCAGCACATCTCGTAAACGTCGCGAACGCCGCGTTGGTCGAGCAACACCTTGCGATCTTCCGCGGTGTTGGCGACGACGGGGACGGGGATGATGAAGGCCTGCGCGCCCGTCTTCTCGGCGATGCTGTGCATCACATCGTGGGGATTGGCCGAATAATTGCGCGTCACGCCGCCGAGCAGCGAGACGAAGCGGATGCCGGACGCCGCTGTGCGCTGAAGCTGATGCACGGCGGCCGCGAGCGTGCGGCCATGGCCGAGGCCGACGACCCGGTGGCCGCCATGTTCGATCTCGCGTTTGATATAGCTCGCGCCGGCGATCCCGAGGCCCCGCAAAGGCAGCCCCTCCTCGCCGAGGTCCGGTGCGACCTCGCAGAAATCGAGGCCGTAGCGATCGCACAGGGCAACCTCGAGGTTCACGCACTCGACGATGTCGCCGTCGATCGTGACCTTCACGGCACCGTCCGCGACGGCGCGGGCGATGAGGCGATGCGTCTTCACCGACGGCAGCCCGAGCCGACGGGCGACCTCGGCCTGGGTCAGGCCGCCGGCATAGTGGAGCCACGCCGCGCGGATCGCGAGCGAGTCTTCCGGCGACGTGTTGATCGGCTTTCGGGTCATCCTGCTCGCGGCCTCCGCCCTCGGTGCGCGCCCCCTCAGATCGAGAGATCGGCGACGCCGGTCTCGATATGGGGGCCCAGAAGGCGATACTCTCGGCGATCTGCGGGATCACCTGACGATCGTTCGGCTCGCGCTCCTTGAAGCTGAGTTCGAGGCAGATTTCGTTGTCGACCGCACCGCCGGCCGCGAACGCTTCGAGGAGCGGCGCCGGCTGAATGCGGCCCTTCGCGTTGAACTCCGCCGTGAACGGACGATGACCGCCCTTGTCCATCAGGCTCTGCTTGATGTGGATGATCGGCGAGACGGGCGGCACGGCGCGCGCCCACGCGTAGGGGTCGTAATCGTCCGGGTTCGCCGAGGTGACGTCGCCGTGGTCGATGTCGGCCATCATCCACATCGGCACCGCGAGCCCGGCGGCGGTCAGGCGGTTCTGCAAGGCGAGGCAGGCCTCGATCGTCTCGCCGAACTCGCGGCCGATGCTCATCGGCTCCCAGAACACATATTTCAGGCCGGCCGCCTTGGCATGCTCGGCAACCTCGGCCCAGCAGGCGATCGCCGTCTCGATCAGCGCCTCGCGGCGGGCCGGATCGTCATAATCGCGGTAGGTGAAGATCGCGAACTGGGTGCCGACCGAAACGCCGCCGAGATCCCCGACGATGTCCGCAAAGGTCTTGAACCAATCGACATAATAGCGCCGGACCTCGCGGTCGGGATGGCCGAAATGGTTGAGCCGGCCGTAGGGCCCCGTCATGCCGCTCGTCACGCGCACCCCGGTGCGGGCGAGCACGGCGCCCATCTGCCGGGTCAGGCGGCGGATCACCGGAGCGGGCCAGCTCGGATTGATGAACTCGTGGGTGAGCTGAAGGTCGCGGATCCTGAGGTCGCGCGCCACCGTCTCGATCAAGTCGTCCGGATCGGCGAAGCGATTGACCAGCGGATTGGTGTTGAGGGACAGCGTCAGCGGCATCGTCGTCCTGGGGGCAAGCGGGCGAGAGGGTGTCAGGCGGCGAGCGCGAGTTCCGCGTCGAACCAGGCGGTGAACGCGGCCCTCTGCGCCTCGGTGAGGTGCAGGCCGTGCTTGGTGCGGCGGTCGAGGACATCTTCCGCCGTCTGCGCCCATTCACGGGCGACGAGATAGCGGACCTCCGCCTCGTAGAGATGCGCGCCGAAATGGCGGCCGAGCCCGGCGAAACCGTCGGCGGCTCCCACGATCGCCGGCGTGCGCGCGCCGTAGAGCCGGCCATAATGCAGGACGAGCGCGCGCGGCATCCACGGATAGGCGGCGCGCAGGGTCTCCACGAAGGCCGGGAAGTCGGCGCCCGGGATCTCGCCCCCGGGCAGCACGGCGCCCGCCGTCCAGTCGCCGCCCATCTTCGGAAACGTCTTGCCGAGGCGCTGCAACGCATGCTCCGACAGCTTGCGGAACGTCGTGATCTTGCCGCCGAAGACATTGAGGAGCGGTGCGCCGCCGGTCTCGTCGAGATCGAACACGTAGTCGCGGGTGACGGCGGACGGGTTGCCCTTGCCGTCGTCGAACAGCGGCCGCACGCCGGAGAAGGCGCGGATGACGTCGCTGCGCCGCAGCTTCTCCTTGAAGTAGCGGTTCACGGCGGCGATCAGATAATCGATCTCCCGTTCGTCGGCGGCGACCTTCTCCGGCGCGCCGTCATAGGGGATGTCGGTCGTGCCGATCAGCGCCTTGTCGCCCTCGTAGGGGTTGATGAAGATGACGCGCTTGTCGTGGTTCTGAACGAGATAGGCCTGCTGGCCCTCCCAGAACTTCGGAACGATGATGTGGCTGCCCTTGACGAGGCGCACGTTGCGGCTCGAGTTCGAGCCGGCGACGCGGCCGACGATGTCGTTGACCCACGGCCCGCCGGCATTCACCACCGCCCGCGCCCGGAAGGTGCGGATCTCGCCGGTGCGGCCGTCGCGGGTCTGCACCGTCCATTGCCCGCCGTCGCGCCGGGCGCTGATGCAGGCGGTGCGGGTCAGTACCTCCGCGCCCTTCTCGGCCGCATCGAGGGCGTTCAGCACCACCAGCCTGGCGTCGTCGACCCAGCAATCGGAATATTCGAAGCCGCGGGGATATTGGTCGAGGATCGGCGCTCCCTCGGGATCGCGCAGAAGGTTCAGGGCGCGGGTGCCCGGCAATTTCTTGCGACCGCCGAGGTGGTCGTAGAGGAAGAGGCCGAGGCGGACGAGCCAGGCCGGCCGATCGTTCGGGCTGTGCGGCAGGACGAAGCGCATCGGCCAGATGATGTGGCTCGCCGCGTTGAGCAGCACCTCGCGCTCGATGAGTGCCTCGCGCACCAGACGGAACTCGTAATATTCGAGATAACGCAGGCCGCCGTGGACGAGCTTGCCGGAGCGCGACGAGGTGCCCTGCGCGAGATCGTCCTTCTCGCACAGAACCACCGAGAGGCCGCGGCCCGCCGCGTCCCTCGCAATGCCCGCGCCGTTGATGCCGCCGCCGATCACGAAGAGATCGATCGCGCGCGCTTCGGTGGTCATCGCCTGCTCCTTCGCAACCATCCGGCGCCCCTTGCAGGACGCGCCGGTATCAATCAGAGGCCGCGCAGGGCGCCGAGCTCGCCCCACACGGGGACGAGGGCGCGCCGAGCGGTCGCGTAAACCGGGAAAAGCCGCTGGTAGGCATCGGCGAGGCCGCGATCGGGCGCTTCCGTGGCCCCGAGCAGCGGCGTCACCCATTCGGCGATGCAGGCTTCCATCGAGGGATAGGCGCCGACGGCGACCGCGGCCATCATCGCCGCGCCGGCCGCACCGGCTTCCTCGCGGCTCGACACGCGGACCGACGCGCCGACGGCGGCCGACAGGATGCCGCGCAGCGCCTTCGACCGCGCCGCGCCGCCGGTGAGCCTGAGCTCCGTCGGCAGATCGCCCATCGCCGAATAGCAATCGCGCATCGCCATCCCGAGCCCTTCGATCACGGCCCGGACGAGATCGGCATAGCGGTGCGCGGTGGAGAGCCCGATGAAGTCCGCCCGCGCCTTGGCGTTGACGAAGGGCCCGCGCTCGCCGGCCTCGGAAATGTAGGGGTGATAGAGAAGCGCCCCCGGCCGGCTCTCGGCGAGCCACCCCTCGATGCGCGGCACGAGGTCCGACGGCCGCACCGGCGCGTCGGCCGTCGAGAGGATGTCGCTCGCGATCTTCAGCACCCAGTCGATGTTGAGGGTCGCCGCCATGTTGGTCTGGACCTGGGTCACGACCCCGGGGACCGGCAGGGCGATCACGTAGCCCGTGCCCTCGGCGTTGAGGAAGACGTCCTCGAACCGGCACGCCTTGAGGTGAACGCCCGTGGAGCCGATCACCGAACAGGCCGCCGGCTCGCCGGTGTGGACCCCGGCGCCGAGCGCCGTCATCGCCATGTCGACATAGCCGAGCGAGACCGGCGTGCCGGCGAGCAGGCCGGTCTGCCGCGCGGCCTCGGCCGTCAGCGGATGGGTGATCTCGGTGCCGTCGATGATCTCGGGCAGCAGGCCGCGGCGCGACGAGAGGCCGAGGGCCTCGATCGCCGTGTCGTCATAGGCCCGGCTGCGGAAGTTGCCGAAGGTGAAGCTCGCCTCGGAGGGGTCGGTCGCCCGCACGCCGGTCAGCTTCAGATAGAGCCAATCCTTGCAATGCAGCGCCACCTCGGCCGTATCGAGCAGGTGCGGCGCGGTGCGATCCATGTGGGCGAGCTGGGAGCCCTGCTGGCAGGTGTTGAGGCCCGTACCGGTCGCCTCGAACCGGGCACGGTTGAGCGGACCCGCCGCGAGCCGCTCAACGGTCGGCGCCGCGCGGGCGTCGAGCCACAGCCAGGCCTCCGACACCGGACGGTCGCCGGCGCCGACGAGCCACGTGCCGTCGCCCTGCGCCGTCACCGCGATCGCGGCGGTGCGGGCGGCGAGGCCTTCGATCTTCTCGGCGAGGCCGCGGATCGCCGCAGCGCAATCATCCCATGTGCGGTCGAGCGGCTGCACGGCCGAACCGTCCGCCCCCATGGCGTAGGCGTTCGGAACCGAGGCTGACGCGATCTGACGGCCGCCGAGTTCGAACGCGACGGCCTTGATGACCGAGGTTCCCGAATCGATTCCGATCAGGAGATCAGCACCCGCTCGCATCGTCTGTCCCGAATGCGGTCCGCGCCCCGATCGAGAGCCGGGGTCCGTCGCAGCAACCATCGCAGTCCTCCCGTCGCGCCCGTCTCGGGCTCACGGCCCGGCGGCGTCGTCTTTGGTCGTCGGCGTCTTCGAGGCGGCCGGCGATATCGAGCCGCTGACGACGCCCTCAGATAGCATGCGATCGATTTATCATAAAGATCACGCAGTGAATGATTTTTTTTGCGGACGGCGGAAAAAATTTCAGATAGCCTTCTCTTCATCGCGATGCGAGTTCGACCGCATCTGCGGCCCCAACCGGCGCCCGCACCCACAGCGGCGAGCAAGGAAGGGCGTCGCGGACGTCCCGCGCGAAAAACGGCCCCGTGAACGAAGGGCCGGCCGAAACTGGGAGGAATTGTGGAGAAATCCACACCGCTCGGCCCCGTCACACGATGAACTCGGTCGGCGTGCGGCAGCCACGCGCGTTTTCCGGCCCGGGGCTCGAAGGCCGTTGCGGCATGACACCTGCGAGCGATCGAGGCGGAGAGCCGCTCTTCGAACCAACACCGGAAACGCCGAACACCGATTGACAGGCTACGTTAAGATCACATAGTCTCGCGATAAATAACATATCTCTAGCGCGATATCTCACCTCTCAGGATTGATATCACGCGGAAAATCGCGATCGGCGGGCTGCGCGAAGCGGTCACGTCGGCTCACGGGAGGATACGCACCGCCGCCGGATGTAGTCCGTGCCGCTCACCGCGGCGAGACACGTCCGCGCCTCGAGAACCGCCGCCGGCGGCTCGGACGGCTGCGCCCTCCCGGATCAGGCACAGGCACTCGGGACATCGTCCCGAGCCGGGATATTCATCATGAGCTTGGCCACGAATCCCGCCGCATCGCCCTTCGGCTCCCGCCGAACCCGCCGCACCGTAGCGATCGCCGCGATCGCCGTGGTCGTGGTCGGCGCCATCGCCCTCGATACGAAGGTCGTGCGCATCGGGTCCGCGGAGGACGAGCGGCAGGCCGGCTTCTCGCCCGAGGCCTACGGGGCGACCGCCTTCCCCAAGATCCAGGCCGCCGTCGAAGCCAAGGCGGTCGACGCGGCGACGCTCGCGACGGCCCTTGCCGCCGACAGTGCCGCCGCCACCGCGAAATACGGCGTCGCCTCCGGCACCGGCCCGCTCTTCTCCGTCCGCTTCACCGGAACCGTCGGCACCGGCAAGTCGGGCATCTACACGGTGAGCGTCGAGGGCATGCCGGCCGGCGACGGTATCCGCGTCCAGACCGGGCCCGCCATCAACGGCACCGAACTGCGCGACGCCACCGGCGAGATCCAGTTCGGCCAGTTCAAGAACCAGATCGAGTTCCAGAACGCCGGCTCCGCGATCAACAAGGAGATGAAGAAGCAGGTTCTGGCCTCGGTCGACACCGCGAACCTGTCGGGCAAGACGATCAAGGTCGTCGGCGTCTTCCGCCTGCTCAACCCGAAGAACTGGCTCGTCACGCCGGTGAAGCTGGACGTCCAATGAGCACCGGCACCGAACCCAGCGCAGCCGTCGGCGAGGTCGTGCTCGCAGCCCGCGACATCGCCAAGTCCTACGGCAGCATCCGCGCGCTGAAGGGCGTCAACTTCGACATCCACCGCGGCCAGGTCACCACGCTGTTCGGGGAGAACGGCGCCGGCAAGTCGACGCTGATGAAGATCCTCTCCGGGGTGGTGCAGCCGACCTCCGGGGCCATCATCCTGGACGGCCGCCCGGTCAGCTTCGCCTCCTCGACCGAGGCGCGCGAGCACGGCATCTCCATCATCCATCAGGAGCTCAGCCTCGCGCCCAATCTCTCGGTGCGCGACAACATCTTCATGGGCCGCGAGATCCGTACAGCCACCGGCGTCGATTTCGCCGAGGAGGAGCGGCAGACCCGCGCCCTCATGGCCGAGCTCGAGGAAGAGATCGATCCGCTCACCCCGGTCGAGGATCTCCGTCTCGGCCAGCAGCAGATCGTCGAGATCGCCCGGGCGCTCTCGGTCAACAGCCGCATCCTCATCATGGACGAGCCGACCTCGGCGCTCAGCGCCTCCGAGGTCGAGGTGCTGTTCAAGGTGATCCGCGACCTGACCGCGCGCGGGGTCTCGATCGTCTACATCTCGCACCACCTCGAAGAGGCGCTGCAGATCACCGATCACGCCGTGGTGCTGCGCGACGGCGCCATGACGGCCTATGCGCCGCGCGCCGCGATCGACCTCGAGTGGATCGTCCGCAACATGGTGGGCGACAATTTCGACCTCGGAACCCCGCCGACGGGCTACGAGTTCGGCCCGCCGGTGCTCCAGGTCGAGCAGGTCAGCGTCGCCGACGGCACCGCGGGCTTCCTCCTCGTCGATCGCCTGTCGCTCGATGTGCGGGCGGGCGAGATCGTCTGCATCTACGGCCTGATGGGGGCCGGCCGCACCGAACTGCTCGAGTGCCTCGCCGGCCGCATCGCGCCGGCAGGCGGCCGCGTGCTGCTCGACGGGGCGGACATTTCGGGCCTCTCGATCGCCGAGCGCATCGCCCGCGGCCTCGCCTTGGTGCCGGAGGACCGGCAGCGCGACGGTCTCGTGCAGACCATGAGCGTCGGCCAGAACCTGTCGCTCGCGAGCATCCGCGCCTTCACCAAGGGCCTCTTCACCTCGCGCCGCTCCGAGCAGTCGATCGTCGAGGACGCCATCCGCAAGGTGACGGTGAAGACCGACGGCGGCGGCGCCGCGATCGGCTCCTTGTCCGGCGGCAACCAGCAGAAGGTCGTGATCGGCAAGATGCTGGCGACCAACCCGAAGGTGCTGCTGCTCGACGAGCCGAGCCGCGGCATCGACGTCGGCGCCAAGGGCGAGGTGTTCCGCCTGCTCGCGGCCCGCGCCCGGCAGGGGCTCGCGGTCGTCTACACCACCTCCGAAGTCGGCGAGTGCCTGTCGATTGCCCACCGCATCGTCGTGATGCACCGCGGCCGGATCTCCGCCGAGTTCGGCTCCGACGTCTCCAAGGAAAGAATCATGGCCGCCTCCGGCGAGGCCATGGTCGCCTGATCGATCGCTGGATAGGACCGATGACGATGTCGCATTCCACCGCCCAACCGAAGAAGATGGCCGCTGCGCCGTCGAAGCGGAGCTTCGATCTGCGCCAGCTCCTCTTGGAAGGGCGTGCCTTCATCGCTCTCATCGCGATCGTCGTCGCGTTCTCGTTCCTGTCGCCGCATTATGCGACGACGAGCAACTTCCTGATCATGGCGTCGCACGTCGCGATCTACGGCATTCTGGCGATCGGAATGCTGATGGTGATCCTGACCGGCGGCATCGATCTCTCGGTCGGCTCGGTGCTCGGCCTCGCCGGCTGCGTCGCCGGCTTCCTGATGCAGGGCGTCGCGATCGCGCCGCTCGGGGTGATCCTCTATACCCCGGTGTGGGCGGTCGTCATCATCACCTGCGTCTGCGGCGGGCTGGTGGGCGCCGTCAACGGCGTGCTGATCGCCTATTTCCGCGTGCCCGCCTTCGTCGCGACCCTCGGCACGCTCTATGTCGCCCGCGGCATCGCGCTCCTGATGACGAACGGGCTCACCTACAACAATCTCGGCGGCAAGCCGGAGCTCGGCAATGTCGGCTTCGACTGGCTCGGCTTCAACCGCCTCGCGGGTGTCCCGATCAGCGTCATCGTGCTGTTCGTGCTTGCTCTGATCTTCGGCCTGGTGCTCGCCCGCACCGCCTTCGGCCGCTGGCTCTACGCCTCCGGCGGCAACGCCCGGGCGGCCGATCTCTCCGGCGTGCCGGTGAAGTTCGTGCAGGTCACGGTCTACACCCTGTCCGGCATCATGGCGGCGATCGCCGGCCTCGTCCTCTCCTCGCAGCTCACCTCCGCCGGACCGACCGCCGGCACCACCTACGAGCTGACCGCCATCGCCGCCGTGGTCATCGGCGGGGCCGCGCTGAGCGGCGGCCGCGGCACGGTGCGCGGCACCATGCTCGGCGCCTTCGTGATCGGCTTCCTCGCCGACGGCCTCGTGATCATCGGCGTCTCCGCCTATTGGCAGACCGTCTTCACCGGAGCCGTGATCGTGCTCGCGGTCCTTCTGAACAGCATCCAGTACGGCCCCCGCCTCAAGCGAGGCTGAGCCGACGCCCCGAGACTCTCTGCGGGGGGCAAGACGCGTTTCCGCGCCGCCGCAGAAAGCACCGCCGATCGAACGGCATCATAACGGAAACCCTGGGAGAGAGACCGACCATGCTGAAGACCGGAAAGCGGCTGCTTCTCGCGGCGATCGCGGCGAGCGCCATCATGACGAGCCAGGCTTGGGCCGACGGCCTGATCTCGATCATCGTCAATGATCCCGCCAACCCCTATTGGCTGACCGAAGGCCAGGTCGCCAAGGCGACCGCCGAAAAGCTCGGCTACACCGCCAACGTTTCCGCCCATAAGGGCGACACCAACACGGAATCGACGCTGGTCGATACGGCGATCACCAACAAGTCGGCCGCCATCATCCTCGACCCGGCGAACGCCGACGGTTCGGTCGGCGCCGTGAAGAAGGCGGTCGCCGCCGGCATCCCGGTGTTCCTCGTCAACGCCGAGATCAACCAGGAAGGCCTCGCCAAGGCGCAGCTCGTCTCCAACAACGCCCAGGGCGCCGCGCTCGGTGCCCAGCAATGGGTCAAGTCGGTCGGCGAGAAGGGCAACTATGTCGAGCTGTTCGGCAACCCGGCCGACAACAACGCCGCGACCCGTTCGAACGGCTACGAGACCGTGCTGACCCAGTACCCGGATCTCGTGAAGGTCGCCCAGGAAGTCGCGAACTGGGACCGCGCCATGGGCTACAAGAAGATGCAGTCCATGCTGCAGGCCCATCCGGACATCATCGGCGTGATCTCGGGTAACGACGAGATGGCCCTCGGCGCCATCGCCGCGTTGAAGGAAGCCGGCAAGCTCAACCAGGTGAAGGTCGGCGGCTTCGACGGCTCGCCGGATGCGGTCGCCGCCATCAAGGCCGGCGAGCTGCAATACACCGTCCTGCAGCCGGTCGCCGTGTTCTCGGCCGAGGCCGTCAAGCAGGCCGACAACTTCATCAAGACGGGCAAGACCGGCGCTTCCTCGGAGAAGCAGCTGTTCGACTGCCTGCTCATCACGCCGGACAACGTCTCCAAGTACACCGGCCCCTTCACCCTCTCGCAGTGAGGTGCGGACGGCGCGGCACCCCTCCCCCGGCGGCCGCGCCGACCACCGGTCGCGAGCCGGCCCGCCGCATCCGAAAGGGCCTGCGGCGGGCCTTTTTTTGCCCCTCCCCGCATTTCGTTGTATGGGACAGCGCGGAGCGAGAGCGCATGCGTGACGACGTCGAAGTTTCGATCGAGGAGACCGTCGAGCGTCTGGTCGGCAGCCAGATCGCCAGCGACAGCCGCCATGCCCGCCAGCTCGCCCGCCGCCAGATGATCGCCGAGGCCGTGATGGCCGAGGGCACGATGCGCATCGAGGATTTGACCGAGCGCTTCGGCATCAGCCTGATGACGGTGCACCGCGACATCGACGAGCTCGTCGCCCGCGGCCTGTTGCGCAAGACGCGGGGCATCGTCTCCGCCGCCCCGACAAGCCTCATCGAATCGAGCGACGTCTATCGCGTCACCCGGCAGGCGGCAGAGAAAAAGGCGATCGCGCTCGCCGCCATGCAGTTCGTCGAGCCGGGCCAGGCGATCTTCATGGACGACAGCACGACGGTGCTGCAGATGGCGGCGCATCTGCCGGCCCGGGTCCCGCTCACAATCATCACCAACTCGCTCGCCTTGATGAACGAATTGAAGGCCGTGCGCGACGTCAGCCTGCTCGGGCTCGGCGGCCAGTTCTACAATTGGTGCAACGCCTTCATCGGCCGCATGACGACCGCCGAGATCGGCCGCCTGCGCGCCGACCGCGTCTTCCTCTCGCTCGCCGCGATCACCGACGACCTGGTGTTCCACCAATCGCCCGAGATGGTGGAGACGAAGCGGGCGATGTTCGACAGCGCGGCGATGCGCATCCTGCTCGCCGATCACACCAAGTTCGAGCGCCGCGCTCTGCACGCCATGGGGTCGCTGTCGGAATTCGACGTCGTCATCGTCGACGACGCCCTCCCCGAACCCCACCTCGACCGCCTGCGCCGCAAGGGCATCAACATCGTCCTCGCGCCCCTGCACGGCACCTTGCCCGGCGAACCGGCCCGCTCGACGATCCTTTGATGCTCCGGAGAGCGCCGTCGCGGCCGCTGCCCGCGAGTGCCGGCGCCCGCGTATCCCGAGCGCCGTTCAGACGATCGCGAACGGCATGCCCGGCGAGCCGGTGGCGCCGACGATCGGCAAAGGCGCGAAGACGTAGACGAATTCGCTGATGCCGCGGGCGGCAAGGGCGGCGAGGTTCATCCCCTCGTGCAGATGAATGCCGTGACGGATGATCAGGTGCTGATGGCACGGCAGCACGAAGTCGGGATCGACTGGCGGCATCACGTCGACGGCGAAATTGTCCGCACCGACCACGCAGGGTCGGAAAGCAGAGAGATATTCGGCGGCGGGAAGCCCAAGCCCCGGCGCACTGTCGTACCACGTCTCCGCTTCCGTCTCGAAGCGCGAGCCGTGCCCGGTGCGGATCAAGACGACGTCGCCGGGCCGCAGCCATCCGTCCGCGGGCAGGCCTTGTCGATCGAGGCAGGCGCGCAGATCGTCCGGCGTGATCTCGACCCCGCGCGCGAGGGGCGCGCCCTTGAGACCTTCCACGTCCAGGAGGACGCCGCGCGTGACGAAGATCGGCGCCTGCTCGATGCCGAGCCGCGACAGCCCCGACGGCGTCCAGATTTCGTCGAGCCGGTTGCCGTTGTAGAGCAGGGTCCGGCAATGGCCGCACCCCATGAGGCGCTGATGGCCGAGGTGGCCGAGCGCATCCATGTGCGTGCCCATCTGCCCGATCTCGGTGGCGACGAAATCGTCGTTCCAGACCGTTCGGCTCTTCGCGCCGACCGGGCCGCCCGTCCCTTCAGGACCGCCTTGCAGCGTCAGCGTGAAGGATCGGCCCGGCGAGAACGGCATGCGCGGGGTGTAGGGGAACCCCAGCGGGATGGTCTCGCCGAAACGCACGAGAGCGAGCGCTTCGAGCACCTTGTGGGGCCCGAGCAGGTTCGCATTGCCACGCTGATCGTCCGCCCCCCAGGGCGACGGGAACCAATCCCGTCCGAGCGCCGGATTGTCGTCGTCCGATCCCGTCACGTCCGGCTCCCGTCCACGCTCAAGCGCCTCGAGAATGCGCGCCGGCGAGCCCATGCGGAATAGCCGCCTTCGGCGAGGATGAGCGTGATGAGGAGCGCGCCGCTTGCGAGGCTCTGGGCCCAGAACGGGGCGCCGAGGCTCGCGATCCCGCTCACCAAGAAGCGCAGGGTGAAGAGCCCGACGAGAATGCCGAGCACGCTGCCGCGCCCGCCCTGCAAAGCGACGCCGCCTATCAGGCACGCGGTCACGGCATCGAGCAGCACCGCCTCGTAGCCGAGCGGCGTCGCGCTGCCGGCCTCGAGCGACAGGAACGCGCCCGCGAGCCCGGCGAGACCGCCCGACAGTGCGAACGCGAGCACGATAGGCCGTCGCGTCGGCACGCCGGCCGCCCGGGCCTCCGCCCGACCGCCACCGATCGCGAAGATCTCGCGACACCAGATCGTGGTCGTCGCCAGCAGACCGAGGAGGAGGGCGACGGCGAAGAGGGTCAGGCTCAGCGGGGACAGGAAGCCCCAATGAACGTCGAGGAAGTCGATGGACTCGAGCTCGTCGAGCGGAATGTTCGCCGTCTGCTCCCCGGAGAGCAGCAGGGCGAGGCCGCGGAAGGCGATCAGCGTGCCGACGGTGAAGATGAGCGAGTTGATGCGAAGCCAGGCGATGCACCAGCCCTGCAACGCGCCGACGAGGGCGGCGAGCAGGGCCGTCAGGCAGATCGCCGGAATGATGCCGATCGCCGCCAGCTTGATCGAGACGATGCCCGCGAGCGCGGCCATCGAGCCGACGGAGAGATCCATCTCGCCGGCGATCATGGTGAGCCCGACGCCGAGGGCGATAATACCGGTGAGAAAGGCCCCGTCCAGCAGCGAGGCGATGCCGGCGACGCTGTAATAGGCCGGCAGCTTCAGCGCGAACGCGGCATAGACCAGAAGCATGAAGGCGAAGCGGACCGCGAGATCGCGGCGCGGATCGAGACGGTTCATCACGTCTTGTCCTGCAGCAGATGGAAGGCGCTCGTCGCACCGACGACCACGGCGCCGACGATCGTCATCCGAAGCCCGGCGGAAAAGCCGTTGAGCAGCATCAGGTTCTCGAGCAGCGCGATGAGCACCGCGCCGAGCGCCGCCTGGAGAGGCGATCCCTGTCCTCCCCTGAGCGCGATGCCCCCGACCAGCACCGCGGCGATGTAGTCGAAATCGTAGCCGTTGAAGAGGTTGGCCCGCGCCTCCGAGAACTGGCACACGGTGAACACCGCGACGATCGCCGCGCCGACCGACAGGATCGCGAGGGCCGTGCCGGTGACGGCGGCGACGCGCAGGCCGCTCGCGACCGCCGCCTCCCGGTTGGCCCCGCTCAAGAGGATCCGCCGTCCGAGGCTCGTCTTGCGGACGGTGAGCCAGGCGAGTGCGGCAAGGATCACGAAGGCCCAGCTCTGCGTCGGGATGCCGAGGGGACGCGCGGTCCCGATCCAGGTCGCCGCCGCATCGTTGATGCGCAGCACGCCGTTCCCGCTCAGCACCGACGCGAGCCCACGGAAGACCGCCCCGAAGGCAAGCGTCGCGATGATCGGATTTCCGGTGAGGTTCACGGCGACGCCTTGCAGCGCCCCCGCGGCCACGGCGACGACCAAGACCGCGCCGAGCCCGGCGCCGAGGCCGGCGGCCGCGGTGACGAGGGCGAACACTACAGCGAGAAACGCGCCGAGCGCGCTCGCCGACAGGGCGAAGAGGTTGCCGGACAGCGTCACGAAGCTCATGGCGACGGCGACGATCCCCGTCATCGAGGCCGCGCGCACGATGACGAGACCGTTGCCGACCGTCAGGAAGGACGGCGTGGAGAGGCCCGCGACCGCCATCAGGAGGAGCGATGCGGCCGCGACCGAGAGCCCGGCGAAGCGCCAGGTGCCGCGTCCGAAGGGACGCCGGCCGGCGGCGGATGCGGATGTCGGTGCCATGCGATCAGGCCGCGAGATCGGGGTGGGTGACGGCACGGGTGACGCTCTCGGCCGTCATGGTCTGGGCGGGCGCGAGGCCGACGAGGCGGCCGTGGAAGAAGGTGCCGATGCGATCCGAGAGGCCGAGCACCTCGTGGGTATCGGACGAGGCGAACAGCACGGCGAGCCCGCGTTCGGTCTGGGCCCGGAGGTGGCGATAGATCTCGGCGCGGGCCCCGACGTCGACGCCGCGCGTCGGCTCCTCCACGAGGAGCAGAGACGGCGCGAGCCCGATCCACTTGCCGAGCGCCACCTTCTGCTGGTTTCCGCCGCTCAGGTGACCGGCGAGCCTATCGAGCCGATTGACGTCGACATCGAACTGCTGGGCGATCGTGCGGGCGTGGGCGCCCTCCGCGGCGCGATCGATCAGGCCCCCGCGGGAGACCGCGCGCAGCGTCGGTGCCGTCAGGTTCTCGACGAGGTTGCGCACCGCGAAGACGCCGTCCCGTTTGCGGTCGTCGGAGCAATAGGCGATGCCGGCGGCGATGCTGTCGCGGATCGTCCGGGGCGTGAACGGCCGCCCTTGGAAGACGATCCGACCCTGCTGGATCGGCACGAGACCGGCGAGCGCTTTGAGGATGGCGTTGGCGCCGCTGCCGACCTGACCGGCAAGGCCGAGCATCTCGCCCCGCCGCACCGTGAAGCTGACGGGCGCAGACAAGCCGGGGCAGAGGCAATTCTCCACCGCGAGCACGACGTCGCCCGGGCTCTCGGCGCGCGCGGGAAACATCTGCTCGAGCCGCCGGCCGAGCATCATCTCGATGAGACGCTCGACATCGAGGGACCGGGTCTCGACGGCGTCGAAGCTGCGGCCGTTGCGGATGACGGTGACGCGCCGGGCGAGCTCGAACACCTCGCCGAGGCGGTGCGTCACGTAGATCACCGCACAGCCCTCGGCGGCCAGCGCACGAACCGCCGCCTTGACGCGCTCGATTTCCGTCTCGGAGAGCGCCGCGGTCGGTTCGTCCAGGATCGCGATCCGCGCCTTGCGCGACAGGAGACGCGCGATCTCGACGAGTTGCCGCTCGGCGACGGAAAAGGCATCGGCGGGCCGCAGCGGGTCGACGTGATCGAGGCCGACGCGGGCGAGAAAGGGCCGGGCGAGACGGGCGAGGCGGCGGGGGCCGCGCAAGACGCCGATGCTGTCGTCGCCGAGAAAGACGTTCTCCGCGACACTCAACGAGCCGATGACGCTGAGTTCCTGGGCGACGTAGGAGATGCCCGCGGACCGCGCACGGCCGGGCGAGCCGATCGTCACCGTGGCGCCCGCGATCGCGATCGAGCCGGCGTCGGGCTGCTCGAGGCCGGACAGGATCTTGACGAGGGTACTCTTGCCGGCGCCGTTCTCGCCGAGCAGCGCCATCACCTCCCCCGCCTCGACCGAGAGATCGACGTCCTCGAGTGCGACGGCGGCACCGTAGCGCTTGGCGATGTTCCGCATCCTGAGCATGCCGCTCCTCCCGCGACGCCACGGTGCGGGACGCCGAGGCCTCCCGCACCGGTTTCCGCCGATCTCCGCGCCCCAAGGGACGCGAATGGTGTCGGCGTCAGAAGTTGCAGAGCTCTTTGATGCTCTTGCCCCAGAGCTTCGCCTGATCATAGGCCGCCTGGGTGTTGCCGACAGCCGGATTGGGCAGGAAATTCAACTTGTGCGGGGCGCCCGTATCCGCCGGCGGATGATCGGGATCGGCGGGCAGATAGACCTCGCCCGGTTCGACCTTGCCGGTGTCGATATATTTCACCAGGGTCTGAACCGCGAGCCAGCCTTCGAAATAGCCGGATTGGATCGCGGTTCCGACGAGATCGCCGTTGACCACGTGGCTGGAGTCGCCGTGGCAGGTTCCGCCGACGATGAGGATATCCTTGCCCGGCGTCAGGCCGTTCTCGCGCGCCGCCTGCGCCGCCGCGCCGGCGATCGAGTCGTTCTCGGTATAGATCCAGGTCAGCTCGCCCTTGTTGGCCGGAATGATCTGGGCCGCGACCTTATAGCCTTCGTCTTCCAGGAAGCCCGCCGTCGGCGTCACCGAGATCACGTCGAGCTTGCCCTTCACGGCCTCCTCGAAGCCGGTGACGCGATCGTCACCCGCCGACACGCCGGCCGGAAAGCGGATGATCGCGCCCTTGCCGCACTTGATCTTGGCATCGGCGCAGGCCTTGAGCAGCATCTCGGCCGCCGTCTTGCCGCTCAGGATGTCGTTCGCGCCGGCATAGGCGGTGTAGAACTTGTCGGTGCCCTTGAGCGGGAACTGGTTCGACACGATCACCGGCGCGCCGGATTTCGACAGCGCCCGCAGCGCGCCGATCCCGGCCGCGTTCTCGAACGGCCACCAGATATAACCGGCGACCTTCTCACCCGAGGCGAGCTGCTGCTGGACCTGGCTGTCCTGCTCGGACTGATTGAAGTTGTTTTCGATCGCCTTGACCGAATAGCCGAGTTCCTGCGCCTTCGCTTTGGCGCCCTTCTCGAACTGGCCGATATAGGGGTTCGTGCTCGACGGCACGAAAACGACGATCTCGCCCTTGTCCGCGGCGAGAGCGGCGCCCGCCAGCCACGGCAGCGCCACCGCGAGCGCGCCGAGTGCAACCGTCGCAAGTCCGGTTTTCATCTTCATCCTCCCTGGTCTCGTTCTTGACGGCGGTCGGCGCCGCCTTCCGCGACCCTTTGCGGATCGCCGTTGATCGCAAACTTACTATCTAGTTCGTACACGTCAAGGCGAACTTGTTCGCCCCGGCCTCAGGCCTCGGCCTTCAGGTAGGCGAGCACGGCATCGACGATCATCCGCCGGTGGCGCTCCCGCACGGCCGGATCGGCGAGATCAAGCCCGAAGATGGTTCCGAACGTGTATCGGTTCGAAACCCGGAAGAAGCAGAACGAGCTGATCAGCATGTGGACGTCGACCGGCTCGGCGCGCCGGCGGAAGGCGCCACGCCGATATCCCTCGGCGAGGATCGCACCGAGGGTCTCGATGACCGAGACGTTGAGCCCGGCGATCGAGGACGATCGCGCCATGTGCTCCGCCTTGTGGATGTTCTCGATTGCAACGAGGCGGATGAAATCCGGATGCCCATCGTCATAGTCGAACGTCGATTCGATCAGCGTCGCGAGCGCGGTCTCCGGCGCGAGCTGACCGAGGGAGAGGTCGCCCTCCACGCTGCGGATCGACTTGTAGGCCCGTTCGAGAACGGCGAGGTAGAGCCCCTCCTTGCTCCCGAAATAATAATAGATCATGCGCTTGGAGGTCTTCGTGCGCTCGGCGATGGCATCCACGCGCGCACCGGCGAGGCCGAGATCGGAGAATTCTTCCGCCGCAACCGCCAGAATGTCCTCCCGTGTGAGATCGGGATCGTTCCGGCGCGCCGGGCGCCCTCCCTGGGCTCCACTCATGGACTTCCCCTTGTTGTGTCTCTTGGCCGCTGTCGGCACGCCGCAGCGGGGATGGCGCAAACGGGTACCGAGCGGTTCGAGACCTGTCCAGAGAATCTGCGCTCCCGCCAGGAGCGCAGCGCGCATCCAGCTCCGCTTCGATCGAGACGGGACGGATTGTCGAAATGGTCCCGGATGCTGCGGCCTCGGCGGAACCCCATCGCTCCCAAAAGGCCGCGCTCGCAAAGAGAACGCGGTTGAGAGCGGCCCCGCATGACTCGCGACGGAGCGCTTCATGGCCTCTGCCGAGAGACGGTCGCGTCGGTGCACCTGCCTCCCCCATCCGACACGATCGCCCCCCTCCGGCCTCCTCTCTGGACCTGTGCCCTCAATTATTGTACGCACTGGTTAGTTTATAAAAGCGGCCGCCGGTTCGAACGACGCGGCGGGCGTGGAGGAAAGCGCGCATGACGGTCCCTCAAATCACGAGGAGCGTGCTCGTCGGCCTGATCGGGGCCGGGATCCAGGCGTCCCGCTCGCCTGCGCTGCACATGCGGGAAGGCGCCGAGAACGGGCTCTCCTACCGCTACGACTTGATCGACACGGCCGTCCGCGGCGTCGGGCCTGAGGCTTTGCCCGCCCTCCTCGACGAGGCCGAAGGGCGCGGTTTCGCCGGGCTGAACATCACCCACCCGTTCAAGCAAGCGATCCTGCCGCTCCTGACAAGCCTGAGCGACGACGCGCGCGCGATCGGCGCCGTGAACACCGTCCTGTTCCGGGGCGGAGAGCGGATCGGTCACAACACCGATTGGTGGGGCTTCGCGGAAGCCTTCCGACGCGGGCTCCCCGGCGCCGCACTCCATCACGTGGTCCAGCTCGGGGCCGGCGGTGCTGGAGCCGCCACGGCGCATGCGGCGCTGTCTCTCGGCGTTCGGAACTTGCTTCTGTTCGACCTGGAGAGCCAGCGCGCGGAACAACTCGCGGCCGACCTCTCGGAGCGCTTTCCGGATCGGACCGTCGGCGCGGGACGGGATCTCGCACCGAGCGTGGCATCGGCGGGCGGGCTCATCCACGCGACACCGACCGGCATGAAGGCGCATCCGGGCCTCCCGTTCCCCGCGCACCTCCTGCATCGCGAGCTGTGGGTCGCGGAGATCGTCTACTTCCCCCTCGAGACCGAGCTCCTGAGGAGCGCGCGTGCGCACGGATGCCGGACGCTCGACGGCGGGGGCATGGCGGTGTTCCAGGCGGTCGAAGCCTTTCGTCTCTTCACCGGCATCGTCCCCGACGCGGAACGGATGCTGCGCCATTTCCACACGATGACGGCGGCCGGCGGGCCGGAATAACCGGATCCGCCGTCCGTCCCGGCCGAGCCTCGTCGAAGGGAGGAGTTCGCGGATGAAGACGTCGATTGCGACGGTGTCGTTGAGCGGGGACCTTCCGGAGAAACTGTCGGCGATCGCCCGGGCGGGGTTCGACGGGGTCGAGATCTTCGAGAACGACTTCCTCGCCTTCGACCTGTCGGCCCGCGAGGCCGGCAGGCTGGTGCGCGAGGAAGGCCTCGAGATCACCCTGTTCCAGCCCTTCCGCGATTTCGAGGGCCTGCCCGAGCCCCTGCGCGGGCGCGCCTTCGACCGCGCCGAGCGCAAGTTCGACCTCATGCAGGAGCTCGGCGCCGACCTCCTCCTGGTCTGCTCCAACGTCTCCCCCCAAGCCCTCGGCGGCATCGACCGCGCCGCCGACGACCTCGCCGCCCTCGGCGCGCGCGCCGCCCGCCGCGGCCTGCGCATCGGCTACGAGGCGCTCGCCTGGGGCCGCTTCGTCAACGACCACCGCGACGCCTGGGAGATCGTCCGCCGCGCCGACCATCCCGCCGTCGGCCTCATCCTCGACAGCTTCCACACCCTCGCCCGCGGCATCGACACCGCCTCGATCCGCGCCATCCCCGCCGACCGCCTCTTTCTCGTCCAGCTCGCCGACGCCCCCAAGCTCGCCCTCGACCTGCTCTCCTGGAGCCGCCACTTCCGCACCATGCCCGGACAGGGCGATCTCCCCGTCGCCGACTTCCTCGATGCCGTCCGCGCCACAGGCTACGACGGCGTCCTCTCCCTCGAGATCTTCAACGACCAGTTCCGCGCCGGCTCCGCCCGCGCCGTCGCCGTCGACGGCAAGCGCTCCCTGCTCACGCTCGCCGACCGCATCGGCCTCGCCGACATCACGGCGACCGCCAAGCGGGCCGCGCTGCCCCTGCCGCCGCGCAGCGCCGTCGAGCGCGTCGAATTCGTCGAATTCGCCCTCGACGAAGCCTCCGCGGCCGAGTTCCGCCGCCTCATCGCGAGCCTCGGCTTCCGCCGCACAGGCCGTCACCGCTCCAAGGAGGTCGAGGTCTGGACCCAGGGCGCCATCGCCCTCGTCGTCAATGCCGAGCGCGAGGGCTTCGCCCATTCCTTCTACATCACCCACGGCCCCGGCGTGTGCGCCTGGTGCCTCAAGGTGCCCGATGCCGAGGCGGCCGAGCGCCGCGCCCGCGGCCTCCTCGCCGCCCCCTTCCGCCAGGCCGTCGCCGCTGGCGAGATCGAGATGCCCGCCGTGCGCGGCGTCGGCGGCAGCCTGATCTATTTCGTCGACGACACCGAGCGCGCCCGCTGGCGCGAGGTCGATTTCGATCCCGTCGATCCGGCGGACGAAGAGGTACCCGACCAAGACCCGGCCGACGCCGGCCTCGTCCGCGTCGACCATCTCTCACAGTCCATGGACTACGACGAGATGCTGTCGTGGCTCCTCTATTATTCCGCGATCCTCGACGTCGAGAAAACGCCGGGGCAGGACGTCGCCGATCCGGGCGGGCTGACCCGCAGCCAGGTCGTCGCCACCCGCGACGGCGCCCTGCGCGTCGTCCTCAACGCCTCCCAGAGCCGCCGCACCCTCTCCGGCCGCTTCCTCAGCGAATTCTTCGGCTCCGGCACCCAGCACATCGCGCTCGCGACCCGCGACATCTTCGCGACCGCCGCCGCCCTGACGGCCCGCGGCCTCGCGCCGCTGCCGATCCCCGAAAACTATTACGAGGACCTGATCGCCCGCTTCGCCCTCGACGACGACCTCGTCGAACGCCTGCGCGCCGGCCGCATCCTCTACGACCGCGACGCCGCGGGCGGCGAATATTTCCAGATCTACACCCGCACCTTCGCCGACCGCTTCTTCTTCGAGATCGTCGAACGCCGCGCCTACGACGCCTACGGCGCCCCCAACGCCCCCATCCGCCTCGCCGCCCAGGCCAGACTCGCCAAACCCGTCGCAGGGTGAACGAACGCCGCGCGTCGCAGCAGCGCAGCGGGTCATGCCTTGGCAGCGGGCGCGCTCGCCGATATGGAGCAGGGGCTCCGTCGAACCTGAGCGCGGCCCTCCCGCCGGCGCGTCGGCGCGGGCGCGGAGACGGGGCGCGTGAAACAGAAAGGCATAACCCTCAAGGACGTCGCCCTCGCGGCCAATGTCTCGCGCGCGACCGCGGCGAGAGCCTTGAGCAGCTATGGTTATGTCGGCGACGAGACCGCCTTGCGCGTCCAGCAGGCGGCGGATCGCCTCGGCTACCGCGCGAACCGCGTCGCCAAGGCGCTGCGCAGCGGGCAATTGCCGATCGTCGGTTTCGTGCCGGGCGACATCCAGAACCCCTTCTTCGCCCATATCGCCCACGATCTCGAGGTCGAACTGCGCAAGGAGGGGCGCAATCTCCTGATCGCGAGCAGCGAGGAAGACGTCGCGCAGGAGAAGGAAGTGCTTGAGAGCCTGCGCTCGCTCGGCCTGCGCGGCTTCATCCTCGCACCCGCCTCGTCGAGCGACACCCGCCACATCGCCAAGATGGTGCGCGAGGGCATGGCCTGCGTGCTGATCGACCGCGTCGCCGAGGGCGTGCGCTGCGACAGCGTCATCGTCGACAACAAGGCGGGCGCTCACGAGGCGATCTCCTATCTCGTGGCGAACGGCCACCGGCGTATCGGCTTCCTGACCGAGGGCTCGCAGATCTTCACCGCCCAAGAGCGCCACGCCGGCTATCTGATGGCGCTCGCAGATCACGGCATCGCCCCGGACGAAAGCCTGATCGCCCTGTCGCGCTCCGCCGTAGAGCACGCGATCGACGCGACCATCCGCCTGTTCAGTCAGCGCGACCGGCCGACCGCCCTGTTCACGGTCGACAGCCTGATGACGCAAGGGGCCCTCCTCGGCCTGCGCTCGATGGGTATCAGCATTCCCCACGACGTCTCGCTGATCGGGTTCGACGATTTCGATCTCGCGACCTTCACCGATCCGCAGATCACGGTCGTCGCCCAGCCGATCGCCGACATCGGCCCGCTCGCGGCGCGCCTGCTCGTCGAACGGCTCGACGGCCTCAGCGAATCCCCGCGCCAGACCCGCTTCCCGACGCGTCTCATCGTCCGCGGTTCGGTCTCGCGTCCCCGCGCGCGCTGACGCGTCCTTCGCCGCCGCCATTTTCTTCGCATCGATTTTCTTGAGACGGCTCGCTTGCCAGCGCGCGCGTTCTATGCACTAATCCCCCTGTGAGAACGATCTCACATTGAGTCTCACCAATGAAACCGGCGCGACCAGCGTGTCGTGCAACGCACTCTTTTGCGTGAGTGCGAATGTCTATGCATATCTGCGCACAAGGAACGACGTGATGCTGAATTTCGACCAGGACCGCTTTGTCCGTATTCAGAGCGGTGCCGTCTCGATAGCCACCGAAATCAAGCCCTTGATGAGCAGACTCCTTGATGAAGGTCTCGAGCGTCTGTTCTTCATGGGGACCGGCGGCGTACAATTCCTCACCCTGCCGGCGGTCGAACTGGCCCAGCGCTCGTCCACCTTCCCCGTCGCGGCGTCCTATCCGGCCCAGGTCATCATCGAGCCGCCCGCCGGCCTCGGTCCCAAGGCTCTCGTGGTGACGCCCTCGCTGTCCGGCACCACCAAGGAGAGCGTCGAGCTTCTCGGCTTCCTGAAGGCGCGGGGCGTGCGCACGCTCTCCCTCACCGGCCACCGCGATACGCCGCTCGGCCGCGACGCCGACTTCACCTTCACCAATTTCGCCGAAGACGACACGTCTTCGGAATCGTTCTACCTGCAGACCCTGATCATCGTGCTGTCGCTGCTGTCGGCGCGCGGCGAGTTCGACGATTTCGACGCCGTCGTGGACGAGTTGAAGCTGCTGCCGAAGCTGCTCGTCGGTGTGAAGGAAGCGTTCGAGGACACCGCGGCCACGCTCGCCGCGACGATCAAGGACGAGACCTATCACATCTTCACCGGCGCCGGATCGGTGTGGCCCGAGGCGCATTATTACGGGATGTGCATCCTCGAAGAGATGCAGTGGATCCGCACCCGCCCGGTCCACGCGGCGGACTTCTTTCACGGCACGCTGGAACTCGTCGAGCCCGGCGTCTCGGTGTTCGTCTTCAAGGGCGAAGATCCCTATCGCCGCCTGTCCGAGCGCGTAGAGAATTTCGCCCGCCGCTATACCGACAAGGTCCGTGTCCTCGATGCGGCCGACGCCTCGCTGCCGGGAATTTCGCCGCGCGTCCGCGCGCTGATCTCGCCGATTATCCTCGCAACCAGGCTGGAACGCCTCAACGCCCACCTCGAAGTGCTGCGCAATCACCCGCTGACGACCCGCCGTTATTACAAGCGCGTCGAATATTGATCGACCCACCCACCGGAAGGAGCTGCTCGTGAAACGTTCATCGCTTGTCGTGGCGCTCGCCACAGCATCCGTGCTCGCCCTGTCGACCGCCCCCGGCCTCGCCCGGGATGCGGTGGTGGCCGACCCCGATGCGAAGGTCGATTATAACGGCACGCTGTCGGTCCTGACCAAATTCGGCCTGCAGCAGCTTTCACCTTATTTCGTCAATGTGGCGAAGGCTTACGAGGCGCTCCATCCCGGTGTGAAGATTGAACTCATCCAGGAGAGCGACGACAGCATCAAGGGCAAAACCAAGACGCTGGTCGCCTCCAACTCGCTTCCCGACGTCTATTTCTCCTGGACGGGAAGCTGGGGCGAGAACTTCGTCCGCGGCCACCGCGCCGTGGACCTCTCCAAGGTCATCGGCCCCGACACGCCGTGGGGCAAGACGATCAGCCCCGCCGCGGTCAAGGCCTTCGAATACAACGGCAAGCTCTACGGCATCCCGCTTTATCTCGATGCGAAATTCATGGGATATAGCAAGCCGCTCTTCGACAAGGCCGGGATTGCCGTGCCGAAGACGTTCGAGGAGCTTCTGGCGAGCTGCGACGCGCTGAAGAAGTCCGGCACGACCGCGATCGCCCTCGGCAACAAGGAAGCCTGGCCGGCGCTCCATTATATCGGGCAGCTCGTCGCCTATAACGTGCCGACGGCGACGCTCGAGCGCGATTTCGATCCGGCCAAGGCGACGTTCGACGACCCGGGCTACGTCGCCGCGCTCGACCAGTTCAAGCAGCTCGCCGATCGCTGCACCGACGGCGCCGCGGTAAACGGCACATCCTACGCATCCGCCCTGCAGAGCCTCAGCAACGGCGATTCGGCGATGTATTATCAGGAGATCATCGAATTCGATCAGTCGGCCGCGGCCGACACCAAGCTCAAGCGCGACGAGTTCGGCTTCTTCCGCCTCCCGCCGCCGGCGGGCGCGAAGGGCGACGTCAAGGCGATCGAGGGCGCGCCGGAAGGCTACATGATCAGCGCCGCCTCGCGGAACATCCCGCTCGCGATCGATTTCATGAAGTTCGTGACGTCGCCCGCGAATGCCAAGGTGCTCTCCGCGCCCCCCTACGGCCAGCCGAGCGCGACCATCGGCGGTGCCTCGCCGAGCGACATGAACCCGGCGGTCGTCGAAGGCCTCAAGGACATCGCCGAGGCCGATTATCTCATGCCGTGGCTCGATACGGCGAACACCCCGCGCGTGGCGGCGGCTTGGCTCTCCAGCATCCAGGCGCTGCTCGGCGGCACCATGACCGCGGATCAGGTCATGGCCTCGGTGAAGAAGGCTTCGGCCGCCGACGCAAAGCGCAAGTGAGCGCGATCGCGGTACGAGACGGATCTGTCGCATGGCACGTACCGAGAACTTGACCGGCATCGGCTCCCCCTTCGCGGGGAGCCGACCGACCAAAGCCCACGCCGTGGCGGTCCATCGTTGGTTCTCCGCCCGCTGGGTGCTGATCGCCGTCGTGCTGGTCGCCTGGTTCGTCTATTGCCCGATCGTCGACAACTTCATCGTCAGCACGACCTACGAGGACATCTACAGCGGCGAGACGGAGTTCGTCGGGCTCGACAATTATGCCCGGCTGCTCGACGACCCCGTGGTGTGGACCGCCCTCGGGAACAACGTCCTCTACGCGGTGATCTCGATATTATTCCAGGTGTTCGCCGCCTTCGTTCTGGCGGCGATCGTCGAGGGGCTGGAGAGCGACCGGCTGCGGCGGTTCTGGCGCGCCGTCTATTTCATCCCGTCGGCGATCTCGATCACCGTGACGGGACTTCTGTTCTATTTCGTCTATCAGCCGCGGACCGGTCTCTTGGACGCGTTCCTGTCCGCGGTCGGCCTCGGCAATCTCAGCCTGCCCTGGCTCGGCAGCGAGCAGACGGCGATCTATGCGGTCATCGCTATGAGCCAGTGGCAGGGGTTCGGCTATTCCGCCCTCCTGTTCGGCCTCGCCATCCAGAAGATCCCGCGCGAGCTCTACGACGCCGCGATCATGGACGGCGCCGGGCCGCTCCGCCGTCTCTTCGCGATCACCTTTCCGATGACGCGCGAGATGACCGGCCTGATGGTCATCGTGACCATCACCGGCGCCTTCCAGGTCTTCAACGAAATCATGGTGATGACCGCGGGCGGCCCGAACAATGCGAGCCAAGTGCTCGGCACGTGGCTCTATCAGCAAGGCTTCATCCAGAACGACTTCGGCTACGGCGCGGCCATCGCGGCGGTGATCTTCGTCGTCACCCTCGCGGCCGGCCTCGCCCAGCTCTGGTACACGCGGCGACGGAGGGTAGAGCTGTGAGCCACGCCTTGGACTCTCATCCGGCCGGCGAAATCAACGTCGTCGCAGTCATCGGCAAGACGTTCGTCCATGCGCTGCTCGTGTGCATCGGGATCGTGGTGCTCTATCCGCTGGTCTGGATGGCGCTGAACGGCTTCAAGGACAATGCGCTGATCTTCGGCAACCCGTTCGCGTTGCCGAGCCGCTGGAACTGGAACAACTATGTCCAGGCCTGGAATCAGGGCGTCCGCAATTATGTCGCGGTGAGCCTGATCGTGACGGTGGCTTCGGGCCTCTGCACGGTCCTGATCAGTGCCTGGACGGCCTACGGCCTGACGCGGTCGCGAATGCCGGGCAAGCCCTTGGTCGTCGGCTTCGTGCTGGGCGGCCTGATGCTGAGCCCCACGGTGGCGCTGATCCCGCTCGTGAAGATGATGCAGGCGATGGGGCTCTACAACACCTATTGGGCCCTGATCATTCTCTACACGGCGTTCCGCGTGCCGTTCACGACCTTCCTCATCCGCGCCTACATGCTCGATCTGCCGCGCGACCTCGACGAGGCCGCGACCATGGACGGCGCTTCGGAAGGCCAGATCTTCTGGCGCATCATGCTGCCGCTGTGCCGGCCGGTGATCGTCTCCTGCGTCATCCTGCACGTGCTGTTCGCCTGGAACGAATATCTGTTCGCCATGATCTTCACGAGCGGTGCCGACATGCAGACGTTGCCGGTCGGCCTGACCTCGATCATGGCCAAGCACGGCACGAACTACGCGATCGTCTTCGCGGCGATGACCATCTCGGCCCTGCCGATCGTCGCCATCTTCTTCGCCGCGCAGCGTTATTTCATCCGCGGCCTCGCCGAGGGCATGGGCAAATAGCCCATCGCCGCCGCGTGTCCCCGTCCGGTTCAGGAGCCGTCATGCCGCAGCTCGCCTTCCGTCAGCCGATCGGAGCCAATTTCGGCTGTCACCCGGTCCACGTGGTTGAAGGTCGGCCCAACGGCCACCTCGCCTGGGGGGCCGGCGCGCTGTCGTTCCAGCGCCTCGGCGACGGCGCTCATGGGCTCGATCCGGTCGCCGCGCGGCAACGGAACATCGACGCCAGCGGCCCGCATCTTCACCGCGAGGGCGGCGTGCAATGACCGATCGGATCAAACGGATGGGTGCGGCAAAGCTGGTGGCGGTCGGCGACAATTGCCTCGACGCCTTTCTCAACCGGGATCTGCTGACGGTCGGCGGCAACGCGCTCAACGTCGCCGTGCAGTGGCATCGCGCGGGCTGGAACGCGCGCTATTTCGGCGCGGTGGGCGACGATCGCGAGGGCGACATCCTCCTCGCCGAGATCGCCGCGGCCGGCCTTGATCCGCGCGACGTCGAGCGCCGGCCGGGCGACACCGCCGTGACGCTCCTGCGCGACAATGACGGCGACCGGACCTTCCTCCTCGAGGCGTTCGGCATCGGCGCCCATTATGAACCCTCACCAGAGCGCTATGCGGCGGTCCGAGAGGCCGATTGGGTGCACCTCGGCACCAATGCGAGTCCTGCGCTCGTGCAGCGCCTCATCGGCGACGGCGTGCGGTTCAGCATCGACCTCTCGACCAGCCCGTTCGCCTTCCCGATCGCCGGCACGCCGCTCGTCTTCGCCTCCGGAGGCGATCCGGGCGAGGCCCCGCCGGAGCGTCTCCTCGCGGCCCTGCGTGAAGCGGGGGCCGAGCGGGCGGTGGTCACCTGCGGCGCGGCCGGCGCCTATTATGACGACGGGCACGCCATCCGCCATGTCGCGGCCGAACCGGTCGAGGTCGTCGACACCTGCGGGGCCGGCGACAGCTTCATCGCCGTCTTCGTCGCGGCGCTTGAGATCGAACGTCTTCCCCCGGACGAGGCGCTGGCGAAGGCGGCGCACGCCGCCTCGCAGACCTGCACCTATCTCGGCGGCTTCCCGCAGACGCCTCGCCCCGTCCCCGATTGGTTGCCGGTCAAGTACGCCGCCGCCATCACCGCAGAATGAGGAGGCCGCCATGGCGGAGATCCGCTTGCGCCAACCTGCCGCCGCCGCGCCGGCCGAGCGTTCGTTCTGGCTGCAGGACATCGGGGCGGGTCCTGTGACGGCGCCGCTCCAGGGCGATCTGAAGGTCGACGTTGCCATCGTGGGCGGCGGCTACACCGGGCTTTGGACGGCCCTGCGGCTGCGCGATGCCGCGCCGAACTTGCAGATCGCCGTTCTCGAGGCGGACTTCTGCGGATCGGGCGCCTCAGGCCGCAACGGCGGGCAGGTCCATAGTTGGTATGCCGAGCTCGACCAGATCGCCGCCGTGGTCGGGCTCGACGAGGCGCGTCGGCTCTGCGCGGCGAGTGTCGACGCCATCGCGGAGCTCGCCGACCTCCAGCGCAGCGGCACCATCGACATGGACCTGCGCCTCAACGGCTGGATGTGGACGGCGAGCTCCCGTGCCCAGGAAGGCGCCTGGGCGAAGGCCGAAGCGCTCACCGCCGAGACGGGCGCGGGACGCTTCCGCCCCTTGTCGGCGGACGAGATCGCCCGGCGCACGGGCTCGTCCGCGTCCTATATGGGCATCGTCGAGGATCAGGCCGGCACGGTGCATCCGGCCAAGCTCGCCCGCGGCCTGCGCGATCTCGCCCTCGCGCGCGGCATCGTCGTCCACGAGCGGAGCCCGGTCCTCAAGGTCGTCCCGGGCGATCCCGCGACGCTTCACACCGCCTCGGGCTCGCTCACGGCCTCGAAGGTGGCCCTCGCCGCCAACGCCTGGCTCTCCGCCCTCCCCGAACTCCGCCGCTATCTCTATGTGGTCGACAGCGTGATCGTCGCCACCGCCCCGATCCCCGAACGGCTCGACAGTCTCGGCTGGGAGGAGGGCATTTCGATCTGCGATTCCCAAAAGCAGGTGCTCTATTATCAGCGTGCCTTGTCGGGCCGGGTCGTGTTCGGCCGCGGCAGCGGCAACGTCGCCTTCCGCGGCGATTTCGGCGCCGATTTCAACCGCAGCCCGACCCGAGGCCGCGACAACATCCGCGAGCTGAAACGCGTCTATCCGAGCCTCGCCGACGTGCCGATCGCGTTCGATTGGTCAGGCCCGATCGATTGCGTGGCAGAGCACATCCCGGTCTTCGATCGTCTCGAGACGCACCCCAACATCGTCTTCGGGATGGGCTTCAACGGCACCGGGATCGCCCAGGCCCCGATCGCCGGCCGCATCCTGGCGAGCTTGATGCTCGGGCGGGACGACCGCTGGGGAACGTGCGGTCTCGTCGGACTGAAGGGCCGCACACGGCTGCCGCCGGAGCCTTTCCGCTATGTCGGCGCCAAGCTGGTGCGCAAGGCCATTCGGACCCGGAACGACGCGGAGATCCGCAACGAAGAAGCGCCGGCCTGGACCCGGCACGTCTCCCGCCTCATGCCCGGCGGCAGCGAACACTGACGCGATGGCATGGCCGATCCCCTTCCCGCATGCCGGAGCCACCGCATGGCCGAGCTGACCCTTCGACAGATCCGCAAGACCTACGGCGCTATGGAGGTCCTGCACGGCATCGATCTCGACATCGCCTCGGGCGAGCTCGTGGTGTTCGTCGGTCCGTCGGGCTGCGGGAAATCGACGCTTCTACGCTGCATCGCCGGGCTCGAGACGATCTCCGCAGGCGACATGCGCATCGACGGCGACCTGATGAACCACGTCCCGCCCTCGCGGCGCGGCATCGCCATGGTGTTCCAGTCCTACGCGCTCTATCCGCATATGAGCGTCTACGACAACATGGCGTTCAGCCTGAAGATAGCCGGCGCGAAGAAGGCCGAGATCGACCGGCAGGTGCGGCAGGCGGCCGAGCGGCTGCAACTGACACCCTATCTCGACCGCGTGCCGAAAGCCCTGTCGGGCGGCCAGCGCCAGCGGGTCGCGATCGGACGGGCGATCGTCCGCAACCCGAAGGTCTTTCTGTTCGACGAGCCGCTCTCGAACCTCGACGCCGCCTTGCGCGTCGCAACCCGCATCGAGATCGCCAAGCTCAAGGCCTCGATGCCCGACACCACGATGATCTACGTCACCCACGATCAGGTCGAGGCGATGACCCTCGCCGATCGGATCGTCGTCCTGAAGGACGGCCACATCGAGCAGGTCGGGTCCCCGGTCGAGCTCTACCGCCGCCCGGCCAATCTCTTCGTGGCGCAGTTCATCGGCTCGCCAGCGATGAACATCCTGCCGGCGACGATCCTGCACAACGGTTCGCAGATCGCCGTACGTCCTGCGGCGGGCGGTGCAGTCGAAATGCCGTTTCCGAATGCGGCCGTGTCGGAGGGTTCGGCCGTCAGCCTCGGCGTTCGGCCCGAGGATCTCTCCATCGCGTCAGAGGGAGAGCCGCTCATCGAGGGCCGCGTCGATCTCATCGAGCAACTCGGCGAGGTGCAGCTCGTCTATCTCGACATCGGCCGCGATCAACCGTTGATCGCAAAGCTCCCGGGCAACCGGGACGTCGCCCGCGGCACACTCCTGCGCCTGTCCGCTCCTGCCGACCACCTGCACCTGTTCGATGCGGAGGGCTTGTCGCTCCGGCGCACCGCGGCGTGACCGGCCGCCTCACCCGGCCGCGGCGTCTTCCAGGATGAAGGTCGCGCCGCGTTCGCCGACCATCATGGCGGGGGCGTTGGTGTTGCCGGAGGTGACCAGCGGGAAGACCGAGGCGTCGACCACGCGCAGGCCGTCGAGGCCGTGGACCCTGAGCCGCGCGTCGACGACGGCCGCGCGCGCATCCGGCCCCATGCGGCACGAGCCGCAGGGGTGGAACACGGAATAGGCGCGGGCGCGGATGTCGGCGAGCATCGCCGCATCGTCCTCACACTCGGAGCCGGGCTTGATCTCCTCGGCGATCAACGCCGCCATGGCCGGCGTCGCCGCGATCCGCCTCAGGATGCGGACGCCGGCGAGGGCGATGCGGCGGTCCTCCTCGGTGTCGAGATAGCGGGCGCGGATTTCCGGCGCGACGCGCGGATCGGGCGAGCGCAGGGCGATCTCGCCACGGCTCGTCGGGTTGCACGGCGAGATGCTCATGGAGAAGCCCGAGAAGGCGTCGGGCTTCATCAGGGCGCGCACGCCGGGCAGCGCCCGCTCGTAGGAGAGCGGAGAGAAATAGAGCTGGATGTCCGGTGCCGCGACCTCGGGCGCCGAGCGCACGAAGCCGCCGCCCTGGTTGACGCTGAGCGAGAGCGGCCCACCGCGGGTCAGCAGGTAGCGCAGGCCGACGCGCACCTTGCCCGCGAGCGGTAGGAGGTCGTCGTTGAGGCTCGGCCGCCGCGACCGGTAGACGTGGTCGTGGCAGAGATGATCCTGGAGATGGGCGCCGACGGCCGGCAGATCGTGCCGCACGGCGAGGCCGAGCCCGCGTAACGCCGATCCGGGCCCGATGCCGGAGAGTTGCAGGAGCTGCGGCGTGTTGATCGCGCCGCCGCACAGGATCACCTCCCGGCGCGCCCGCGCCGCGATCGTGGCGCCGCTCCGCTCGAAGGTGATGCCGACGGCGCGCCGGCCCTCGAGATCGATCCGGGTGACGAGCGCATCGGTCTCGATCCTGAGTGCCCTGCTGCGCGCGGCGGGCCTGAGCCAGGCCCGGGCCGCCGAGACGCGAAAGCCGCCGCGGGTGTTGATCTGGTAATAGCCTATGCCTTCGATCGTCTCGCCGTTGAGATCCGGGTTGAAGCGGTATCCGGCCTCCTTGCCCGCCGCGACGAAGACGTGGGAGAGCGGGTGGACGTTGTCGCGGATGTCGGTGACGGCGAGCGGCCCGCCGGCCCCGTGCCAGCGGCTCTCCCCGAGCGCGTGGTCCTCGATGCGGCGGTAGGCGGCGAGCACCTCCGGCCAGCCCCAGCCGGGATTGCCCATCGCCGCCCAGGCCTCGAAATCGCTCGCCTGGCCACGCGAATAGACCATGGCGTTGATCGAGCTCGAGCCGCCGATGACCTTGCCGCGGGGCTGATAGATCACCCGCCCGTCGAGACCCGGCACCGGCTCGGTGCGGTACATCCAATTGACACGGGGATTGTAGAACGACATCCCGTAGCCGATCGGAAGGTGGATCCAGGGCGAGGTGTCCCGCGGTCCGGCCTCGATCAGGAGGACGCGGTAGCGCCCCGATTGCGCGAGCCGGCCGGCGACGACGCATCCGGCGGAACCGGCCCCGACGACGATGTAATCCGCCTCCAGCGCGGCCGTGGAGGAGCCACCCGCGCTCATTCCGCCCCCTTCGCGCCGCGGCGCTGGGCCATCACGGAGATGAGCCCGAGGAGCCCCGACCCGAGCATCAGAAACAGCGAGACGGCATCGAGCACCGGCGTGGAGCCCTGCTTCATGCGGTCGAACATGGTGATGGTGAGCGGCGCGTCGGAGCCGACCAGCATCAGGGTCGTGTTGAAGTTCTCGAACGACATCAGGAACGCGACGAGGGACGAGCCGATCAGGGCCGGTGAGAGATAAGGCAGCGTGACCGTGAGGATCGCGCTCAGCGGCGTCGCGCCGAGATTGAGGGCGGCCTCCTCCAGGGAGCGGTCGAACTTGCGCAGCCGCGACGAGATCACCAGCGTGGCGATCGTCGCAATGAAGGAGAACTGGCCGAGGGCGACGAGGAGAAGACCGGGCCGCAAGGCGCTGAGTTCGATGCCGAAGGCGTCGTCGGCCGCGTTCGCGATCGAGGACGAAAAGGCGAGGATGGAGATGCCCAGGATGACGCCGGGGATCACCAGCGGCGCCAGCATCAGCATGTAGGCCACGCCCTTGAAGCGGAACTCGTAGCGCTCGAACAGGAAGGCGGTCGTTGTGCCGACGAAGACGGAGGCCGCCGTGGTGACGACCGCGACCATCAGCGAATTGAGGAGCCCGCGCAGGATCGCGGTGTCGTAGAAGAGGCCGATCTTAGGCGCGGTCGTGCCGAAGAACCAATCGAGGGTGAAGCCCTTCCACGGCAGCGATGGATAGAGGGAATCATTGAAGGCAAACGCCGCGACGACGACGAGCGGGATCGCGAGATAGAGGAAGAACAGCGCGACATAGGCGCGGTAGGCGATCGTGAGGGTGCGCGGCGCGGGGATCGACGGCAGCATCATGGCTCAGCCCTTCCCGACCGTGCCGGACAAGGTCTGCCCGGTCACCCTGAGCCCGAGCCAGACGAGCAGGCTCGACGTCAAGAGCAGCACGAAGCCGAAGGCCGAACCGGATTCCCAGTTAAAGCGCGTGATGAACTGGGAATAGATCTGCGCGGTGAACCATTGGCTGTTCTTGCCGCCGAGCAGCGTCGGGGTGAGATAATTGCCGAGATTGAGCATGAAGACGATGATCGAGCCGGCGACGATGCCGGGCTTGGCATGGGGCACGATGATCTCACGGAGCACCGCGAAGCCGTTGCCGCCCAGATCGTAGCCGGCCTCGACCAGGGCGTCGTCCAGGCTGTCGAGGGTCGAGATCAGCGGCACGACCATGAACAGCATCGACGTGTAGATGAGGCCGACCATCACGGCGACGTCGTTGTAGAGGAACTCGACCGGGCCATCGACCAGGCCGAGCCATTGCAGCAGGCGCGACAGAAGCCCGGTCTCGCGCAGGATCAGCATCCAGCCGAACACGCGGACGAGCTCGCTCACCCAGAACGGCAGGAGGCAGCTCACGAACAGGGCGGTGCGGGCGCGGCCGCGGGCGATCTTCGCGATGTAATAGGCGACGGGGAAGCCGATCACGAGCGTCGCGGCGGTGGCGATCAGCGACATCACAACGGTGCGCACCAGCGTCAGCACATAGACGCGCTCGCCGAACAGGTCGGCATAGTTGCCGACGCCGGTCACGTAGTGGCGCGGCCCGATCTTCTCCTGGAGAGAGAGGAACAGGAGATTGAGCTGCGGCACCAGGATCACGAGCGCGATCCACAAGGCGAACGGCGCGAAGACGAGCAGGAACGAGAGGCGGCGTGCCGCAGCCTGCCCGTCGACCGCAACCGTTTGGGCGGGACCGGCGCTCATGGCGCCTCGCGATCGGCCGAGAAGGCGAGCGTCGCCGCGGCCGCGAAACGGAGTTCGACCGCCGCCCCTTCGCCGAGACGAGCGTTCGCCGGCGTCTGGGGCAGTGCCGCCGCGACGAGATCGCCGCGGGCGAGGCGGATGATGGCGCGGCTGTTGGCACCGTTGAAGAGCAGGCTTTCGAGGGTTCCGCCGAAGACGTTCAAGGCCGGGCCGTCGCCCGCCGGTGCGCCCGCGGCCCGCACCTCGATCGCCTCGGGGCGGACGAACACGGCGACTTTGTCGCCCTCGGCGAGGGGCTGCGCAGCGGCGGCCTCCAGCACGAGGCCGGTCTCGGTCTCGACCCGCAGGCTGTCGCCGGAGCGACCGGTGACGCGGCCACCCCAGCGGTGGCTGTCGCCGACGAAGCCCGCCACGAACGGCGTCGTCGGGCGATAATAGAGGTCTTCCGGCGTACCGACCTGCTCGAACCGGCCGCGGTTCATCACCGCTACCTGATCCGACATCACGAGCGCCTCGGATTGGTCGTGGGTGATGTAGACGAAGGTGGTGCCGAACTGGTGCTGGAGCTGTTTCAGCTCGACCTTCATGTGCTCGCGCAGCTTCAGATCGAGCGCGCCGAGCGGCTCGTCGAGCAGAAGGACGGTCGGTTCGAGCACCATGCAGCGGGCGATCGCGACGCGCTGCTTCTGCCCTCCGGAAAGCTGGTCGATGCGCTTTCCGGCCGCGTCGGGAAGGCCGATCCGCTCGAGCACCGCGCCGACCCGGCGGGTGATCTCGGCGCGCGCCATGCCACGCCGGCGCAGGCCGTAGCCGATATTGTCGGCGACGTTCATCATCGGGAACAGGGCGAGGTGCTGGAACACCATGTTCGCCGGCCGCCGGTTCGGCGGAACGCCGTGCATCGAGCGGCCGCCGATGAGGATCTCGCCCGACGTCGGCTCGGCGAAGCCCGCGATCATCCGCATCAGGCTCGTCTTGCCGCATCCCGAGGGGCCGAGGATGGAGAAGAAGGACCCCTTCGGCACCGCGAGCGACACGCCGGCGACCGCCAGGAACGGCCCGTAGGATTTCACGAGCTCGCGGCACTCAAGATCGTTCGCCATGGGCGTTCCGAAACCCTGTTCACTCATGTTGCCGTTCGTCGGTGCGAACGGCCGTCCCGGATCGGTGGGCGGTGGCCGGCGCGCAAGGCACCGGCCGCCACCTCGTCTTGCTCAATCGCCCGCGGCGACCTTGTCGAGGACCTTGCCTTCCATCTCCTCGAGGCCCGCCGGCACCGCCGGGAACCAGCGGATCTTGGCGATGACCTCGGGCGGGAACGCCTCCTGGAACGCCTTGCTCAGCTTCGGCGACACCAGCTTGTCGGAGCCCTTGGAGGCCGAGAAGCTGCCCGCGGCATCGACGATCATCGCCGCGATCTCGGGCTGCATGACGAAGTTGATCCACTTATAGGCGGCTTCGTCGTTCTTGCCCTTCGCCGGCAGGGCGAAGGTGTCGATCCAGCCGAGCGCGCCGACCGAGGGGGCGACGAAGTTGATGTCGGGGTTCTCCGCATTGAGCTTGAAGCCGGTCGAATCCCACGCCTCGGAGGCGATCACCTCGCCCGAGCGCATCATGTTGAGGAGATCGTCCGACCCGGTCCAATAGGCCTTCACGTTCGCCTTGCATTCGGCGAGCTTGGCGCCGGCGGCGTCGATGATCTCCTGATATTTCGCCTTGTCGCCATAGGCCGCGAACGGATCGTAGCCGAGGGCGAAGGCCATGCCGAGGAGGGCCGGCCGCTTCAGGCGCATCGACACGCGGCCCTTGTATTCGGGCTTGCAGAGATCGAGGAAGCTCTTGATATCCGGCGCCTTCTTGCGATCTACCACGAGGCCGGAGGTGCCCCAGAGATGGGCGACGCCGTAGACCTGGCCGTCGATCGCGGTGTTCTTCTTGGTGGCCTCGAGGAGCTCGGGAATGAACAGCTCGGTCTTGATCTTGGAGAGGTCGATCGGCTTGTAGATGCCAAAATCGGTCTGCGGCCCGAGGATGCGGTCCTGGCTCGGCTGGGCGAGGTCGAAGCCGGCGCCGCCGGTCGCCCGCAGCTTCGAGATCATGTCCTCGTTGTTCGAGATGGTGACCTCGACGTCGATCCCCGTCGCTTCCTTGAACTTCTTGATCACCGCCTCGGGCGCGTAATCGCCCCAGGTGAGCAGGCGGAGCGTTTCCGCCTGGGCCGGCACGGCGGTCGTCAGCATCACCGATGCGAGGAGACCGACGATCAATCCTTTTACGTCGCGCATGTTCACCCTCCGTCTTTCATTGGATCGATCCCTCGCGCCGTTCCGGTCGCGGGTCGTCAGGAAGGAAGCGTAAGGTGAGATTGGCCTGCCCGGCAGGTCCACTCTGGGAAAAACGTCCAGACCAGTCAGGCGGACATCGCGAGGCCACCCGCGCCCCTCCCCTGCCCTTCACAGGCAACGAGCGCGCCGCGCAGGAGGGGAACCGCCGCGGCGATCTGGGCCGGCGTGAAGCCGGAAAAGCCGAGCACGACGCCTTCGCGGGGGTAAGGCACGATGCAGAAGCGGCTGATCGGCGCCACGGTCAACCCGACCTTCGCGGCCTCGGCGCACACCGCCTCGGCCTTCAGATCGCGCTTGAGGAAGGCCACCGTGTGCATGCCGGTCGTCGTCGGGACGATGTCGAGCCAATCCGACAGGTGGGTTTCGATGGCCGTCACCAGGGCCTGGTAGCGCTCTGCGTAGAGCCGCCGCATGCGGCGCACATGGGTCGCGAAGTGGCCCTCGGCGATGAAGTCGGCGACGGTCGCCTGCAAGGCCGTCGGCACGCCCGGCGAGAAGGCCGCGAGGCTCGATTCGAAGGCCGGGACGAGGGAGGTGGGCGCCAGCAGATAGCCGAGCCGGAGCGCCGGAAACAGCGACTTCGAGAAGGTGCCGACATAGAGCACGCGCTCGGCCGCATCGATGCCCTTGAGCGTCGGCAACGGCTGGCCGGAGAAGCAGAATTCGCCGTCCCAATCGTCCTCGATGACGAAGGCGCCGCAGGTCGCGACCGCCTTGAGGAGGGCAAAGCGGCGCTCCAGGCTGAGCTTCGCGCCGAGCGGCTGCTGGTGGGACGGGGTGACGAAGGCGAGCGCGAAGTCCGGCGCGAGTTCGAGACCCCGCTCGACACAGAGGCCGGCATCGTCGACCGGAATGGGCACCAGATCGGCCCCCTGCATGACGAGGCTGTTGCGGGCGCCGATCGCGCCGGGATCCTCGAACCAGACCCGATCGCCGGGATCGATGAGCGTGCCGGCGATGAGCTGGAACGCCTGCTGGGCGCCGGCGACGATGAAGACGCAACGCCAATCGCAGCGGATGCCGCGATTGGTGCGCAGGTGCGCCGCGATCGCCTCCCGCAACGGCTGGTAGCCGCACGGGTCTGGATAACCGAGCACCATGTGGCGCGGATTGCGCCAATGGCGGGTCGCGAGCCGGGTCCATTCCGCCATCGGAAAGGCGTCGTAGGCCGGCAGCGCCGTGGTGAACGGCCGCGGCTCGTGGGGCAGGCGGGCGACGAAACGCCCCGCCGCATGGGTCATGGAGCGGGCGAGACGGGCGCGCTCGGTCGGCACCACCTCGATCGGTGGCGGTGCGCTCGGCCGCTCGGCGTCGAGCACCGCGCTCACATAGGTGCCGGAACCGACCCGCGTCTCGAGCAGACCCTCGGCAAGGAGCCGTTCGAAGCTCTCGACGATCGTCGCCCGCGCGACGCCGAGCTCCTGGGCGAGCGTGCGCGTCGCCGGCAGCCGCTCGCCTGGGCGCAGCGCGCCGCCGAGGATCATCTCGCGCAGGCCCGCCGAGATCTGGAGGGCGAGCGGCTGGTCGCCGCTGCGATCGATCGGGATCGCCTGAAGCAGCACGCCCTCCGCCCATTTCACCATGACGTCCCCCGACAGCCCGCGAGTGGTCTGCTGCAATAATCAGAATGGCCCTTAGCGCCAGACCATTTCCGACCGAATATCCGGCACGCCCGCTCCCTTGCCAAGGGGGCATTCAAGGGGGCTCCCAGGGGATGCGTCGCCTCGCCGTCGCCTCGCCCGCGGCCGCATCGAGGACACGACCGGACCATGAAGATCAGACGCCTGGAAACCTTCTCGAACCGCGCGGTCGGCTTCGTCCGGGTCACCACCGAGGACGGCCGGGAAGGCTGGGGCCAGCTTTCGACCTACAATGCCGACATCACCGCCCAGGTCTTTCACCGCCAGATCGCGCCGCACGCCCTCGGCGCCGACGCCGACGACATCCGTGCGCTCGTCGAGCTGATCCCAGAGCGTGAGCACAAATTCCCCTGCTCCTACCTGTTCCGGGCGCTCGGTGGCCTCGACACCGCTTTGTGGGATCTGCGCGGGCGGACCGCGGGCAAGAGCGTGTGCGAACTTCTCGGCGGCACGCCGCGCCCCTTCCCCGTCTACGCCTCGAGCATGAAGCGCGGCGAGATCACCCCGCGCGACGAGGCCGAGCGCCTGAAGCGGCTTCAGGGCGAGTACGGCTACACCGCTTTCAAGTTCCGCGTCGGCCGGGAATGCGGTCACGATCTCGACGAATGGCCGGGCCGGACCGACGAGATCGTGCCGCTCGTCCGCCAGGCGCTCGGCCCGGACGCGCGCCTCCTCGTCGACGCCAACAGCGCCTATTCGCCGAAGAAGGCGATCGAGGTCGGCCGCTTCCTCGAAGACCACGGCATCGTCCATTTCGAGGAGCCCTGCCCCTATTGGCAGCATCATTGGACCAAGGAGGTCACGGCCGCCCTCGATCTCGACGTCACCGGCGGCGAACAGGACTGCGACCTGATGCTGTGGCGGTACATGATCGAAAACCGCGTGGTCGACGTCGTCCAGCCCGACCTCTGCTATCTCGGCGGCGTCGAGAGGATGCTGATGGTCGCCACTATGGCGGCCGAGGCGGGCATGATCGTCACGCCCCATTCGGCGAACCAGCTCATGGTCACCGCCTTCACCCTCCATGTCATGGGCGCGTTGCCGAATGCCGGGCCTTATGTGGAATTCTCGATAGAGGGCGAGGATTATTATCCCTGGGAACGCGGCGTGCTGCGCAACCCCCTCGTCGCCCGCGACGGCATGGTCGAGATTCCCTCGGGCCCGGGCTGGGGCCTCGAAATCGAACCGGCCTGGCTCGACGCCGCGATCTATCAAGTGAGCGAGATCGAAGCATGAGCACCATTCTCGCCGACGGCATCGCCGAGATCCGGGCGACCGGGACGCTCGCCGGTCTCCCCCGCAATCATTTCATCGACGGCCGATGGAGCACGCCGGCGAGCGGCGAGCGGATGGCGAGCGACGATCCGGGCCGCGGCGCCCCCTTCGCCGAGTTCGCCAACGGCGACGCCGCGGACGTCGACCGCGCCGTCGAGGCGGCACGCGCGGCCTTCCAGAAGACCTGGCGCGACGTCGCCCCCGCGGAACGCGGCCGCATCCTTCAGCGCATGACCTCCCTGCTGCGCGAAGAAGCCGACCGCTTCGCGCTCGTCGAATGTCTCGACAGCGGCAAGCGTCTCGCCGAGGCCCAAGGCGACGTGCGCGGCGTGATCCGCGCCTTCGAATATTATGCCGGCGCGGCCGACAAGCTCGAAGGCGCCCGCCTCCCCCTCGCCAAGGATTATATCGGCTTCACGCTCGACGAGCCCGCCGGCGTCGCCGCGCAAATCATCCCATGGAACTACCCGCTGTCGACGGCGGCGCGCGGCATCGCCCCGGCTCTGGCAGCGGGCTGCGCCATCGTCGCGAAGCCGGCCGAGCAGACGCCGTTCACGGCGCTCATGCTCGCCGAGCTCGGCCACCGCGCCGGGCTGCCCGCCGGCGTGCTCAACGTCGTGACCGGAACCGGCGCCCGCACCGGCGCGCCGCTCGTCGCCCATCCCGGCATCGACCACATCACCTTCACCGGCTCCGTCGCGACCGGCATCCGCGTAATGCACGCCGCCGCCGAGAACGTGACCCGGCTGGTGCTCGAGCTCGGCGGCAAGTCTCCGCTCGTCGTGCTCGGCGACGCCGACCTCGATGCCGCCTTGGACGGCGTGATCGAAGCGATCTACGAGAATGCCGGACAGATCTGCTCCGCCGGCTCGCGGCTCGTGCTGGACCGCCGGATCGCCGACGGTTTCCTCGACCGCCTCGTCGCCCGCACCCGCGGATTGCGTCTCGGCCACGGGCTCGACGACGTCGATGTCGGCCCGGTCAACTCCGCCTTGCAGCTCGGCCGCATCGACGAGCACGTCCGGTGCGCGAAGGCCGCCGGCAACGACATCCTGTGCGGCGGCGACATCGTCCATCCGGCGGGTGCGAACGGCGGCTGGTTCTTCGCTCCGACGATCGTCGCCGCGCGCAGCCCTTCGGATCCCATCGTCACCGAGGAGATTTTCGGCCCCGTCCTCGCCGTTCAGACCGTCGAAAACCTCGACGAGGCGATCGCCATCGCCAATTGTACAGACTACGCCCTCGTCGCCGGCATCTACACGTCGGACCTGAACAAAGCGAACCGCTTTGCGCGGCACGTCGATGCGGGGCAGGTTTTCGTCAACGAATATTTCGCCGGTGGGATCGAGGTTCCTTTCGGCGGGAACCGAAAGTCCGGTTTTGGCCGCGAGAAGGGCATGGAAGGTCTTCGCAGCTATTGCCGGACCAAGAGCGTCGTCATGCGTCTTCGCTGATCGCCTAGCCGCCCTAACCGAGCCCACATCGCGAATCCGAACGAGAGAAGTTGACCGCACAGAACCGGTCAACTTCCGAGGCGTCTTGCCGTTCCTGCTCCATCCGATAGCGTGAATATCGCAATCGAATGCGGAGAATTGGAGATACCCCTCATAGTGGACGACGCGGAGATCGACCGATTGGCCGAACGCCTCGTCGCAATCCGGAAGCTCCGCACGACCGAGATCGTCCGACAGGCCCTCCAGCACGAACTCGAACGCGTCGAAACCGCCCAACCCCTCGTGGCCGCGGGCTCGCCTTCACGCGCGCTCTGCAAGCCCGCGGCGACGCCGCCAAATCCGAGCCGGTCGATCGCGCCTTCATCGACTCCTTCTACGAGACCAAGTGACCGCCCGCTGCGCCGCGCTCACGGACATCGGTCCCCCTCCCCTGCCCCAGCGTCAGCCCTCGCTAGGACGCCGCCGCCTTCTTGCCGTCCGCGGCGCGCAAGAGGCTCATGATCAGCGGGCCGACCGAGTAGGCCCCGTTTCGCGCCCTCGTCGTGAGGCTGCGCAGATAGCCGCCGGGGCTGGTGATCTCCTCCACCCGTTCGAGAAGTGCGGCGATGGTGATCGCGGCGTCGCCCGCGCCCATCGCCTCCCGTGCCTCCGCCCAGGCGCTCGGGCTCACGCCCAAGGCGCGCCGCACCAGATCCGCCGTTTCCACGAGGTCGTCCCAGGTGGTGATCCCCTGCTTCGCATAGTCCACAATGGCGGGGCACGCCCGCAGCACCAGTCTCAGCGGGAAGCTCGCTTGCGCCTTGCCTTCCGCCTTCGTGTGGCTCCCACCGCTCGCACCTCGGCTTTCTCTTAAGCCGGGTTCGTTTTCAAAGGGTGGTTCTGTTTTTGAATTCTGATGTTGCGCATCATTATGAGCGGCATTGCCGTTCGGATTCTGTGTTTTTGCGAGGTCTTCGAAGGCTTTGGAGACGTCTGCGGCGAGCGCAGCGAGGTCGGACGCGAGGCGGCTCAAGTGGCCTTCCGGGACCGAACGCGGCAAACGCCGGTTGAGCGGTTCAAAAGCCCGCATGAAGCCGTCCCAATCGGCCGCGATCCCCTCTTCCAGCCCGAGCGCGATGAGCTTGCCGATGTCGCGCCGCAGGATCGTCACGCGTTCCCGCGCGAGCATCATCCGCCGCCGCTCCTGCCGGCATGCCTCGGCGAGCGCTTCGAACTCCTCCTCCCGGGCGACGAGGGGCGCGAGATCGAAACCAAACGCCTGCTCGACCGCGCCGGCGGCGGAGCGGTGGGCGTAGCGCTTACCGTTCGGGCTGTCCCGACGCACCACCAGGCCGGCGTCCACGAGCGCCGCCATGTGCCGCCGCAGCGTCGCCTCGGCCATCCCGTGGGTTCGCGTGGTCAGCAGCGCGTTCGAGGGATAGACGACGAGCTGCGATCCCGCCTTGAGCTCGAGCTCGGGATGGCAGGTGAGCAACGCGTTGAGCACGGTCAACGCCCGGTCGGAAATGCCGAGCCGCGCCTTCGCTTCGGTGATCGTGCGGAACAGAGTCCACTTGTGAACGACCCGATCGGGAGGGCATGCCTCGGCCGCCGCCTGATTTGTCACCAGGGCGAGCGACATCGGCCGCCGCCCGAAGGGCGTCGTCGGAGTCGAGATGGGGTGCATGGCCTTGTCCGAGCAAGGCAACGAAAAAGCGCTCGCCGAATCGACGCGAAAGTGAGCCGAGACTCTTGACTGCGATTCGCGGAAGTGGGATTCTCAGACTGCCAGGAATGAGAAGGGCTTCCGGAACGTTCGTTTCGGGGGCCTTTTTCTTTGCTCGCGTCGCTCCTCTGGTTCGGTTGATCGGATCTATCGCATCAGCCCGCAGGCCGGACCGATGGCCCGAACAGCAGCTGAACCCGTTTCGGGTCGAGGGTCGCGACGACGCTCATTTCCCCCTCCCCTCTCGAAAAGCCCGGTAGAGCTCGGGCAGCCGCTCGATGACGAAGGCACCGAAGTCCGGCGCCGCCGTCTCGTCGAGCGCCACTATCGTGCGGCCCTTGCTGCGCTCGATCTTCGCGACCTTGCGGCCGTCGTCCGCCGTCCACGTCACCGGCTTCGCCACGCGCTCCGCCCGCGGCGTGACCGCGGCCAACACCCGGAGGAAGCGCTCATCCGACGGCGCGCCGGCAAAGGCGGCATCCGCGAGCGTCGTCTCGATCGTCGCCTCGTCGGACCAGGCGACATAGCGCTCGACGAGGTCCATCCAGCGCCGGCGGCCGGTCTTCGGCGCCGGGCCGATCGCCGCCACGAGGCTGCGCGGCAGGGCGCGCGCCACCGAGATGAGGCGCGACAGCTCGGTCTTGTCGACGCTGAGCGCGGCCATGATCGTCTCGCGCTTGAAGCCCCTCACCTCGAGCGCCAGGGCATAGGTCGCCCGTTCGATGAAGGAGAGGTCTTCGCGCTCGCCGTTCTCCTTGCCCTGCGCGACGACGAGTTCGTCGTCGGAAAGCTTGCGGACCACCGCGCGGACCGGGCGGCCGAGTTCGGCGAGCGCCCGCACGCGGCGGTGGCCATAGGCGATCTGGAACCGCCCGGCCTGCCCCGGATGCGGCCGCAGCAGCACCGGCACAAGCTGGCCGCTCTCGCGGATCGATTCGACGAGTGCGGTATGTTTCTCGACGCTTCCCGGCATGCGGTCCGGCACGATCGAGCCGTCGATCAGGATCGGATCGATCTCGATCACGGTCTCACCGTTCGACAGCCGGTCGGACAACTGCTTCGCCGCCTCGCGCTCGGCCGAGAGCATCTCGAGGGACCGGCTCATCGCACCGACGGCCCCGCGGGAGCCGAGGGTCGGCTGAGTGGCCGGGCGGGCCGGCGGACTAGCCGGCGCGTCGTTGACCGCGGTCAACTCGTCATCCAGCAAACCGGCGAGGAGATTTTTCCGGCCCATTACGCCCTCCCCCACGCGGTCTCGATCAAGCGCAGAATTTCGCCGTTGACGCTGTTGAGCGATTCCGCGGCGCGGTCGTAAGTGGCGCGCGTGAACTGCTCGCGGGCCACCTCGTAAAGCGTCTGCTTGGTGATCCCGGCGTCGGCGATCGCGGTGCTCTTCAGCATCATGTTGGTGAGGATGCGGTCGCCGAACAGCGAGCGCATGAAGCCCACCATCTGGGTCTGCGGCCCGTCGCTCGGCTCGTAGCGAGTCACCAGATACCGCATCCAATCATAGTTCATGTCGCCGCCCGCCTTCGCGACGACGGACAGGAGGTCCGAGGTCATGATGAGGAACTGGCACATCGACATCACGTCGAGCATCTGCGGATGGACCGGGATCAGGATCGCGGTCGCCGCGCAGAGCGCCGACAAGGTGAGGAAGCCGAGCTGCGGCGGGCAATCGATGACGACCACGTCGTAGCGGTTCTCGACGGTCGCCAGCACGCGGGCCACGCGCGAGAAGAACAGTGGATCACCCGATTGCCGCGACGCCAGCGCCTTCGGCGTCTCGTGCTCGAACTCCATGAGCTCGATGTTGCCGGGCACGATGTCGAGGCCGTTGAAATAGGTCTCGCGAACGATCTCGGCGAGTTCGACGCGACCCTCGTCGTAGCGGATCGCCCCGTAGAGCGTGCCGTTCTCGTCGACGTCGAACTCCGGCTGATAGCCGTGCAGCGCCGACAGCGACGCCTGCGGATCGAGGTCGACGGCGAGGACGCGGTAGCCCTGAAGGGTCAGGTACTGGGCGAGGTGGGCGGCCGTCGTCGTCTTGCCCGAGCCGCCCTTGAAGTTCACGACGCCGATGACCTGGAGGTGCTCGCCCTCTGTCCGCCACGGACGATAACGACGCGCGCCCTTGCCCGTCTCGTCGAGGTAAGAGCGCAGCTCCTGGATCACCTCGAAGGAATAGGAGCGCCGTCCCGTCGGGCTCGTCTCCGGCTGCGGCCCCTTGCCCTCGAGGGAGAGCTGACGCAGATAGCCGTCGTTGACCCCGATGAGCTTCGCGGCTTCCCCGGAGGAAAACAACCGAAGCTGCTTGCGCGCCTGGGGCGGAAAGAGCTTCATGCGGTGGGCATGGAGCTTGGCGGACAGCTCGCGCGCGTCGGACGCGATCAGGCTATGGATCGCGGCGGCGTCGAGTGTCCCTGGCTCCAAATCCCCGGCCATGGCCACGGCTTTTCCTCGTAGTTACGATTTTCCGGACAAGTCCCTGCCCAAAGCGTCACCACTACGCCCGATTCCCGCAGGCTCCGCAAGAAATATTGGGTAAATGGAGTCCTAACGTTTCCCTGCGACATCCACGCGACCCACGACCAATTTTCACGAACCCGAGTTGACCGCGGTCAACCGGATCGGAACGCCCATCGAAGACGAGGCTCGGGCCCCCACGACCTTCGCTCCCACGACCCTCGCTCACGCGGACGGCAGGGGCGGCCGTTCCGTCCCGCGCGCCGGTCGGCCCGTCCCGCTCACGGGAACGTATGGCCGCGCGGCGCCTCGTTACGTGACGTCGTCGCACATCGCCCGGTATCCTCCGCCGGTCTCCGATCACGCTCCAGACGCGGCGGCGGGAGCGATCCGAGACGGGGGAAACGCGGCGACCGTCCCCGCGGACGATCAGCCTCTCAGCTCCAGAGCCCATCCAACGACGCGGACGGCATGAGGACCAGCACCATGAGCTACGTCACGACCAAGGACGGCGTCGATATCTTCTTCAAGGATTGGGGCCCGAAGGACGCCCAGCCGATCGTGCTCCACCACGGCTGGCCGCTGTCGGCCGACGATTGGGACACGCAGATCCTGTTCTTCCTGGCGAACGGCTATCGGGTCGTTGCCCACGATCGGCGCGGTCATGGACGCTCGGCCCAAGTCGGCGACGGCCACGACATGGACCACTACGCGGCGGATGCGTCCGCCGTCGCCGAGCACCTCGACCTGCGCAACGCCGTCCATATCGGCCATTCGACCGGGGGCGGGGAGGTGGCGCGCTATGTCGCCCGCCATGGCGAACCCCAGGGCCGCGTCGCCAAGGCCGTGCTCGTGAGCGCCATCCCGCCCTTGATGGTGAAGACCGCGGGCAATCCGGGCGGCACGCCGCTCGAAGTGTTCGACGGCCTGCGCGCGGCGCTCGCCACCAATCGCGCCCAGTTCTTCCTCGATCTCCCGACGGGGCCGTTCTACGGCTTCAACCGTCCAGGCGCTCAGGTTTCGGAAGGCACGATCCGGAACTGGTGGCGGCAGGGCATGATGGGCAGCGCCAAAGCCCATTATGAGGGCATCAAGGCGTTCTCGGAGACAGACCAGACCGAGGACCTCAAGGCGATCTCGGTGCCGACCCTGGTGATGCACGGCGACGACGACCAGATCGTGCCGATCGACGATTCGGCGCGCCTCAGCGTGAAGCTCCTCCGAAACGGCACGCTGCAGGTCTATGCCGGCTATCCGCACGGCATGCTGACGACCCACGCCGACGTCATCAATCGGGACCTGCTCGCCTTCATCCGCGCCTGATCGCAGACGCGCCGCCGGTCCCGGCGATGCGTCGGGACCCGGCGGTGTTCCGACGGAGGCGAGGGGAGGGGAGGCCGGCGCTCAGGCCGGCACGAGGACCGAGCCGAGAAGGGTTCGCGTGATCTCGCTGCGGGGCGCGGCGAACAGGGGTGCCACGGGACCGGCCTCGACGATGCGCCCGCCTTCGAGCACGGCGACCTCGTCCGCGAGCACGCGAACCAAAGCGAGGTCGTGGGAGACGAACACCATCGCCGCGCGGCGGCGCTCCACCATCTCCGCCAGGAGATCGACGATCGCTGCCTGCACCGAGACGTCGAGGGCCGAGGTCACCTCGTCGGCGAGGATCAGGTCCGGCTCGGCCGCGAACGCGCGGGCGATGGCGACCCGCTGCTTCTCGCCGCCGGAGAGCTGCGCCGGCATCAGATCGAGGTGGCGCGCGGTCAGCCGCACGCTGTCGGCGAGGGCGCGCACCCGCCGCTCGATCTCGACCGCACCGGGCGCGAAATAGAGCTGGATCGGCCGCGCGATGATGTCCCGGATCGATTGGCGCGGATTGAGCGAGGCGTCCGGGTTCTGGAAGATGAGCTGGATGCGGCGGCGCATCGCCGGCGCGCGGCGGGCGACCGGTCCGGCAATCTCCGCGCCGTCGAAACGGATCGAGCCTTCGGCCGGCGTGATCAGGCCGGCGATCGCCTTGAGGATCGTCGATTTGCCGCTGCCGGATTCGCCGACGAGCCCGAGCGTCCGCCCGGGGGCGAGCGCGAGCGCGATGTCCTCGACGACGGTGCGCGCCGGCGCACGGGCAAACAGGCTCGCCACGCCGGACGCCTTGTAGCGCACGGCGAGACTGCCGATCGCGAGGATCGGGGCGGCGGCCGGGGCGGGGGCGCGAACAGGGACGGCCGGGCGGATCGCCTCGGCCGGAACCGGAAATCGGCACCGCACCCGGCGGTCCGGACCCATCGCCTCGAGCGGAACGCGCTCGTGGCAATGCGACGGCTCGGCGAATTCGCACCGCGGGGCGAAGCGACAGCCCGCGGGCCGGCGCCCCGGCGCGGGCGGCGCACCCGGGATCGCCGCGGGCAGGCGGCCGTCGTCGAGCCGGGGCAGGCTCGCGAGGAGACCGGCGAGATAGGGATGCCCCGGCCGGCGCATCGCAGACCGGATCGGGGCCTCCTCGACCACCTCGCCGGCATAAAGAACCGCAATGCGATCAGAGACTTCCGCGATAACGCCGAGATCGTGGCTGACATAGACCATCGCCGTGCCGCGCTCGGCGATGAGGCCCTTGAGGAGGCGGAGAACCTCGACGCGGGTCGTCGGATCGAGCGCGCTCGTCGGTTCATCGAGCACCACGAGATCGGGCTCGCCGGCGAGGGCGAGGGCGATCGCCACGCGCTGCTGCTGCCCACCCGACAGTTGATGCGGGAACCGGTCGAGCAGCTCGCGGGGACGCGGCAGGCGCACCCGGTCGAGCAGGTCGGCGGCGCGCTCGCGCCGCGCAGACCGGTCCGCCATGCCGGCGAGCGCCAGGGCTTCGTCCATCAGCGTGCCGATGCGGGCGACCGGGTTGAGGGCGGTCGCTGCGATCTGCGGCACGAACCCGATGCGGCGGGCGCGCAAAGCGCGCAGCGTCGCGGGATCGGCACCGACGAGTTCCGTGCCGTCGAAGCGCACGCTGCCCCGCCGGATCGCGAGGCCGGGCCGGGTATGGCCGAGCAGGGCGAGAAGCAGCGTGCTCTTGCCGCTGCCCGATTCGCCGACGAGACCCAGCGTCTCGCCGCGGGCGAGGGTGAGGTCGATATCGTCGAGGATCGTCGGCGCAGCGGGATCCGGCGAATGGGTGCCGACGGTGAGGCCGCGGACGGAGAGGAGGGTGCCCGTGTCCATCATCGTCCCTCGACGCCCTGAACGATCTCCACACCGGCGCTGCGCGACACCGCCCCGACCAGGAGATTGATGCCGATGACGAGGCTCGCGAGGGCGACCATGGGTCCAAGCGCCGCGAAGGGGATCACGGTCAGGTAGAGCCGGGCATCGGAGATCATCAGGCCCCAATCCGGGTTCGGCGGCGCGACCCCGAAGCCGAGGAAGGAGAGGGAGGAGAAGGCGATCAGCATCCACGACCATTCCATGGCGCCTTCGACGAGGAGGACGTCCTGGACGTTCGGCAGCACCTCGAGGCGCAGGATCGCGAGCGAGCTCTCGCCGCGCGCCCGGGCGGCGGTGACGAAATCCCGCGTCTCCACCTCGAGCGCCGCGTTGCGGGCGACGCGGACGATCGGCAGCCCGTAGAAGAAGGCGAGGGCCGGGATGAGAAGCCATGTGCCCGTACCCACCACGCTCGCGATCACCGCGACGAAGACGAGCCAGGGCAACGCCAGGAAAGCGTCGATGATCTGGATCACGATGCGGTCGGCGAGGCCGCCGAGCGTGCCGGCGGCAATGCCGAGCGCGCCGCCCCAGGCGAGGGCGAGGGCCGCCGCGACCGCCGTCACCGCAAGGGCCTCGCGGCCGCCGAGCAGCGTCCGGGTGAAGACATCGCGGCCGAGCGTGTCGGTACCGAGCCAATGCTCGGGGGAAGGGCCGGAGAACATGGCGTTCGGGTCCTGCGCCGTCGGATCGTACGGAACGATCCACGGCGAGCCGAGCGCGACCGCGACATGGAAGAGGACGAGGGCGAGCCCGATGGCGCCCGAGGGCTGCCGCACGACGCTCGCCAAGAAGCGCCACGTCCGCCGAAGGGCCGTTCGAGGCATCGGGGCCACGACCACGCTCATCGTCCCCTCCCGAGTGCGCTGCGTAGCCGCGGATCGACGGCGAGCGTGACGAGATCGGCGAGGAGGCCGAGCCCGAGATAGATCGCCGCGAGCACCATCGAGACCCCGAGCACGAGCGGCAGGTCGCGATCGTAGACCGCGTTCATGGTGAGCCGGCCGAGGCCGGGATAATTGAAGGCGACCTCGATGACGACGACGCCGGTCATCAGGCCGGCGAGCGTCAGCGCCATCACCGCGATCGCCGGGATGAGGGCGTTCGGCAGGATGTGGCGCAGCACGAGCGCAGTCGGTCCCACACCTCGCAGCCGCGCCGCCTCGACATAAGGGCTCGCCGCCACCTCGATCACCGAGGCGCGAACCATGCGCAGCACGTGGGCGGAGAGGATGAGGGCGAGCGCCGCCGCCGGCAGCACCAAGCCGGGCAGGAGCGAGAGAATCGGCCCGTCCGGCGGCACCGTCACGATCCCCGGAATCCAGCCGAGCCAGACGCTGAAAACGAGGACGAGCGCCGTCGCGGCGACGAAGTCCGGAATGGTCATCGCGACGAGCGCGGTCGAGGAAATGGCGAGATCGATCGGTCCGTCGCGTTTGAGGCCGGCGGCGACGCCGAGGCCCAAGGCGAGGGGAAAACTGATCGCCGCGGCCGCGAGCGCGAGCACCAGCGTGTTGCGCAGGCGCGGGCCGATGATCGAGACGACGCTCTCGTCACGCTTCAAAGCATGGCCGAGATCGCCTGTGAGCGCGCCGCCGGCCCAGCGACCGAAGCGCTCCCAGGCCGGCCGGTCGAGACCATGCTCGGTGCGGCACTGCGCGACCGCCTCCGCCGTGGCGAGCTTACCCAGATAGGACGTGCACATATCGCCGGGCAGCGCTTCGAGCGCCCCGAACATGAGCACGGCGACGAGGGCGAGGCTCGCGAGGGTCGAGAGGAGACGTTCGAGGACGATCATCGGACGGGCGTCGGAGCCTCAGGGAGGAGCGGGGAGGGGGCCTCCGCCGGTGTGGCGGACGGCGGAGGCCCGAGATCCCGCCGGCGAGGGGACCGGCGGGACGCTTCAGGTTGACCGTCTCATTCGTCCATCGAGACGAGGTCCCAGCGGATGCAATCGACCAGCACCGGGTCGAGCCCCTTTACATGGGATGACATCGCGCGAAGGATCACCTTGTGATAGGGGATCAAGCCGCCGGTGATCTCGTAGAGCTTCTCCTGCACGGCGAGGTAACGCTCGCGGCGCTTGGCGAAGTCGGGCTCGCCGCGGGCCTCGTCGAGCATCTTGTCGAAGGCGGGATCGGCCTGATGGGTCGGGTTCCAGGGCGAGCCCGACCGCCAGCCTTCGTTCAACACCTGGGTCGCCGGACGCTGACCCCAACTGTCGACGAAGAACGGCATCTTCATCCACACCTTGTCCCAGTAGCCGTCGGACGCGGCGGTCGTCACCTTGACCCGGATGCCGGCGTCCTTGGCCTGGGCCTGATAGGCTTCGGCGATGGCGACCATGTTCTCCTCGACATCGCTCGTCATCAGCTCGACGTCGATGCCGTTCGGGTAGCCCGCGTCGGCGAGCAGCTTCTTGGCGCCCTCGACATCGCGACCGCACTTGCCCTGCCACGAATATTGATCGCCCTGCCAGACCGGGTCGTCGCAGGTCGGCACGCCGCCGTCCTTGCCGAGCACGAGGGTGGTCAGCGCGGCGCGATCGACCGCAATGCGCATCGCCTTGCGCACCCGCGGATCGTCGAACGGCTTCTCGTCGACGCGCATCATCAGCCCGTTCCAGTCGCCGGTCGCGACGTGCTGGGTGGCGATGGCCGGGTTATGCTCCACGAGCGGCGCCTGCTTCGGGTCGATGGTGAGCAGGAGATCGACCTGGTTGCCGAGCAACGCCTGGATCCGGGCGGCGCTGTCGGCGATCGCCACGACCTCGACCTTGTCGAGATGGGGCTTGCCGCGCCAATAGCCGGGATAGGCGTCGAGCACGGTGGTGCCTTCGACGGAGATCTTCTCGACCTTGAACGGACCGGTGCCGACCGGATGGTCCTTGAAGGAGCCGGCCGAGCCCTTCTTCGTCATCAGCGCGCGATAATCGGCGAGGAGGAGCGGCAGATCCGCCTCGCCCGTCGAGAGATCGAACTCGACGGTGAGCGGATCGATCGCCTTCGCCTGCTTGATGATGCCGAGCACCGAGCGCACCGGCGAATTGAAGGTCGGATCGGTCATCCGGCCGATCGAATAGACGACGTCCGCGCTGGTGAAGGGCGTGCCGTCCTGGAAGGTGACGCCGGGGCGCAGCTTGAAGGTCCAGGTCTTGACGTCGGAACTGGCGCTCCAGGAGACCGCGAGCTCCGGCACCGCCTCGCCCTTCGGGCTCGGGGCGACGAGCCGGTCGAACACCAGGTTCATCGTCGGCCAGAAGCGGTTCGGATCGTAGGGGTCGAGCGTTTCGGCTCCGCCCATTCCGAGATCGTGGGTGAGCCGCAAGGTGCCGCCGGCTTCGGCGGCACCGGCGAGCAGGCCCCAGGAAGCGCCCGCGAGGGCAAGCGACAGGCACAGACGGGCAACCGTCTTCTTCATCGTCCCACTCCGCTTCTTACGGTCTTTGACCGAACTATATGAACATTCATTCAGGATTGGCAACGCGGGATTTTCACGACCGCGAGCGACGATCGCGGGGGACATTGCGCCCGCTTTTTTGCGAATTAATGACAGTGGAAGCCGGTCTCGAAACCCGATTCCAGCGTTGATCCGGGTATAGACAGAATATGAATCGCCGTTCATATCATGAGGTATGAGACACGAGGAACACGCCGAATCGACCCCGTCCGTACCGGCCGTCCGCCGCGGCGCGAAGCGACGCGTGCCGGCCCGCGAGCGGATGGATCAGATCATCGAAGCGGTGATCGACGTGCTCGCCGCCTATGGCGCCAACGGGCAGGGGCTCGAGAGCCTGACCATCGCCGATGTGGCTCGGGCCGCCGGCGTTTCGCCGGCGCTCGTCATGCTGCACTTCAAGAGCAAGGACGGCCTGCTCGAAGACACGCTCAGGACCCTCGGGAGCGATTATTTCCGCGCCCTCGACGACGCCCGCGAGTCGGCGGGACCGCGTCCCGCCGACCGGCTGTGGGCCCTCGTCGAGGCGGAGTTCACCGAGCCGGTGTGCACGCCGCGCAAGCTCGCCGCCTGGCGGGCTCTGTGGACCGCCTCCGCCGGCCGGCAGCCCTATATCCGCCAGTTCAAGGCGGAAACCGTGGCGGCCTACAACACGCTGATCGAGCTCTGCCGCGCCCTCATCGAGGAGGGGGCGTACGAAGATCGTGACGCCCGCACCGTCGCGCGCTTGATCGACAGTTCCCTCGCCGGATTGTGGATCGATCTCACCGATCTCACCCTCCCGCTCACGCTCAACGAGGCGCGGCGCATCGCCCTCGCCCAACTCGCGATGTTCTTCCCGCGCCATTTCACGACGCGCGGACCGCGCCGGCAGATCCTCGGAACGGACGGTGCGGCGTGAAGCTCGCGACCTACAACATCCAATACGGCATCGGCCGCGACGGAATCTACGACCTCGCCCGCGCGGTCGGCACCGTCGCCGAAGCGGACGTCATCGCATTCCAGGAGGTCGAGCGCGGCTTCGCCCGCACGTTCCACGACGATCAGCCGGCCCTCATCGAGGCGCTGCTCCCGGATCGTTATGTCGTCTATGCGCCGCTGTTCGATCGCGACGCGAGCGAGCGGCGCACGGACGGACGGGTGCGCAACGCCCGCCGCCAGTTCGGCGTCCTCACCGCGAGCCGCTCGCCGATCATCTCGGCGCGCCTGGAAGTGCTGCCGAAGCACGACGGCGGCCCGCTGTTCAACCTCGCGACGGGTTTTCTCGAGACGATCATCGCGACGCCCGCCGGCGCGCTGCGTCTCCTCAACATCCATCTCGGCCATCTGAGCGAGCCGGAACGGCTCGATCAAATCGTGGCGCTGCGCCAACGCCTCGCTGCGGCGGCCGGCGACGGCGGCCCGTGGAGCGGCAGCGATCGGGACGCCCATGACTGGGAGTTTCCGGAGCCCGCGCCGACCCCGATCGCGACCATCCTCACGGGGGATTTCAACACCGGACCGGGGGAGGCGGCCTACGCGGCCCTCACCACCCTCGTCGCACCGGAGGGCGATGCCCTCGTCGACGCCTGGGACGCCGCGTCGCCCGGCACGCCGGCCGTCACCTATTACACGAACCCCGCCCAGGGTGCGTTCGAGGACAGCCGGATCGATCACATCTTCCTGCCGTCCCGCCTCACACCCGGCCTCGCCGTGCACATCGATTCCGCGGCCGACGGCTCCGATCACCAGCCCGTCTTCGCCACGATCCCCGCGCTCGACGAGGCGGCGTACCGCCGCTGAACGGGCGATCCTGCCGCAAATCCAGTGGCACGCCACGAACAACGCCGGAAGGGCCGCTCGCGCCATCGCACGGCGGCCCTCGCCGACACGGATTCCAAGGTCAGGCGGCGACGCTGAGGCGTTCGCGGGCGGAGAAGCCCTGATCGTCTTCGCTTTCGGCACGCTGAAGGTGGAAGTCGAAGGCCACATGGGCGCTGTCGCCCTGGCGGTTCGGCACCGGCAGCAGGCCCTCGCGGGTGCCGAAGGCGAAATCGTCCTTTGCGAACGGATCGTCGCCAAAATTGATCTGCGTCGTCAGGCGGCGATAGCCCGGCGCCTCAATGAAGAAATGGACGTGGGCGGGGCGATTGCCATGGCGGCCGAGGAGCTGCATCAGCCGATCGGTCGCGCCGTTCTGCGGCACCGAATAGCCCTTCGGCATCTTGGAATGGAAGGAATAGGTGCCGTCCGCCGCGGCCCTGAGGCGGCGCCGGTTGTTGAACGGCGTCTGCTCGCCGGTCGGGTCGAAGTGCGAATAGAAGCCTTTCGAGTTGGCGTGCCAGACGTGGACGATGGCGTCCTTCACCGCTTCACCGTCCGGCCCGAAGATGCGGCCGGTCATGTAGAGCGTCGTCGTGTCGTCCGGATCCTGGGTCAGGTTCGCCCCGGTCTCGACCAGCGGCGCGCCCGCGACATAGAGGGGCCCCTCGATGGTGCGCGGCGTGCCGCCCGCCTTGCCGACCTCGACATCGCGCGCGTCGAGATAGAGATCGATGAAGTGCTCGAGGCCGATGCCCGGCATGATGAGGCCGAACTCGCCGGCACCCTTCTGGAGGAAGTTCACCGCCTGCCAGACCTCGTCCTCGGTGATCTCGTACCGGGCGACGAGAACCATCAGGTGCTCGACGAGATCGCGGACGATCGCCTTGGCGCGCGGGCTGCCGTCGGCGGACGCGAGACCCGCGACGCGATCGAGCAGGGCCTGGACCTCCGGGGTCTTCACGAAAGCTTCGTTCATGGACTTTCCTCCGATTATCGTTGTGGGGCCGCGTTCAGCGGTCGTCGTCGTGCAGCGAAGAGGGGTGGCGGCAGAGCGGCGTCACCGTGATCGTCATGAAGGGGTAGAGCGGCAGCGTGCTCAGGATGTCGTGCAGGTCTGCGTTGCTCTCGACATCGAAGATGCTGACGTTCGCGTAGCGGCCGACCACCCGCCAGATGTGCCGCCAGGTTCCGGCACGCTGAAGCTCCTGAAACCGCGCCTTCTCCGCCGCCTTGAGCCGCTCCAGAGCGTCAGGAGCGAACCCGGGCGGAATGCTGATGTCCATTTCCACTTTGAAGAGCATCCGTAGGCGTCTCCACGACATGAAGGAGGGGGGCGGTTCGGTCGCGCCGGTAGAAGGCGACCTTGTCCTCGTCGAGGACCACGCCGAGGCCGGGTCCCGACGGGACCGCGAGGGAATAATCCGCGTAGGCGAGGGGCTCGGCGAGGATCTCGTCGGTCATGAGCAAAGGGCCGAACAATTCGGTGCCCCACTCGAGCGTCGGCAGCGTCGCGAAGAGGTGGGCCGAGGCGGCCGTGCCGACGCCGCCTTCGAGCATCGTGCCGCCATAGAGGCCGATCCCGGCGGCGTGCGCGATCGTTGCGACGGCGTGCGCGGCGTGCAGGCCACCCGATTGGGCGATCTTGACCGAGTACACCCGCGCCGCGCCCGAGGCCGCGACATCGAAGGCCTCCGCCGCCCCGCCGAGGGATTCGTCGGCCATGATCGGGATGCGGTGGCGGGCGGACAGCCGGACCTGCGTGGCGCGCGCGCGGCGCGAGACCGGCTGCTCGACGAGATCGACCCCGGCCTCCTGGAGGAGCGCCATGCCGAGATCGGCCTCGGTCTCGCTCCAGCCCTGGTTGACGTCCACCCGAACGCTGCCGCGGTCGCCGAGCGCCCGCTTGATCGCGGCGACGTGGGCGGCGTCGTCGCGCACCGGCCGCTTGCCGATCTTCAGCTTGAAGATCGAATGGCGGCGCGCCTCGAGCATGGCTTCCGCCTCGTCGATGTCGCGGCCGGTCTCGCCGCTCGCGAGCGTCCAGGCGACGGGCAAGCGGTCGCGGACGGGACCGCCGCCGATCAGGTGGGAGGCCGGCAGGCCGAGCCGCTTGCCGAGCGCATCGATCAGCGCCGTCTCGACCGCGCACTTGGCGATGACGTTGCCTTTCACATAGCGCTCGACCGCCGCCATCGTCGCGCCGATGCGCGAGAGGTCGCAGCCGCGCAGGACCGGAACGATATAGGTATCGATCGCGAGCTTGATGCCCTCGGGGCTCTCGTCGCCGTAGCTGAGGCCGCCGATCGTCGTGCCTTCGCCGATACCCTCGACGCCGTCGGAGCCGCGCAGCCGCACGAGCACGATCGATTGCCGGTGCATCGTGGCCATCGCCAGAACATGCGGCCGGATCGTCGGCAGATCGACGATCAGGGTCTCGATCGAAGCGAGGGTGATGGCATCCGGATTGGGCACGGCGTCCGCCTTCTTCTCGGGGTGGCGTCTTCTGAGCGCCGACCTTATGAGCCGGCGAAGACCTTGCCCAACACCGATTGGGTCCCTATTCGATACCTATGCGGTATGGAGATGTCCGATGGACCTGAGGCAGCTCCGCTATTTCGTGGCGGTGGCGGAGGAGCGCAACGTGACGCGCGCCGCCGCCCGGCTCAACATCGCCCAGCCGCCGCTCAGCCGTCAGATCCAGCAGTTGGAGGCCGAGATCGGCGCCGAATTGTTCGACCGCACCGCGCGCCCCCTGCAGCTCACACCGATCGGTCGCCTGGTGCTCGAACAGGCGTCCCAGGTGCTCGGCCGCGTCGCGGACATGCGCGAGATGGTCGGCCGCGCGGTGGCGGCCGAGCGGCGTCGCTTCGCGATCGGCTTCGTCGCCTCGACCATCTATGGCCGTCTGCCGCAGCTTATTCGGGAGTTCCGTGGCTCCGCCCCCAATGTCGACCTCTCCCTCGTCGAACTCGTCACGCTGGAGCAGATCACGGCGCTCAAGGAGGGTCGTATCGATATCGGCTTCGGCCGCATCAGCTTCGAGGACGACGCCGTGCGCCGCATCGTCCTGCGCCAGGAGCGCCTCATCGCCGCGATTCCCGCCGGCCATCCGCTGGCCCGTAAGGATGCGCTCTCGCTCCAGGACCTCGAGGGGCAGCCGATGGTGCTCTATCCGCGCCGGCCGCGTCCGAGCTACGCCGATCAGGTGCTGCGCCTCCTCCACGATCACGGCGTCGCGGTGCGCATCGGCCACGAGGCGCGCGAACTCCAGATCGCGATCGGGCTCGTCGCCGCCGAGGAGGGCATCGCGATCGTGCCGGAATCGGTTCACAAATTTCAGGTGGAAGGCGTCGCCTATCGCGACCTCGCCGAGCCGGCCACCTCGCCCATCATCATGAGCCACCGAGCCGGAGACCATTCACCCGAACTCGCCCTCATGGCCGACGTGATCGTCCGAATGTACGGCGAATGGGGGCACGACGTGCCCGAGGCCGTCCGCAAGTTGGCGGGGTGAGCCGCTCCGTTCATCCGCGATCCGAGCGATCCGCCACTTGCCCGGCGCGGGAGGTCGGCAGGTTCCAGCCGTAGCGGATCGCCATCAGGCGCAGGAAGAAGCATAAGGCCGCGCCGATCAGCGAGGCCGGCTGGGCCTGGAGCCCGAGCGCCGGCCCGAACGCGACCACGAGGGCCCCGGCCAAGGCGGCCACCGCATAGATGTCCGAGCGCAGCACGATCGGCACCTCCGCGGTGAGAATGTCTCGGGCCACGCCGCCGCCGACGCCGGTGACCATGCCGAGGATCGCGGCCATCAGCGGAATCAGGCCGTGATCGAGCGCCGTCTGGGTTCCGAGCACGGCGAAGGCGGAAAGCCCCGCGGCGTCGAACACCAGGGCCGATAGGCGCATCCGCGCGATCAGGCCGGGCATCGCGAACGCCGCGAGCCCGCCAGCCATCGAGATCGCCAGCATGTGCCAGTTCGCCAAGGCCGTCGGCGGCACGATCCCGAGCAGGAGGTCGCGCATCAGGCCGCCGGAGACGGCGGTCACGAACGCCAGCACCAGAATGCCGAACACGTCGAAGCGGCGCTGCGCCCCGGCCATCGCTCCGCTGACGGCGAAGACGAAGGTGCCGATCAGATTGAGCGCACTGAAGAGATCCGCGTTCTGCACCGGCCTCCCTCCCCGCGACACGACGATGCCGGTCCCCGCGGGCTCCCGCTCACGTCGCCCTTCGCCGCCCTACGCACGGCAGGCCACCTGCTCAGCGATCACGAGAGGGCCCGCGAACCGATGGGGGCCTCGATCATGCTCACCGCGCCGTCCCGCACGTCAACGACGCGGAAGTAGAGCAGCTTCACCACATCCATAATGAAGGTCCAAGCCAGACAATAGACCCAGACGACGGCGATGAGCATCCACGGCAGCGGCGGCATGAACCATCCGAACGCGCACATCAGGACGGCGAAGATCTGCGTCCCGATCACCGCCGCCAAGATCTGCCAGCTCGGATAGGGCGGAAGCAGAAACGTGCCGTGAACGCGGGAGACGAAAAACAGCAGATGTCCACCGGCCGCAAGCTGCAGGAACAGCATGGTTTGCACATGCGGCAGGTCCATCGGGAGGAGCGCCGACAGCTCGGGGCTCTTCATCCAGAACATGCCGAGCATCACGATACCGAAGCTCTGGATGAGCGCCATGATCCCCATGATGGACGAGAACGAGATAATTCGATGCATATTCCAACGCAGCGGTTTGTCTTGAACTTTGACGTTGTCATATGCGATCGTCATGATCGGAATATCGTCAAGCAGAGCCATGACAACGATCATGATCGCCGTCAGCGGCATGAAGTCGTAAATAAGATACGTCAGGACGACAACCAGCATGATGTTGAGCGTCATGGCGATACGATAATATATGTAGGAGGTGATGCGCTCGAAGATCGCGCGTGCCTCCATGATCGCCTGAATGATCGTCGACAGGCCGGGGGCTGTCAGGATCAGCGCGGCGGCGCTGCGCGCCGCGTCCGTGGCGCCAGAGACGGCGACACCGCAATCGGCTTGTTTGAGTGCGGGGGCGTCGTTCACGCCGTCCCCCGTCATGGCCACGATGTGGCCCCGCTCCTGAAGCGCCTTGACGATCTGGAACTTATGTTCCGGGAAAACCCGGCCGAAGCCGTCGGCCACTTCAACCGCGCGCGCGGCGTCGATGGCGATGTGCTCCGGGCTCGAATCCGACCCGAACACGTCGCTCGCCACCAGCAGGTGGTCTCCGAGGCCGAGCTGGCGCGCTATCTCACTGCCGATCGCCACGTCGTCCCCGGTCACCATCTTCACGGAAACGCCGAGTTCCTTGGCGCGGGCGATGGTCGCGGCAGCATCCGGCCGGGGGGGATCCAGCATCGGCAGGAGACCGAGAAGAGTCCAGGTCGTTCCATCCTCCGACCGGGCAACGCCGAGCGCGCGGGTACCGCTGCGAGCGAGGCCCTCGACGGAATCGAAATAGCTCTTGGCGCTGTCCGCGGAGAGGCCCGCGAGCGCGGCGATGGCTTGGGGGGCGCCCTTGGCGTAGCGAATGGTCTTTCCGTCGGGCGTCGTCACCGTCGCCACGGTCTTCTTGTTCACGGGATCGAAGGGAACGAAGTCGACCTGCTTGTAGGCGGCGAGCCGCGAGGTGTCCTTCACGGCCGCAAGCACGGCTTTGTCGATGGCGTCGTCGCTCTGCGTCTGCGTGGCGAGAGCTGCTCCGAGGGTCAGTTCCTCGGCGGAGGCCGCTCCCCAGGGAAGCGGCGCCTGCAACGTCAACTGATTGAGCGTCAGCGTTCCGGTCTTGTCGGAACAGAGCACATCGACGCCGGCCAGTTCCTCGATCGCGGAAAGTCGGGAGACGATCGCCTGCCGCTTGGAAAGGGCGAGGGCACCGAGCGCCATCGTCACCGACATCACAGCCGGCGTCGCCACCGGCACGGACGCGACGAGCAGCACCAGGACCAGTTGCACGATCGAGCCGGCCTGCTGCCATTCCCAGTGTCCGGCAGTGACGATATCGCGATGGACCTGAGCCGCCACCAGCACCAGCGCCAGAGCCCCCGAAAGGATGATGAGGAAATCCCCCATCTGAATCACGGCCTTCTCGGCATGCGATTTGGCACCCGCGGAGGCGACCAGCTTGGCGGTGCGGCCGAAGAAGGTATTGTTGCCCGTCGCGGTGACGACGCCCGTCATGGTGCCCTGGCGTACGATGGAGCCGGAATAGCCGCTGTCGCCGACCGCCTTGGAGACCGGCAGGGATTCACCCGTCAGCGCCGCTTGATCCACCGACAGATATTTGCCGTCGGTCAGCAGCAGATCCGCCGGGAGCGTCTCTCCACCCGCCACGCTCACGACGTCTCCGGGCACGAGCGCCGCGGTATCCACCGTAACCCAGACGCCATCGCGCAAGACGCGAGCCTTGAGCGCCAATCCCTTGCGGAGCGCGGCGAGGGCGCTTGCGGCCTTGCTGTCCTGCCAGAAACCCACGACGGCGTTGTAGAGGAGCAGCCCCATGACCACCGCGAAGTCGGGCCAGTCACGGCGGATCAACGACAGCAGCGACGCAGCTTCGATCATCCAAGGTATCGGTCCCCAGAAATAGCCGAACAGCTTCCGCCATCGGCTTTCCTCGTGGGCAGCGATGGCGTTCGGGCCCCATTTCTCCTGACGGAGCGCCACGTCGGAGGACGAGAGGCCCTTGGGCGAGGACGCGAGCTGCGTGAACGTCGCCGCGATGGCCGCCACGTCGAGACGCGCCCCGGACCGTCCCGTGTTGCCCTCGCTCTTGGCCGCACCGACCGCCCCCGCCGCGGGGCTCGCCTGGACATCCTGAGCCATTTCACCCTCGCAACGCGACCGAGCGCGCCTTCTGCCAAGGTTCGATTGTGCGGCTCCGCGCCCCTCTTTCCCTTGATTCAAAACAAGTTCCGCGCGGGCGGCGCGACCGTCGGCCCGCCGTCGCGGAGGACGCTCCCGCCCTTGGCCGTGGGGCTCCCTATGAGGCGGAGACCGACGTCGTCGAACGCACCGCGGGCGTTGGGCGCAGGCGCTCGAGCGCGGTGAAGAAGGCGGGCACGAAGAGCACCGCGAGGCCGGTCGAGGCGAGCATGCCACTCACCACCGAAATGCCGAGGGAGACCCGCGCGCCGGCACCGGCACCGGAGGCGAAGACGAGCGGCAGCATGCCGAAGATGAAGGCGAAGGAGGTCATCAGGATCGGCCGGAAGCGCAGCCGCGCCGCCTTCACCGCGGCCTCAGCCGCGCTCAGCCCCTCCGCCCGCATCTCGCGGGCATATTCGACGATGAGGATCGCGTTCTTCGCCGCGAGCGCGATGAGGAGCACAATGCCGATCTGGGTATAGAGGTCGTTCGACATCCCCGTCGCCTCGAGCGCGACGACCGTGCCGATCAGGGTGAGGGGCACGGCGAGAATGACGGCGAGCGGCTGGATCCAGCTCTCATATTGCCCGGCAAGCACGAAATAGACGAGGAGGAGGGCGATCGCGAAGACGTAATAGAGCTGATTGCCGACGAGCTTCTCCTGGTAGGACATGTCGGTCCAGGCGGTGCCCATCGAGGGCGGCAGCGTCTTCTGGGCGATCTCGCTCATCAGACTCATGGCGTCGCCGGAGCTGTGGCCGGGCGCGGGGCTGCCCGTGACGCTCGCCGCCGGATAGAGGTTGTAGAGCGTGATGAGCGGCGGTCCGACGTCGTCGACGATCTTGGCCACGCTGCCGAGCGGCACCATCGTTCCGTCGGCGCCCTTGACCTTGAGATTGAGCACGTCAGCCGGCTGCAGACGGAACGGCGCGTCGGCCTGGACGTAGACCTGGAAGACGTTGTTGAACTTGACGAATTGGTTGACGTAGGAGGATCCGATATAGGCCTCCAGCGCCGAGAAGACCTGCCCGACGGTGACGCCGAGCGTTTCCGCCTTCACGCGGTCCACGACGAGGCGGAGCTGCTTCACGTTGCCGGAGAAGTTCGAGGCCACGTGGGACAGGCTCGTCTGGGTGTTGGCGGTCTCGGCGAGTTCGGCGGCGGCGTTCTGCAACGCCGTGAAGTCGGAACTGCCGTCCTTCATCTCCACCATCATGGAGAAGCCGCTCGAATTGCCGATGCCCTGGATCGGCGGCGGCAACATGATCTGCGCCGCGGCGGTGTCCATGCTGCCGAGCGCGGCGCGGGCCTTGCCGCTGATGGTGCCGATCGAGAGATCCGCCGTCTTGCGCTCGCTCCAGTCCTTCAGCACGACATAGAGCATGCCGGCATTGTAGAGCGTCGCATTGTTGTCGAGCGGCGAAATTCCGGAAACGCCGATGACGTCTTCGACGCCGTCGATCTTGCGGATGAGCTTGACGGCCTCCGCCACGGCGACCTCCGAGCGCTGCGCCGAGGCGGCGTCCGGCAGCTTGAGGCTGACGATGAAATAGCCCTGGTCCTCGTTCGGCATGAAGCTGGTCGGAACCTGGGAGATGCCCCAGATCGCCACGCCGATCAGTCCGAGCCCGACGACGGTCGTCGCGATCGCGTGCCGCACCAGGAGCCCGACGACCGCCGCATAGGCGTCTTCGCAGCGGGCATAGACGGCGTTGAAGGCGCGGAAGAGGATGTTGCGCTTCTCCGGCGGCACCGCGGGGCGAAGCCACAGCGCGCATTGCGTCGGCTTCAGCGTCACCGCGTTGACCGCGGAGATGAGGGCGGTCGCGGCGATGACGAGCGCGAATTGCTGATACATCTTCCCGGTGAGGCCGGAGAGGGTCGCCGCCGGCAGGAACACCGCCATCAGGACCAAGGTGATCCCGATCACCGGGCCGGTCAGCTCCGACATCGCCTTGACCGAGGCGTCGCGGCCGGAGAGCCCCGCCTCCATGTGGCGCGCCACGCCCTCCACGATGACGATGGCGTCGTCCACCACGATGCCGATCGCGAGCACGAGCGCGAACAGGCTCGTCGTGTTCACCGTGTAGCCCATGATCGCCATGGCGGCGAAGGCGCCGATGATGGTGACCGGCACGGTCGTCGCCGGCACCAGGGTCGCGCGCCAATCCTGGAGGAAGACGAGGATCACCGCGAGCACCAGCGCGGCGGCGATGATCAGCGTCTCGTAGACCTCGTCGATCGAGGCGGTCACGAACTTGGTGCTGTCGAACGAGACCTTGTAATCGAGCCCGGCCGGGAAGGCGGCCGCGAGCTCCTTCATCTTGGCGTCGACGCCCTGGGCGACGGTGAGTGCGTTCGCCCCGGAAAGCTGCGAGATCGCGATCGCCGCCGAGGGCTTGCCGTCGAGCGTCGCGGTGGTGCCGTAGGTCGCAGCGCCGAGTTCGACCCGGCCGAGATCCTTGACGCGGACGATCTTGCCGCCGCCCTCGTCGATCACCTTGACGACGATGTTCTCGAAATCCTTGGCGTCGCTGAAGCGCCCCGTCACGTTGAGGACGTACTGGAAGTTGGCCTTGGCGGGGGCGGGCGGGGCGCCGACGAGGCCCGCCGTGACCTCCGTGCTCTGCTGGGAAATCGCCGAGGTGACGTCGCTCGGCACGAGCCCGTAGGCCTGGAGGCGATCCGGATCGAGCCAGATGCGCATGGCATAATCGCCGGCCCCGAGCACCGTGACGTCGCCGACGCCCGGCAGCCGCGCGAGCTCGTTCTTCAGGCTGATGGTCGCGTAATTGGCCAGGAACAGATTGTCGTAGCGCCCGTCCTGCGAATAGAGGTTCACGAATTGCAGGATCGACGTCGATTGGGTCTGGACGTTGATGCCCTGCGTCGAGACCGCGCTCGGCAACTGCGCTTCCGCGAGGGAGACGCGGTTCTGCACGAGCACCTGCGCCATGTCGGGATCGGTGCCGATCGCGAAGGTGACGACGAGGGAATAGCTGCCGTCGCTGCCGCTCGTCGACTTCATGTAGAGCATGCCCGCGACGCCGTTGACCTCCTGCTCGATCGGCAGGCCGACGGTCTCCATCACGGTGCGCGCGCTGGCGCCGGGATAGGTCGCGGTCACCGAGATGGTCGGCGGCACCACGTCCGGATATTGCGAGATCGGCAGTTTCATCAGCGACAGCGCGCCGAGAAGCACGATCACGAGGGCCAGCGTGTTCGACAGAACCGGCCGGTCGATGAAGAAGCGCGAGAGCATGGGGGCGCCTTCCGGGCTGTCGAAGGGATCAGGGGGTCGCGCCGCCGGCCGCCGCCGGGCTCGGCTTGGCGCCCGCAGGCAGAGCGGCCATGCTGCCCGCCACCGGATCGACGACGTTGCCGGCGATCGCCCGCTGAATGGCGCCGACCACCACTCTGTCGGTGGCCTCGAGCCCCTTCGTGATGACGCGCAACTGGTCCTCGACCGGTCCCGTCGTCACCTGACGCTGCTCGACGATGTTGTCCTTGCCGACGACCAGCACATAGCTGCCGACCTGGTTCGCCATCACCGCGGTATCGTTGACGAGAAGCGCCGTTTCGATCTTGCCGATCGGCACCCGAACGCGCACGAACATGCCGGGCACCAGGGCGACGTCCGGGTTCTGCAGCGAGGCGCGCATCTGTAGCGTGCCCGTCTTCGCGTCGAGCTGGGGGGCGATGTAGTCGATGTGCCCCGCATAAGGGTAGGTCGCATCGGTCCCGACCCCCACCTCGACCGGCATGTCGAGCTTCTCCTCGCGCAGGCTCTTGAGGGTCTTGCCGATCTTGGCGAGATTGTCGCGAAGATCGATCTGCTGCTGCTCGGAGATGTTGAAATAGACGGCGATCGGATCGACCTGGAGAATAGTCGCGAGCGTGGTCGCCCCGGACGCCCCGACCAGCGAGCCGACGTCGGCGAGGTGACGCGTCACGACGCCGTTGAAAGGCGCCGCCACGGTCGTGTAGCCGAGCGAGATCTCCGCGATCTCGAGATTGGCCTTGGCGACGGCGACCTGGGCCCGAGCGGTGTCGAGCGCGGTCTTGGCGTCCTCCACCTGACGCTCGCTCGCCACCGCGCTCTGGCCGAGCGTCACCTGCCGGTCATATTGGCTCTTGGCGTTGGCCTCGGTCGCCTGAGCCGACTCGAGCTGCGCTTTGCGCAAATCGACTTCGGCCTGATAGGGCCCCTTCTCGATCTCGAAGAGGACGCGATCCTCCTTCACCGCCTCGCCGTCGGTGTAATCGATGGCGGTGAGGAAGCCTTGAACCCGCGCTTCCAGGTTCACGGACGCCGGGGCGACGGTGTTGCCGGTGAAGTCGGCATAGAGGGTGATCGGCGCCTCGGTCGGCGTCGCCACGGTCACTTTGGCCGCCGGCGGAGGCGCATATTCGTTCTTCTCGTTGCAGGCGGAGAGGGCGAACGCCGCCGCGACCAGACACGCCGCGAGTCCGGGCCGGCTCGTGGTGGAGAAGGAACGTCCAAGCAGGCGGCGCATCACGGCGGGCTCCCTCTCACGGCAATCGCATAGAGATACTATCGGCATTACCGGATCATGTCCGCGCCGGGCGAACGAGAAAGCGGCGCGGACTCCTACGAACGTCTGCATGCAAAGGTCGTCCGCGGAAAATAGTCAGCCACGCAGATGTTCCGGCGGAGCTGCCACCCCCCGAACGGAGGCGTCAAACAATAAAATATTAGAGCCGGGACACAATCGCACGAATGGCAGCGGGTGTTTCGGAATGCGATTTCGAGTTACTTGCAAGAACAATAAATCCGCCCCGTATCTTTTGACACGTGACGCGACATGACGCCGTAGGCTGCGCGCCCGGGGATCGCAGCAAGTCCAGCCGCGCCGAGCATGGGGAGGTCCGCCTCGTCGCGCGCTTGCCCGTCAGAGCGGGGTCGCGACGGCGGCGAGAACGGCGAGCGCCGCGAAGCCGACGGCGACGAAGGCCCAATGCCACCAGGTCCAGATCCGCCGGGTCGGAATGCGGCCGCGGTCTTCGTTGCTGACGGCGGGCGCGGAGCGCGCGGCGGTGTCGCCGTTCACCTCGGCGAGCACGGCCGCACTCTCGGACGGCGGGAGCGGCGTCCCAGCCGCCTCGTCGTCGGTGCCGAGCGGCGCGGCGGCCGGATCGGAGAACGGGACCTTATCGCCGCTGCGGCCGCCGTCGATCGCCTTGCGCAAGCGGTCGGGGGCCGAGGAGCGCGGCACGGTCGCGTCGTCGGCGGGGCGGGGCCGGCCACCTCCCGGTTCGCCTGGGCTTCGGTTCGCGCTACCTGCCGCAGCTTCTCGCCCGCATCGAAGCCGGCGACATCGATCCCTCCTTCGTCATCACCCATCGCGTCGGCCTCGAAGAGGGACCGGCGCTCTACAAGACGTTCCGCGACAAGGAGGACGGCTGCATCAAAGTCGTCCTGAAGCCTTGAAAGCCAGCGCGGGGATGCCTCTCGGGCGCAGCGCCACGCCCACTTCCCGAAGCCGAAGAGGATTCCGTCCCGCTCTCTGCGCTCGCCCGATCTCGGGAACACCCGTCCCGCTCACGGGTTGAGGTCGCGCTCGGACATACGACAGACCGAAAGGGACTTCCCATGGCGACCGTTGAAGAACGTCTGATGGAATGGCTGCGAGATGCGCATGCCATGGAAGAGCAGGCGGAGACGATGCTGAATGCCCTCGCCCGGCGCATCGAGAACTATCCGGATGTGAAGGCGCAGATCGAACGGCACCTTGCCGAGACCCAGGATCAGGCGCGGACGTTGCGCGGCTGCATCGAGCGGCGTGGCGGCGACACGTCGAGCGTGAAGGACCTCGCGGCGAAGTTCGTGGCGATGGGCCAGGGCCTGTCCGGCGTCTTCGTCGGCGACGAGATCATCAAGGGCGCGATGGCGAGCTACACCTTCGAGCACATGGAGATCGCCGCCTATCGGGTGCTGATCGCGACCGCCGAAGCCTGTGGCGACACCGCCACCAAAACGGCCTGCGAAGGCATTCTCCAGCAGGAGCTCGCGATGGCGACGTGGTGCGAGGAGAATTTGGCACCGCTCACCCTGCGCTATCTCGGCCGCGAGGAAGCGCCGGGCGTGACCGCGAAGCACTAGCCGCCGCCGGCCGATTCCGGTGCGCGGTCGCGACGACCGGGTCTGCGGCGGCAGCGGCGAGCCGGTGATCACGACACCGACAATCCGAACGGAAGGGCGCTGCCGGCGTTCAGCCTGAGAGCGGGCCGTTTCGAGACCGCCGCACCCCTCGAACACAGCGGAGATTCCAAATGATCAGATTGCTTTTACTGGGCCTCATCGGCTTCACACTCTGGAAGAAATTCGCAACCACCCCGTCTCCCGTCGCCGAGACGGCCGGGAAGCGTCACGCCGGCCCCGCCAACATGACCTACCCGCCCAAGACCTGGGACAAGGTGGATCAGGCATCGGACGAGTCCTTCCCGGCGAGCGATCCGCCGGCCTACACCGCCGACCGAAGCTAAGGGCGCGCACGGCCCGGCACAGTTCGTTGCGCCGGGCCGGCTTTACCGCGTCACTCGTCGGGCCCGGGGCCAAGATGCCGCGCGGCCAAGAGACGGCGGGACTTACGGCGCCGGAGGGTAGGCCTCGCCGATCGGAGCAAAGCCGGCGAGACGGCCGGAAACCTCGCCGCTCAGCGTCGTATCGCGAGCATCGACGGCCAGGATCTCCTTGCCGTTCGGGTCGAGCTTGGCGAAATCGACCCAGAACACGTTCGGGCTGTTCACCGGCATCACATAATAGACCTTGTCGGTGTGATCGGCGACGGAAGCCCAGCGCGTGGGCCACGTGTCGGCCGACTCTCCCCCCGACGTGTCGACCGCACCGAACGGCACGGCAACGGTGCGGGCGACGCCGGCGATGTGCCCGACGGCCTCCCGGGTATCGGCCGGCTTTGGCAGGGTCTTGAGGAACGTGGACGCCCGCACGAAGCGGCTCTTCGGATCGATGTCGCCCGGCAGCGGAAGCGTGCCGCCGAACAGCCTATATCGCTTGAGGTTGACGAGTTGCTCGGCGAGCGGCGGCTCGTTCGTCATCACCGTCACGTCCTTGCCGTGATGGATCACCTCGCGCCCATCGACAAACTCGATCACCGCGCTGTCGCCGGAAGCGTCTTCGATCGCGAGATGGAGCGGCCACTCGCGTCCGTGCGCCTTGGCGGACACGATGCGAACCGTCTTAAGCCCCTCGAGGGCCTCCGCGACGGTCGCATAATTGTCGAGCACATATTGCGGCCACAGCAGGTTCGAAAGCGCCGGCCGCTGATCCGTCGGCTCGTGCTCGGCGCCGTGGAGATAGAGGAGATGGGCGCTCAGGCCGGTCTCGTTCATGCCGTCGCTGGTGCCGGCATCGAAGGCGGTGAGCACGGTGCTCGCATATTTTGACGTCCAGGTCGCCGCATCGCCCTCGGCGACGCCGCGGCGTTCGATGCCGCGGGGCAGGTAGACGAGCCGCGGCTGGTCGTCGACATAAAGATCCATGGTGCGCGCGGCGACCACCGCCTGGCCGTTGTCGTTCCAGAAGATGAGGCTGCAAGCCATGGCGATGTCTCCCCCGAACGTCATCGGAAGCGCAGCGATCATCGCTCCCGCCATGAGGATGGATTTGCGTTTCATGATCCCACCTTCGCTCCCCGCGTGCGAATGAAAGGGAGGCCGAACGCGGACAAGAGCGCTGAGACGGCACACCCATCACCGGGAAACGCTTCGTTCCGCCGGCGTGGGGACAAATTAGGCGATCTCCGGGGGGTGGCCTACGCTGGCGCCATATGGGGATTCGCCAATGAATTATGCGATCGTGCGCTCGAACGCCGCCTCGGCGTCTGGAGCTCCGGTCGGGGGATGACCGAACCGGCGGGTAAAGGCGAGGGAGAAATTGCTCGCGTGGGCATAGCCGATCTGGTGGGCGACCTGCTTCACGCTCATGCCGCCCGTGGCGAGTAAATGCTGCGCGAGATCGAGCCGCCAGCGCACAAGGCACTGGAGGGGCGAGGCCCCGAACACGTCGCGGAAGACCTCGTTCAGGCGGCGATGCGACAACCCGACCTGCCGGGCGACGTCCACGATGCGCGGCGGATCGGCGAGATTGGCCATGAAGATCTCGCGGGCGGCGAGGGCCGCGCGCCGGCCCCGGCCACGATCGTAGGGCGGGTCGGTATCGTTCAGGAGGCGCAGGATCTCGGCCAGCATCTCGAAAGCCTTCGCCTCGAGAAAGAGCGCTTGCATCACTCCCTGATAGGGATGGTTGCAAATCTGCTCTGAAAGGCTGCGGAGCAGCGCCGTCGGGCGCGACGCGATGATCGCGGGGTCGAATTCGCCTGCGAGAAATGACTCGAAGACACGCCCCGGACTCTGCCCCTGGAGCATGTCTCGGAGCCGTTGCGGCGTGAAGGCGAGGCCGGCCGCCCGATGACGCGCCGGCGGATAGAAGAAGCTCGTCATCGGATCGCGCAGCATCGCGCAATAAAAGCTGTCGGCCTCGACGCCACCATTCGACGAGGACCCGTGATGGTATTCGTTCTGTCCGGAAAAATTGAGGGCGAGCCAGAGATAGGGGTCCCCCGTCTGCACCTCGTAGCTCAGCGTGACCGGAGAGCGGATGGTGGCAGCGAACGTATAGACCTCGAGGCCCGGCCGCGGCGAGAACTGGAGATAGTCGACGTCGCCGACCTCACCCGGCAATCCCGCCGCTTCCGGCGGGGCCGCGAGGCAATCGTAGCCGTTCGGCAACGACCACCGCGATTCCGACGGGATGCCCGTTTCCGCGCCCTCGACTGCGCCGAGATCCACCACAGCGTGCCCCCATCGCTGATTTAATCATTGATACCATGAGGGGCAGACTTTCTCCAGAGCACGGAATTCGCCCGCGCGACCGCCCCCCTTTCAGGTCATCTGCACGACCGCGTCCCCATCATCTCGGTGGTCGTAGGCGGCGCGGGCGCGGGTGATCGCGTCCGCGTTGGCGGAGGCCCAATCGGACAGGTCCTTCAGCGTGCGCAACAGCGTCATCCCCAAGGGCGTCAGCGCGTAATCCACGCGCGGGGGAACCGTCGGGAAAACGGTCCGGCTGACGAGCCCGTCCCGCTCGAGCGTGCGCAGCGTCAGTGTCAGCATCCTCTGCGAAATTCCGTCGATCGCGCGCTTCAACTCGGTGAATCGCATCGGGCCCGTGCCCAGCATCACAACCGCAAGTACGGTCCATTTATCCCCGATCCGCGTCAGAATATCCCGCGCGACGTAGCAGGATCCGTCGTCCCTGAAGACTATAGTTCCCTCCATGTGCCTCTGTGATTCCAAAGTGCCTCCTTGTGCGAATTCTACGGGCTCTCAATATGCGCCGCATCAGAGCGTAACCGGGGCGCCCGGTAGGACAAGGATGCGTAGCGATGACCATACTCCACGTCGATAGCAGCATAAACGGCGATCGCAGCGTCAGCCGCGCGCTGACCGCCGCCACGGTTGCCCATCTCGCCGCGCTGACGCCGTCCGCGAAGGTGGTCTACCGGGACCTCGGGGCCACGCCGCTGCCCCACCTCGCCCAGATCGGCGCCGGCGATGCCGGCGCGCTCGACGAGTTCCTCTCCGCCGACACCGTCGTCATCGGCGCGCCGATGTACAATTTCGGCGTCCCCTCGCAGCTCAAGGTCTGGCTCGACCACATCGCCGTCCCCGGCAAGACGTTCCGCTATGGTGCGAACGGGCCGGAAGGGCTCTGCGCCCGCCAGCGCGTCATCGTCATCTCCTCGCGCGGCGGCATCTTCACGGGCGCCTCGCCCTATGCGAGCTTCGACCATCAGGAATCCCATCTCAAGGCTTTCTTCGGCTTTCTGGGCGTGTGGGACCTCCGCTTCGTCCGCGCGGAGGGGCTCGCCCTCGGCGAAGAGATGCAGCAGAAGGCGCTCGCCGCCGCTCGGGCGGACATCGCGCAGCTCGCGGCCTGATTGGGAGCGCGGCCCGTGAGCGTCTCGGTCTCGCCGGCCATCCGTCTGACACGGCGGGCCGACACGCCGGATTTCTCGGTGTCCGGCATCGATCTCCACGACATCGCCGGCCCGCGTGCGCCGGTGACGGTCCTCGACGAATTCCGCGTGACGGGGCGCCCTTTCCCGCCCCATCCCCATGCGGGCTTCTCGGCAGTGACTTATGTCCTGCCGGGCTCGGCCGGCGGGCTCCGCAGCCGGGACTCCCTCGGGCACGACATTACGGTCGGGCCTGGAGGCATCGTGTGGACGGAGGCGGGTCACGGACTGCTGCACCACGAGGTGCCGTCCGATCCGGACAAGATGCTGCACGGTCTTCAGATCTTCGTCAACGCGAGCGCTCGCGCCAAGCTCGGTCCGCCGCGTCTCCTCTGGCTCGACGGCGCGGCGGTGCCGATCCATCGCGACGGCGAGGGCGTGCTCGCCCGGGTCGTCGTCGGTGAGTTCGGTGGCGTTCGCTCTCCCCTGGAGCCGACCGAGCCCTTCACGCTCCTCGATGTCGATCTCACCGGATCGACATCGTTTGCGCTGGGCGAGGACCAGTTCGCCACCGTCTATGCCCGGTCGGGCCGCGTCGAGCTGGGCGCGGGGCACAGCCCCCGAACGCTCCAGAGATCCGAAATCGCGACCCTCCACGGCGGCGCCGATCGCATCTCCATCGAAGCCCTCGATCCGGCGAACGTCCTGATCCTGGTCGGGCTCGAGATCCGGGATCCCGTGGTGGCCCACGGCCCCTTCATCATGAACTCCGAGGATCAGATCCGTGACGCGGCCGCCCGCTACACGCGCGGCGCAATGGGCTCGCTGCCGGCCCTCGCGAACGACTGAAGAAAACCTCTCCCGATCCCCCTTTCGTCTTCGAGCAAGACGTCGCTTCGCGTGTGAACACCATGAAAAAATGGATTGCCGTTCTCGGCGCAGGCCCCGGCCTCGGTGCGTCGATCGCCCGAAAATATGGAGAGCAGGGTTACGGCGTGGCGCTCGTCGCACGCCGGCTCGCCCCTCTCGAAGACCTCGCCGCGCCCTTGCGGCGCGACGGAATCGAGACTGCGACCTTCACGGCCGACGTCCGCAGCGCCGAGCAAATCGCCAGCGTGTTCGCGCGCATCAAGAGCGATCACGGTCCGATCGACGTCCTCTATTACGGCCCCAACGCGCCGGAGGCGTTCGTCCCGGCCTCGTCGCTCACGGTGGAGGCGGCACGCTCCAAGGTCGAGCTGTTCCTTTACGGGCTCATCGCGGCGGTGGGCGCGGTTCTGCCGGATATGCGGGCGGCGAGAGGCGGAACCATTCTGGTGGGGCTCGGCGGATCGGCCGCGGTCGGACTTCCCTTCGCGAGCGGCCCCGGCCCTGCGCTCTCCGCCGCCCGCAACTACCTCCATTCGCTCCACGGCGAACTCGCTCACGAAGGAATCTATGTCGGGATGCTGACCCTTTCGGCGATCATCCGCGACAGCGGCTGGCACGCCGGCATCGCCTCCGGCGAGATCGCGATGGATCTCCCGCCGGGGTTCGAAATTCCGGAGGTCGATCCGGGCGCGCTCGCCGAGATGCTGTGGCAGCTCGCCGCCACCCGGGAGACGCCGGAACTGATCTATCCCCCACGGCCCTAAGGCCGCACCGACCCGGCGAAGAGGGTGGTCCGGGCTCGCTCGATCCAGTGGGCGGGTTGGAGCCTTGGCCCTCGCGCTGGTCGGCGTCATATGGCATTCCAAGGACATGAAGGGCTTCGCGGGCGATTCGCGGGCCCGCCGCGCTCGCGCGTGGCGAACGGGTCCGGAGCCATGGTTCAAAGCAAGCGGTCTCTCCTCGTCGATCGCCCGGCGAAGACATTGCGCGAGCTCGCGCTCGAGAAGATGCGCGAGGCGATCATCGATCTCAGCTTCAAGCCCGGAGAGCGGCTCGTCGAACGCGATCTCTGCGTCGAGCTCGGCGTCAGCCGCACGGTGGTCCGCGAGGTGCTGCGCCACCTCGAATCCGAGGGCCTCGTGGTCACGCTCGGCAACCGCGGTCCCATCGTCGCGCGCACCTCGGCGGCCGAGGCGGCGCAGATCTACGAGATCCGCGGCGCGCTCGAGGCGATCGCCGCCCGGGCCTGCGCCGAGGCGTCCGACAAGACCTTCGTCGCCGACCTCGAAACCGCGCTCGCCGCGATCCATTCCGGCTACGAGACGCCGGATTGGCCCAAGGTGCTCGCGGCGACGACGGAATTCTACCGCATCCTGTTCGAGGCCGCCGGCAAGGAGATCGCCTGGGGGATCGTCAACTCGATCACCGCGCGCATCAACCACCTGCGCTCGATGACGATCAAGACGCCGGGCCGCGATGCCGCCGGGCCGACCGAGATGACCCGCATCGTCGAGGCGATCCGCGCCGGTGACGGCGAGGCGGCCCATGCCGCGGCGCTCGCCCACGTGCGCAGCGCGGCCGCGATCGCCGGCGCCCTGTTCGCCGATCAGCCGGAGGCCGAAACGGCCAAGCCGGCGAAGGGGCGCTGAAGACCGCGGCGAGGCGCCCAGACGCCGGCGCCCCGGCATAGCTCAAATCGAGATCATGTGGCTCGCGGCGCCCGCGCGCGCGGCATTCCCTGACAGGACGCGGCATTCCCTCACAGGAAGACGTGGGCCTGCGCCGGGTCGAAGCCGAGCCAGACGTCGGCACCGCGGGCGAGCCCGCTCCCGCCGGGATGGCCGAACGGCAGCCGCACATTGATCGCCTCGCCGCCTTGCGTCTCGGTCGCGATCGAGAGGCTGCCGCCGAGGAAGGTGATGTCCCGCACGCGGACGGGGATCGCCGGGCCGTCGCCGGCGTCGGCGCGCAGGGCGATACGCTCCGGGCGCAGCATCAGGGCGGCGCTGCCGCCGTCCCGCGGCGCGGTGCCCGCCGGCGGCGCGTGGAGGGGAATGCCGCCCACGACCGCACCGCCGGCGAGGCGGATGCTCGCCTTGGTGCCCTCGACGGCGACGAGCTCGCAGGGGAGAAAATCGCTGTCGCCGATGAAGTTCGCGACGAAGCGCGTCGCCGGGTTGGCGTAGAGCTCCTCGCCGGTGCCAACCTGGTCGATGACGCCCTTCGAGAACACGGCGATGCGGTCGGAGAGGCGCAGCGCCTCCTCCTGGTCGTGTGTGACGTAGAGGATGGTGACGCCGGTCTCCTCGTGGATCCGGCGGATCTCGACCTGGATCTCCTCCCTGAGCTTCTTGTCGAGCGCCGAGAGCGGCTCGTCCATCAGCAGGACCGGCGGGTCGTAGACGAGGGCCCGGGCGAGGGCGACGCGCTGCTGCTGGCCGCCGGACATCTGCGCCGGCTTGCGGTCCTCGAAGCCTTCGAGGCGGACGAGGCGCAGCATCTCCTTCACCTTCGCCTCGATCTCGACCTTCGGCCGGCGGCGCACCGCGAGCGGAAAGGCGACGTTCTCGGCGACGGTGAGATGCGGGAACAGGGTGTAGCGCTGGAACACCATGCCGATATTGCGCCGGTGGGGCGGCGTCTGGAGCAGCGAGCGGCCTTCGAGGCGGATGTCGCCCGCAGTCGGCACGTCGAGACCGGCAAGGATATAGAGCGTGGTGCTCTTGCCCGAGCCCGAGGGGCCGAGAAAGGTCATGAACTCGCCGCGACGCACGCTGAGCCGCACGTCGTGAACCGCGACGAAGGCGCCATATTCGCGGCGGATGCCGGCGATCTCCAGATAAGGCTCGGTCACGACAGGTTCGGTCACGTTCGGCGTCCCTTCCGCGCGAAGGCCGCGAGGACCATGAGGGCGATGGTGAAGGCCATGAGCAGGGTCGAGGCGGCGGCGATCACCGGCGTCAGATCCTGGCGCAGCGTCGCCCAGATCTTGACCGGGAAGGTCTGCAAGGTCGGGCTCGCCATGAAGATCGCGAGCACCACCTCGTCCCAGGAGGCGAGGAAGGAGAACACCGCGGCCGAGAACAGGCCGTGGGCGATCGCCGGCACGGTGACGCGGGCGACCGCCTCGATGGGTCTCGCACCGCACAGCACGGCAGCGTCCTCGATCGATTTGTCGAAGCCTTCGAGCGCGCCGGTGATGGCGATGATCGAGAAGGGCAGGGCGACCACGAGGTGGGCGATGACGAAGCCCGGCGTGGTGCCGGCGAGCCCGACGCGGAGGAAGAAAGCGTAGAGCGCCACCGCAAGGATGACGACCGGTAGGATCATCGGCGTCAGGAAGAACGCCTTCAGCGTCTCCCGGCCAGGAAAGCGACCACGCACCAGGCCGAACGCGGTGAGGAAACCGAGCGCCACCGACAGCACCGTGACGAGACAGGCGATCTGAAGGCTCGTCCAGGCGGACTCGAGCCAGCTCGGATCGGCGAGGAGCTCCCGGTACCAGCGCAGCGTCCACGCCGGCGGCGGGAAGATCAGCCATTGCGACGAGCCAAACGACAACGCGGCAATGAAGACGATCGGCATGAGAAGGAAGATCGTCGCGGCGGCGGTGATGCCGACGAGGACCCAGCGCCACCAGCCGAGACGGTCGAATTGCAACAGCATCTCAGCGCCCCCCGAGCCCGGTCGCGCCGAACAGGCGCAGTTGCAGGGCGTAGAGACCGAGGGTGACGACGAGGAGCACGAAAGCCGCCGCGCCGCCCATGCCCCAGTTCACCAGCGATTGCACGAACTGGGCGATGAGCTCGGCGAGCATCATGTTGGCGGTGCCGCCGAGCAGCGCCGGCGTCACAAAATAGCCGAGCGACATCACGAACACCATCAGCGCGCCGGCGGCCATGCCGGGGGCGACGAGGGGCAGTAGTACGCGCACGAGAGCCTGGAAACGGGTCGCGCCGCACAAGGCCGCGGCCTGGAGGATCGCCGGATCGATCTTGCGGATCACCCCGTAGAGCGGCAGCACCACGAACGGCAGCATGATGTAGGTCATGCCGATGGTGACGCCGACGAGGTTGTTGACGAGCGGCAGCGGCTCGTGGATCAGGCCGAGCCCCATCAGCGTCTTGTTGATGAGTCCCGTGCGCTGAAGCAGGACCATCCACGCATAGGTGCGGGTCAGGAGGTTGGTCCACATCGACAGAAGCAGGATTGCGAAGACCGGCGCCGCCGCGGCCCGCGGCAGGATCGCGAGCGTCCAGGCGACGGGGAAGCCGATCAGCAGCGACACCAGCGTGACGAGGGCGGAGACTTCGAACGTGTTGAGGAAGATCCTGAGATAGGTGGTCGAGCCGAGCAGGGCGGCATAGTTTTGCAAGCCCGGCGAGGGCTCGAGCACGCTGCGCAGCAGAAGCGCGATCACCGGCAACGCGAAGAACACGACGAGGAGAACAAGCGCGGGGAGAAGCAGGCGGAAGGAGCGCCCGCGTCTGACCGCGCTGACGGCCGGACGGCTGCGTCCGTCCCGCCTGCCGATCGGTGCTGCCTCGATGCTCGTCATCACCCGCTCGTCGTTCCAGAGCATCGCCGGTCGGATCTGGCGACCCGATCGGCGAGATCATGCCACGGATTTCGGACCTTCAGGAGAGCGCACCGGCGCGCCGTCCGGCCGGGCGAACCGGCCCGTCCGGACGGCGCTGCGCGGGGCTCACTTCGCCTGCCAAGCGTACCAGCGCTCGCCGATGGCGTCCCGGTTCTTCGCCCAATAGGTCATGTCGGCGTTGATCTGGGTGGCGGTCTGCTTGTCCGGCAGGGTGGCGGCGACGGTTGCGTCCATCAGAGCCGGCGAGCCGAGATTGATCGGCGCGTAGCCGGTGGTCGCGGCGAAGGCGGCTTGCGGTGCGGCGGAGGTCGCATACGCGATGAAGCGCATCGCGGCGTCCTTGTTCTTGGTGCCCTTCGGGATCACCAGCGCGTCGGCCGCCGTGATGTTGCCATCCCAGGAGGTCTCGACATTGACCCCGGTCTTGGCGAGCGCGGTCAGGCGGCCGTTCCAGAACGAGCCGAACGGCGCCTCGCCGGAGGCGAGGAGTTGCTGCGACTGCGCGCCGCCCGACCACCAGACGATGTCGCTCTTGATGGTGTCGAGCTTCTTGAAGGCGCGGTCGAGATCGAGCGGATAGAGCTTGTCGGGCGCGACGCCGTCGGCGAGCAGGGCGGCCTCGATCACGCCCGGCGCCGACCACTTGTAGAAGGTGCGCTTGCCCGGGAACTTCTTGGTGTCGAACAGGTCGGCCCAGGTCTTCGGGCAGGCCGACACCACGTCCTTGTTGCAGCCGATCACGAACGAATAATAGAAGCTGCCGACCGAATAATCGGTGACGAAGCGGGGATCGAGCTTCGATTTGTCGATCACCGAGAAATCGAGCTTCTCGAGAAGCCCGTTCTGGCCGGCCTGAACGGCATAATCGCCCTCGACGTCGACGACGTCCCAGGTGACCTTGTCGGCTTCGACCATGGCTTTGATCTTGCCGTAATCGGTCGGGCCGTCCTGGAGCACCTTGATGCCGGTCTGTTCGGTGAACTTCGCGGCCCAATCGTCCTTCTGGGCGTCCTGGGTGGTGCCGCCCCAGCTCGCGAAGGCGATCTCTGCCGACATCGCGGGACCCGCGAGGCCGAGGACAGCGGCGAAGGCCGCGGCGGAAAGCAAGGTCTTCATCGTGTGTTCCCCTGTGTTGGTCGGCTGACCCGGCCTTGTGGCCGATGTTCTGTCGTCGGAAGCCCCGGCTCTCAGGCCGGTTTGGTCGGCGGCCCCGGTGAAAACGGAGCCGGTTTCATGATCTTGTTTTCGGCGACTTCGATGAGGTCGCGGATCTTGGGCAGGAAGGCCTGCCAGGCCGGATCGGCGAGCAGCGCGGCGCGCCGGCGTTCGCGATCGTCCAGGCTGTCAAACGCCCAGATGTGGACGATCTCGTTGATCGGTCCGATCTCGGAGAAGAGGTAGGCGACGAGGGTGCCGAGGTGGCGCGCCTGGATGGCGATGCCCTCCTCCTCGACGACCTTGAGATAAGCCGGCACCGCGCCGTTCTTCAGCCGATAGGTGCGGACCTCGTAGAACATGGGGCTCACCGCATCACGAAGGGATCGGGGATCGGATCGTCGGAGGTCCGCAGCCAGATCGTCTTGGTGCGGGTGAAGTCGAGCGCGGCGGCGAGCCCGCCCTCGCGGCCGTGGCCGGAGAGCTTGGTGCCGCCGAAGGGGGCGATCGGCGAGACGGCGCGGTAGGTGTTGACCCAGACGATGCCGGTGCGCAGCCGCTTCATCATGCGGTGGGCGCGCGTCAGGTCCTTGGTGAAGAGCCCGGCCGCGAGGCCGTAGAGGCTGTCGTTGGCGAGCCGCAGCGCCTCCGCCTCGTCGGCGAAAGAGACGACGGAGAGAACCGGGCCGAAGAATTCCTCGCGCAGCGCCGGCGCATCGGTGCCGTCGCAATCGAGGATGGTCGGCGGGAAGAAGAAGCCGTCCTGCGCCAGCGCCGTGCCGCCGGTGACGACCGTGGCACCCCGTTCGACCGACGCGGCGATCAGGGCCTCGATGCGTCCGCGCTGGCGGGCGGTGCAGAGCGGGCCGACCTCGGTCTCCATGGCGAGCGGCGTGCCGATCCGCACCGCCTCGGCCTTGGCCTTGAGAATCGCGAGGAACCGCTCCTTGACGCTACGCTCGACGAGAAGCCGCGAACCGGCGACGCAGCTCTGCCCCGTCGCCGCGAAGATGCCGGCGACCTGGGCGTTCGCGGCGCTCTCGAGATCGGCGTCGGCGAACACGATGAACGGCGACTTGCCGCCGAGTTCGAGGGAGGTCGAGGCGAGGTTCTCGGCCGAATGGCGCACGATCGCCCGTGCCGTTTCCGGCCCGCCGGTGAAGGCGACATGGGCGACCTTCGGATGGCGGGCGAGCGCGGAGCCGCAGGTCGCGCCGAAGCCGGTCAAAATGTTGACGACGCCGTTCGGGAAGCCGGCTTCGTGGACGAGTTCGGCAAAGGCGAGCAGGGGCGCCGGCCCGTCCTCCGAGGCCTTGACGACGAGGGTGCAGCCGGCGGCGAGTGCCGGGCCGATCTTCACCGCGGCGAGGAAGAGCTGGCTGTTCCACGGCACGATCGCGGCGACGACGCCGATCGGCTCGCGGCGCAGCCAGACATCCATGTCCGGCTTGTCGATCGGCAGCACGCTGCCTTCGATCTTGTCGGCGAGCCCGGCATAATAGCGGTAATATTCGGCGACGTAGGCGATCTGCGCCGAGGTCTCGCGGATGATCTTGCCGGTGTCGCGGGTCTCCAGTTCGGCGAGGCGGCCGGCATTGGCGGCGACGAGATCGGCGAGGCGCGACAGGAGCTTGCCGCGCGCCGTCGCGTTCATGGTCGCCCACGGACCGTCGTAGAGCGCCCGCTCGGCCGCCGCGACGGCCCGGTCCACGTCGCTCTCGCGCGCTTCCGGCATCTCGGCCCAGGCACGGCCCGTCGCCGGGTCGAGGCTTTCGAAGCGCGCCTCGCCGTCGGTGAAGGTGCCGTCGATATAGGCGCGGAAGCGTTCCATGACTCTACTCCGCGAAGGCCGGCATCACCTCGGCGATGAAGCGTTCGAGCGACGCCTTCTTGCGCGCGAAGCTCATGCCGGTGTCGATCCAGAGCGAATATTCGTCGTAGCCGAGCGCCTCGTAAGTCTTCAGGCGGGCGACCACCTGATCGGGCGTGCCGACGGGCAGGTTCTTGCGCATCACCTCGGGCGAGATCTGCGGGTTCGCCGCCATGTCCTCTTCGGAGAGGCGCTCGACGAGGCCCTGGTGGATCGGCCTCTCGTTCTTGAACCAAGCGAAGAAATAATTGTAGTAGACGCTCATCTCCTTCGCCGCCTGGACGAGATCGGCCTCGTCCGTGCCCACATAAGTGTGGGCGAGCAGCATGATGCGCGGCCGTTCCTTGTCCCAATGCTTCTCGCAAGCGGCGTTGAACTTCGCCATCAGGCTGGCGATTTCCTCGTCGCCGTTCCACAGCGGCGTCACCTGGACGTTGCAGCCGTTGGCGACGGCGAATTCGTGGCTCGACGGGTCGCGCGCCGCGATCCACAGCGGCGGGTGCGGCGCCTGCAGCGGCTTCGGCGAGGAGGTCGTCGCGGGGAATTTCCAGAACTCGCCGTCGTGGGCATAGTCGCCGGCCCAGATGCCCCTGATCGCCGGCACCAGCTCGCGCATGCGCTGCCCGGCGCCCCAGGCGTCGAGGCCCGGCACCAGACGCTCGTACTCAAAGGAATAGGCGCCGCGCGCGATGCCGATCTCGAGCCGGCCACCGCTGATGATGTCCGTCATCGCCGCCTCGCCGGCGAGCTTGATCGGATGCCAGAACGGCGCGATCACCGTGCTCGTCCCGAGCCGCACGTTCGTCGTCCGCCGGGCGAGATCGGCGAGGTTGATGAACGGGTTCGGCGCGATGGTGAATTCCATCCCGTGATGTTCGCCGGTCCACACCGCGGCCATGCCGCCGCGATCGGCGATCTCCGCGAGCGCGCAGAACTCGTCATAGAGCGCCTGGTGGCTCTGCGACGCGTCGAGCCGCTCCATGTGGACGAACAGCGAGAACTTCATCGGGACGATCCTCGGGAAAGCGCTTGAGCGGACTCGGTCAGAGGATGCACCCGCCCGGCCGTCTCGTTGCCGACATAGATTCCGAAATTGCCGAGCGCGCGCTCGCTCGCATAGCGCCGCAGGATGTCCTTGGCCTGGGCGCTCGCGATGCGGTCGAGCGGCAGGGCATCGAGGGGGTAGAGATGCCCCGCCGCCTGCGCGTCGTCGAGGGTCGCGCGATAGACCACGTGCTGCCGCCCGGTCGGGCGATCGGCATAGATCGAGAAGAGAAAGCCGACCGTCGCCGCGCATCCCGTCTCGGCCGCAAGGCCGGCGGCGAGCGTGCCGGTCGGATCGCCGTCGCTCACCGCATATTCCGGAAGCCGCAAGCTGCCGTCGTCGCCTTCGAGGAGCAGAACGGCGCCGTCGCGCTCGGCGACCGCCGCGACGCGGGCCGAGCCTTCCGCCGCCGCCGGCACCGCCTGCGCTTCGAGGCTCGGGGTGAAATAGGCGCCGCGGGAATAGCCGAGCCCGTTGCGGCCGCTCGCCGCGAAGGCCGCGACGCGCCCGATGAGAATGGCGTGGTCGCCCGCCTCGACGACCCGCTCGGTCACGCAATCGAACCACGCCGCCGCGTCCGGGAACACCGGCGAGCCCTGCGGCCCCGGCTCCCAGCGCACCGTCGCGAACCGGTCCTCGACCCGGCGGGCGAAGGTGTTCGAGACGTCCTTCTGGTCTTCCGACAGGATGTTGACGGCAAAGCCCGCGCTTTCCGTCATCGCCGCATAATTGCGCGACGAGCGGGCGAGGCAGACGAGCAAGAGCGGCGGATCGAGCGAGACCGAGGAGAACGAGTTCGCCGTGAAGCCGATCGGCCGTCCGTCGGGATCGTGGGCGGTGACGACGGTGACGCCGGTGATGAAGCTGCCGAAGGCGTCGCGCAGCGCCCGCGGGTCGATGCTCTCAGGGCTTGCGCTCGCGCTCATCGTCAGCTCCGAAGCCAGTCCGCGAGCGCCGCATTGACGCGCTCGGGGGCAGTGAGATTGACCATGTGGCGGTGGCCTTCGACGATCACCGCCCGCCCGTTCGGTGCCAGCGCGGCCATCGCCTCGGCCATCGCCGGCGTCGAGTTCGGATCGCCGTCGCCGGTGAGGAAGAGGGCCGGGCAGGCGACCCTTGGCCATGCATCGGCATAGACCGCATCCCCCTCGGCGAAGGCGCCGTAGGCGGTGGCATAGCCCGCCGGATCGACCGAGGAGAGCCACAGCCGCACGAGGCCGACGGTCGCGGGATCCGCGGCATCGTCGTCGAACCAGCGCTGCAGCGGCCCCTCGACGTCGCGGTGGCCGGCGGCGATCTCCCTGGCCCGGGCGACGACCGCCGCCCGCGCCGCGGGATCGCGCCGGTAGACGCCGTTGAGGAGGGCGACGCGGCGGATGCGGGCGCCGAACTCGGCCGCCGCGCCGCCGGCGATGAGCGCCCCCATCGAATGGCCAGCGAGGTTGACCGCGTCGAGGGCGAGATCGTCGAGCACGTCGCCAAGCCATTTCACGAAGGCCGGCAGCGCTGCACCGGCTTCGAGCGGCGCGCTGCCGCCGTGGCCGGGCATGTCGACGGCGATCACCCGGTGGGTGGCGGCGAAATAAGCGATCTGCGGCTGCCACGCCTCGAGCCGCAGCCCGACGCCGTGGATCAGGACCAGCGGCTCGCCGGCACCGGCCTCTTGATAAGCGGCGCCGCGCCGCGTCCTAGACCGCAGCAGGGTTGTCGAGGTCATGGCCGAGCTCTTTGAGGTCCTGGTAGCGGTCGCCGATGCGGTGGTGGGGCCGACCGCCGACGGAGGCGCCGAGCGCCACGACGATCTCGTCGGCGGCCGGCGCGTCGGGCACGGCGAGCTGGATGGTCAGATAATGCGAGCGCCGCCCGGCATCGTTCTTGTCCATCAAGGGGATCATGATCGGCGCGCCGGGGCCGCCGCGGGTGTTGGTGAAGGCGAGGTAGGACTTCGCGCCGACGGCCGAACGGTAGAAGTTGCCGAAGCGCAGGGTGTGGATCAGCGCCGAGGCGTGCTCGATCTCGCCGTCGGTGCCGACGACGGCCGCCTTGCCGTAGCCCTCGACGGCTTCGCCGGAGCCGACCGCGCCGAGGATCATCGCCGTCAGGGTCTCGCCGAGCACCGGGGCGACGCGGCGGATCTCGGGGCCGAGATCCTCGACATAGCCGAGCCCGGCCCACGGATTCTTGAGGACGGCGAGGGCCGTGTAGAGCACCAGGGGCCGCGCCGCCGCCTTGCCCCCCTCGACGAGCGTCGTCTCGACCTGAAGCAGGGTCTTGCGGATCTCGACGCTCATCGCGACCTCTCGTATCGGCTACCTTGTTAGGTATGATGGTATACCAAAATAGTGAGTGTCAAGCGCCGGGGTGGGATTTCGACCGTTGTCGGGGAGGCGGGAATGCCGATGCGCGCGCCGCATCGATGGCCGCGCGATCGACAGGCGTTCGGGGCCGATGAGGTTGCAGCCACCGGCGGCTCACGCGACGCCGCGGCACAACGAGCCGCGCCGGCCGGGTCCGCGGCGCGCGCGGTGCGAACCGGGACGGCGCGTGCCACGCCGGGAAGCGGGACGGAGACGGGCTCGGGATGGGCCTGACCGCTGCCCTGACGGGGCAGCGCCCCGCCGTCGTCGCCTCAATCGCCGAGGTGGACCAGGTCGGAAATGCCCTTCGGCAGGGTCGCCAAGCAGGGCTCGTAAACGACGTCGACCAGCGTCTGATAGCCGTAGCGGCGGAAGCACATGTGCCAACGATGGCGGATCGGGACATCGAGCGACAGGTTCATGTGCCGGTCGCTGACACCGGTCACGACGCCGAGCGAGCCGTCCATGATTCCGTGACCGATCTCTCTGTCGAAGGCGAGGTGCTGGGCCTCGTCCACCAGATGGTCGGCCAGAAAACGGGATTCGAGGTCGCCGCTGTCCGGCCAGAGGGACCGAAAGCCCTGGGACGTCGTGAGGAGGCGCACACCGTCGAAGTCGAAGAGGGCGCGCATGCCGGATTGCCGCTTCACGAACAAGCGATCGAGAAGCGTCTCATCCCGACCGCTCCTCGCCATCAAGTCATGAAGGCGCCGCATATTGTCCCGGCTGGGCATGTCGCGGCCGGATTCCCAGAACGAGATGGTCGCCTGCGAGACGCCGAGCATCTGCGCGAGGGCCGCCTGCTTGATCGAATTGATATGCCGCCAGGTCTTCAGGCGCCGAGCGAAATTCTCCGCAGCGATCGGCTGCAGACGGATCGGATAGGCGTCCGGCACACGGAGCTCGGACGAACTCGGTTGAATCGTCATGGCCCCCGCCCGATCCAATTGATCGATCCATACTAAACACGCAGATTTTATTCGACAACAAGACAACCCGAAATGGGCAACGCTCTCCTGTTCGGTGGAGGGAAGCGCGAGGGGGCAGGGCCTCCGACCCGTCAGCCGCCCCGATGATCGCGGTCCCGCGGCGGCAGGTGCCAAGCCGACCGCGAGACCGGCGTGCGTTCGCAATATGAGAGCGCACTGCGGAATGCCGCCCGCCGACGCAGGCGGCGCAACTTCACATCTTCATCGGGATGGGGGCTTCTCAGAATTTCATGGAGAGGCGGAGCGAGAGTTCCTGGCCGACGAAGTCGTTGGCGAGCTGGGCGCGGTATTGGCCGCGTACCTCGTAGCCGTCCCGGTTCATGAACTGCACGCCGCCGCCGACGTCGAGCAGCGCATTCGGCATCTCGTTGCTCGTCTCGTACGAGATCCCCTGCGTGCCCCCGTACGAGAACGTCGACGTCGTGTTGATGCTGTTGCCCGCCACGAACATGCCACCCACCCCGACATAGGGCCGAACCCACGCACCGTCCCCGACATTGACCCGTGACCCAACCTCGAGCACCGGCTGTAGCACGCCGCTCCAATGGTCGATCGAGCCCGACGACACGCTCATCCCGTTCGCCGCGAACGTGTAGCCCGGCATCGAAAGATGCAGCACGTTCACGTCCACATAGGGCCGCACATACCACGTCTGGAATGCGAACTCGTACGCCGCCCGCAGCTTCAGGCCGGCCGTCCAGAGGTCCGTGTCGTTCGACGCCGCGCCCTGCTGCGTCCCGACCACCAGCGTGTTGTTCGTCTCGTACGTGCCGTAGCCGGCCTGCAGCGACGCCGCCAGCAACAACGGCCCCATCTGGTGCTTCAGCGCCACCGAGACGTCGCCGCCCGTGCCGTTCGTCGAGCTCAGCCCGCTGCTCGCCTGCAGCCAGCTCATGTTGTAGGCCGCCGTCGCCCCGAGATACCAATCCGGCGCCACCTCCCATTGCGCACCGACCCGGTAGCTCATGCCGCTCTGGTTGAAGCCTTCTCCGTCGCTGCCGCCGAACCGTGCCATCCGCGAGCCCACAACCCGCGACCACACGCACTCGCCCTCGTGAATGCGCAAGCCGTCACCCTCGAACGCCGGGCAGCTCAGCGACGCATTGAGCGAATCGAGCGATTGGAACGACTGACCCACCGCCGGCTGGTTGTTGCTCTCCGACGCGCTCGCGCTGTTCACCAGCGCCTTGAACTGCTGCTTCGTCGTCAGGTTCGCCGCCTGAGCGAAGAAGCCCGCCATCCCGGCATTGCTCGAATCCCAGGCGTTCTGCGCACTCTGAAGCATCGAGCGCTCGGTCTTGGTCAGCGCCCGCGACGTCAGGCTCTGCGCCTTGGCCAGGAACGCCGCCGACGGCGAGATCACCAGGCTGTTGCCCGTCTGCGCCACGCTCCACGAGATCGGGCTCACCGGGCTCGCCCCCGCCGTCGCCGGCACCCCGCCAAACAGCATGTTGGCGGTCGTCACCACGGTGAAGTTGCCCGGCAGCAGACCGTTCACCGCATAAGGCTTGATCGCCACGCCGTCCACCAGGAGGTAGTCAGCGGTGAGGAGATCGCTCGACGGGGAATTCGCCGGCGCCACGCTCGTCACGTCCGCCAGCAGCACACCGCCCAGATCCAGCTTCCCCCGCGTCACACTCGCCGTCGCGATCTGACCCACCCCGCCGACATCAAGCGTGCCGAGGTTCGTGAAGGCGCTGCTATACCACAACGCCCCGCCAGATGCACCGAGATTGATGGTGCCCGCCCCGGCGCTGCGATAGGTGCCATCAGCCGCGTTCGTGAACGCGTTCTCATTTCCGTAGACGCCGCCGACATTGAGATCGATGTCGCCGACAACGGTCCCGTGGTTCGTAACCGTGTCTTTGCCGAACGACGCCACGATCGCCTTACCCGAGAGCGCGCTCAGGGTGGAGCCGGCACCGATGGTGATCTGGTTCGTGTTCCCGCCGTCGATCCCGATCGCCGCGCCATTACCGGAGCCGCCAACGATCGTGCCGGTATAGTTGACGGTGATGTTGCCGCCGCGCTTGCTCGGGTCGAGTCGCCCGTCGACCTTCTGGAAGCCGCTCTGGGCGAGAATTCCGAACGAATCCGCGCCGGTGGCCGAGATGTTTCCGTTGGCGATATTGATATTGATCGTGCCGCCCTGGCCGCTCGATCCTTTGCGGATCGACATGCTGTCTTGCCACACTGAGGATAGCCAATCCTGTACGTCCCTCACGGTCTTGTCCAAACCGAGGGCCGCGACGATGCTGCGATATTCCTGCGGAACGCTGTCCAGGATGTCGCCGATTTTATCGTCCTGACCGTAATCGTAGAGCTTGTTGTCCGCATCGCCGGCGAGCTTGATCGCATCGACGGGCGCGGTGATGTTCAAGACGGTGCGCGTCGCGCCACCGCCGCCGCCGAGCGATTGCGCCCAGATGCCATGGGCGAACGTGCCGGTCGTCGTGATATCCGTTCCCGCGACGCCGCCGGAGATCGAGATCGCGCCGCCATTCCCGCTGGACCCGCCGCTGCCGCCGATGATCGGAACCGTCCAGCCCATCAGGACGCCGGAGCCGCCGTACCCGCCGCCGCCGCCGACCGACTGGGCGAAGACCGCCGTGGACGCGTTGCCGGACGTCGTGATCTGGGACGGCTTGCCGCCGGCCCCGGTCAGGTCGAGCGTCACGCTGCCGCCATTGCCCGCCGCACCGCCGGACCCGCCCATCGAGGCTGAGAACTTCACGCCGCCGGGAGAGCCGGCGGCATTCGAAAGGCCGCCGCCGCCGCCGATCGATTGCGCGAAGATGCCGAAGGCGGCCTCGCCGGACGTTGAAATGGTACCCGACTGGACGACTTTGACGGCACCGCCGTTGCCGCCCGTGCCACCCGACCCGCCGAGCGTGAAGCTGCCCGACGTTATGCTCGTCTTGGCGGCGTTCGGGTCGACCGGGGCCGCATCGGGAACCTGCTCCAGGCCGAACAGCTTGAGGAATGCCTTGAGCGTATCGAGCGGGACCGCATCGGACGCGCTCGCCTGGGCGTCCTTGCTGGTCTCGGGGTTCATCGCGAACGCGCCGCCGCCGCCGCCGACGCTCTGCGCCACCAAGCCATGCGCTTCCGCGCCGCTGGTGGCGAGCGCGCCGGAATTGGTCACCGTGACGGCACCGCCGGCGTTGCCGGACCCGCCTGTTCCGCCGAGGGTGAAATTGAGGGTGACGCTCTTGGCCTTGTTCTGACTGCTCAGCGCGCCGACGCCCGTGCCGCCGCCGCCGCCGACGGACTGCGAGAAGATGCCGTAGGAGGCCTCGCCGGCGGTGGTGATCGCACCGGTGTTGTTGACCGCCACCCCGCCGCCGACACCACCCGAGCCGCCGGAGCCGCCGAGAGTCCCAAGGAGGTTGAGTTTGCTCGTGCCGGAGCCGTAGGCCGTGCCGCCGTCACCTCCGCCGCCGCCGATCGATTGCGCGAAAATTCCATGCGCGGCATTGCCGGCCGTGGAGATGGTGCCGGAATTGCCGATATCGATGATTCCCCCCGCGTTGCCCGAACCGCCGGCGCCGCCCAGCGACAGCGTCAGCGAGACGCTCGGGAATTTCACGCCGGACTTATTCTGCTCCTTGATGAAGGCATTGAGCGCGCTGAGTTGCTTATATAGGTCAGAATTTCTTATCGCGTCAGCGAACTCTGGAAGCTTCAGAGTATCGATCAATTTATCTAGGTATTCCTTAGTTCCAGGGTTCGCGTTTATTTTCTTTAACGCTTTATCTATGCCTTTAACATTTTTCTTAATTGTCTTCGTAAGTTGCGCGATTGTGTCAGGCACAGTGCTGGCCGCCGCCGTGAAGTTGCCGCCCTCACCGCCACCGCCGCCGACCGATTGGGCGAAAATGCCGTGCGAGGCGTCGCCGAGCGTGGTGATCGAGCCGCGCTGGGTAATTGTGACGGCGCCGCCGGTCCCACCGGCGCCGCCGCTGCCGCCGATCGACAGCTTCAACGCGGCCGTGCCCGTCACCTTCTCCGACCCACCGCCGCCGGTGCCACCGCCGCCGCCGATCGACTGGGCGAAGATGCCGGCCGATTGCGCCCCGCCGGTCGACAGCGTCGACCCGGCATTCGTGACGATCTCGACCTTGCCGCCGTTGCCACCGTCGCCGCCGCTGCCGCCGATCGAGGTCGTGCCGGTAAGGCTCTTCCCCAGCACATATTGCTGGGCGAGGCCGTTGAGGCCGTTGCCGAGGCCGATATTCGTGGTCGCCGAGGAACTGACCGCGCCGCCGTTGCCGCCGCCGCCACCGATGCTTTGCGCGACGATCGCGGCAGAGCGATCGCCCAGCGTCGCGACCGATGCGCCGTAATGATAAAGGCCGCTTGCGGTATCGACGAGGTGTTGCACTAGGACGTCGCCGCCGCTCCCGCCGCTCCCGCCGCTCCCGCCGACGGAGAGCGTGTAGACGACGCTGTTGCGCAGGCTCACCGCATTCGCGGAAGACGAGGCCGAGCCGGCATTGCCGCCGCCCCCGCCGACCGATTGGGCAAGAATGCCGGTCGCGTCGTTGCCGAACGTGCGCACCGTTCCGGTGTTGCGCACCTCGGCATAGCCGCCTTTGCCGCCTTTGCCGCCCGAGCCGCCGACCGAAGCGGCGACCGAGACCGCCACGCTGCCGGGGGCGGACACCGACAGCGCCTCGGCAAGCGCGCTGCCGGCATTGCCGCCGCCACCACCGATGCTCTGCGAGGCGAGGCCAATGGAGCCGGCGCCGTAGGTGGTGACCGTGTTGTTGACGTTGTTGATCGTGACGGTGCCGCCGTTGCCGCCGTTGCCGCCGGCGCCACCGACCGCCGCACTGATCGAAATGGAGGGCAGTTGCTGGCCACTCGGCGTCACCAGCGGAAGCGCCACCGAATAGGCGCTCGCGTCGCCCGCGGTGCCGCCGCCGCCACCGATGCTGATGCCGTCGAGGCCGCCGGCGTTCTCACCCCAGGTCGTGATCGCATAGCGGTTCTGCAGGCTGACGGTTCCGCCGTTGCCACCGCCGCCACCCTTGCCGCCGACGGCGACCGCCGCCGACAAGCCGAGGCCGATGGAGGAAGCCGCCGCATCGCCGCCGGTGCCGCCGCCACCGCCGATCGATTGGCCGAGAACCGCCGTGGCGTTGTCACCGGACGTTTCGATCAAGCCGTGCCAGTCGTATCCCGACCATTGGTTGCCGGTCCGGGCATAGCTGTCAAAATTGACGGTGCCGCCGTCGCCGCCGTCGCCGCCGCTGCCGCCGAGAGCGACCGACAGACCGATGCCATAGCTGCTGACATTGCCGCCGCGGCCACCACCGCCGCCGATGCTCTGCATCAAGACGCCGTAGGCCATGTCGCCGGCGGTGCTGATCGTTCTGTCTTCTTTCAGGTTCACCTTCACGGTGCCGGCCGGACCGGCGGCGCCGCCGACGCCGCCGCTGCTCCAGAAGAACACACCGCCGCTGCCGCCGGCGTTCGAGGAATCAGCGTCCTGGGTGTTCTGCCCGACGGACGGAACCGTCAGCCACGTGGCGCTCAACGCATTGCCGCCGCCGATGCTCTGGGCGGCGATCGCCGCCGAGCCCTTGCCGATCGTGGTGATGTTGCCCGCATTGTCGATCGTGACGTCGCCGCCTTTGCCGGAAGTGCCGCCGTTTCCGCCCGATCCGAACGTCGATCTCGCCCCCTGTCCGCCGGCGCCGCCGACGGATTGCGCAACGATGCCGAAGCTATAATTTCCCTGCGTCGAAATGGTGCCGGTGTTTGTCGCCGTGATGATGCCCCCCATGCCGCCGTCAGCACCGTGCGCCGCAGACGTCCACGCGCCACCGCTGCCCTTGCCGCCGGCGCGGCCAATGCTTTGGAGGATGACCGCGGAGGATTGGTCGCCGATCGTTGTGATGGTGCCGGCATTGGTGAAGTTGACGGCGCCGCCATTCCCGCCGTTCGAGCCGTAATAGGTCGAGGTATTCGCGCTCGCGTTGGCCCCCAACCCGCCTTTCGAGGCGGCGATGACAGCCGGCGCACCCGCCCCGGTCGTCGTGATCGAGCCGGAACGGCCGATCACGAGCGTGACGCTCTTGCCGGATTCTCCGGCATCCCGTTCTCCGCTCGGGTCGTCGGAGCCCCAATTACGGGGGTCGGGATTCCGTGATATTGGCCGGAACCGCCAGCCTCGGAGAGCAGGAAGATGCCGGCCATGTTGTTGCCGGTGGCACTCACAATGCCATTCAGTTCTGCGCTTACGGAGCCAGGGACATTCCCGCCACCCGAACGGGTGGCTCCCATGCCGCCTGCACCGCCGAGCGAGTAAAGCGAGATGAGCGGCGTCATCGTTTGCCGGTCTGAGCCGCCCGACACATTCATGCCGCCCGGCTGCTGCAGACTGATGTCCCCGCCGTGGCCACCGAACTCTCCCCAGACATTCGGCGTGACTAAGTTCCAGTCACCGTTGCCGCCCCAACCGCCGACGGAGCCGAGTTCGATCGCCGTTCCGGAGCTTCCGGCATAAGATTGGCTGAGAACGACGCTGGCACCCGCGGCATCCCCCCCTCGGGTCGGATAGCCACCGAAGTCCACGTTGTCGATTCCGTTGGTGCCGCGATTGACGATCACCAGCGTTTGGGCCTGTGCGGCCGGCGCAATCAGCGTTCCGACGAAGCTGACGCTTCCGAGCAGGACGGCGATGCGGAGCATGGCGCTCGAGCGACCGTGGGTCCGATCCGAGGGACGGGCGGTGAGAGTGTTGATCCGGCGCGACATCATGTTTTCCCGAGATCGCCCTTTGCGGGCGAATGGCCCCTGCATCCGCGGCCTGGACCGCGCCGCCGCCGCAGCCTGGGACGGTGCGTGTCGGCGCGGCCGCAGTTTCCATGCGGCACGTTCTCGGGAGATGCGTACCAATTCATGATTTGTTTCGAAGCTTATAAATTATCAGGCGATGCCGTGATTTGAAATCGCTGGCGATCAATGGAACTATTTCGTACTATATACCGCAATTCTCGCGTTTGTTTGCGCAATTCTTGCAATATTTAGTGATTTTCTGCTATCTCTGATCGCAATATAATAGACAGTGCGGTTTTATAATTTCCATCCGTAAATGCGTATCCGGGATTTCACGCGCACGCTCAGTTGCACTCTGGGCGATGCGTTCCTATGCAGCCCGGACGAGGAGAGGGAAGGGGAGGCCGCACGAGCGGCCCGCAGGGTTTGCTCTCCGCCTCAGAATTTCATGGAGAGGCGGAGCGAGAGTTCCTGGCCGACGAAGTCGTTGGCGAGCTGGGCGCGGTATTGGCCGCGTACCTCGTAGCCGTCCCGGTTCATGAACTGCACGCCGCCGCCGACGTCGAGCAGCGCATTCGGCATCTCGTTGCTCGTCTCGTACGAGATCCCCTGCGTGCCCCCGTACGAGAACGTCGACGTCGTGTTGATGCTGTTGCCCGCCACGAACATGCCACCCACCCCGACATAGGGCCGAACCCACGCACCGTCCCCGACATTGACCCGTGACCCAACCTCGAGCACCGGCTGTAGCACGCCGCTCCAATGGTCGATCGAGCCCGACGACACGCTCATCCCGTTCGCCGCGAACGTGTAGCCCGGCATCGAAAGATGCAGCACGTTCACGTCCACATAGGGCCGCACATACCACGTCTGGAATGCGAACTCGTACGCCGCCCGCAGCTTCAGGCCGGCCGTCCAGAGGTCCGTGTCGTTCGACGCCGCGCCCTGCTGCGTCCCGACCACCAGCGTGTTGTTCGTCTCGTACGTGCCGTAGCCGGCCTGCAGCGACGCCGCCAGCAACAACGGCCCCATCTGGTGCTTCAGCGCCACCGAGACGTCGCCGCCCGTGCCGTTCGTCGAGCTCAGCCCGCTGCTCGCCTGCAGCCAGCTCATGTTGTAGGCCGCCGTCGCCCCGAGATACCAATCCGGCGCCACCTCCCATTGCGCACCGACCCGGTAGCTCATGCCGCTCTGGTTGAAGCCTTCTCCGTCGCTGCCGCCGAACCGTGCCATCCGCGAGCCCACAACCCGCGACCACACGCACTCGCCCTCGTGAATGCGCAAGCCGTCACCCTCGAACGCCGGGCAGCTCAGCGACGCATTGAGCGAATCGAGCGATTGGAACGACTGACCCACCGCCGGCTGGTTGTTGCTCTCCGACGCGCTCGCGCTGTTTACCAGCGCCTTGAACTGCTGCTTCGTCGTCAGGTTCGCCGCCTGGGCGAAGAAGCCCGCCATCCCGGCATTGCTCGAATCCCAGGCGGTCTGCGCGCTCTGAAGCATCGAGCGCTCGGTCTTGGTCAGCGCCCGCGACGTCAGGCTCTGCGCCTTGGCCAGGAACGCCGCCGACGGCGAGATCACCAGGCTGTTGCCGGTCTGCGCCACGCTCCACGAGATCGGGCTCACCGGGCTCGCCCCCGCCGTCGCCGGCACCCCGCCAAACAGCATGTTGGCGGTCGTCACCACGGTGAAGTTGCCCGGCAGCAGACCGTTCACCGCATAAGGCTTGATCGCCACGCCACTCACCTTGAGGCGGTCGGCCGTCAGGACATCGTTCGACTGCACGTTGGCCCCAATCCGACTCACGTCCGCGAGCAGCACACCGCCGAGGTCCAGCGTCCCCTGCGTCACACTCGCCGTCGCGATCTGACCGACACCCCCCACATCGAAAGTGCCCAGGTTCTGGAAGAGGTTCGCATAGGCCCCGGCGCCGGGACCGCCGAGCTTGATCGTGCCCGTCCCGGCGCTGCGGTAGGTGCCACCCGCTTCGTTGGTGAATTGATTGCGCTCGGTGGTCTCACCGGTGCCGAGGTCGACATCGCCGACGACGGTCCCGTAGTTCACGACCATATCGTTGCCGAACGACGTCAGGATCGCCTTGCCGGACGCCGCGCTGATGACGGAGCCGGCACCGATCTCGATCAAGTTCTGATCGCCGCCGTCGATCCCGATGGCCGCGCCATCGCCGGAGCCGCCTTCGATCGTGCCGGTATAATCGATCGTGACATCGCCGCCGCGTCGCGTCGCATCGAACGAGCCGTCGGCATTCTGGGAACCGCTCTGAGCGAGGATGCCGAACGACCCGGCACCGGTCGCCGAGATCGAACCGCCCGCCAGAGTGATGTCGATGGCACCGCCCTGGCCCGTGCCGCGGGCGGAGGCGTCGGCGTTCTCCGGGGCGGGGTGTTCCGCGTTCGGGCCTTGCATAAGACGCGCCGATGCGCCACCGCCGCCGCCGATCGACATCGCCCAGATGCCGTGTGCGGTGGTCCCGCTCGTCTCGAGGGCGAAACCGGAGGCGGCGGGATCGCTTTGAATCACGATCCGCCCGCCGTCGCCGCTGGTGCCCGCGGCGCCGCCATAGATAGGCAGGTCCTTGCCGAGAAGACTCGAGACGCCGGCATAGCCGCCGCCGCCGCCGATCGATTGCGCGAAGACGGCCGTCGCGAGATTGCCGGAGGTGGCGATCCGGGCATTTTCGCCGGCAAGCGTGACGCTGACCGGTCCGCCGTCACCGGCCGCTCCGCCCGAGGCCCCGAGCGACGCCGAATAGGTGACGCCGTCCGGGGCACCGATGGTGTTCGCGATGCCACCGCCGCCGCCGACCGATTGGGCGAAGACGCCGAACGCCCCAGCGCCGGCCGTGGAGATGGTACCGGACACGGTGACGCCGACCGCCCCGCCGTGGCCGCTCGCCCCGCCCGAACCGCCCAACGAGAGGCTCGCCGAGGTCCACGTCGCAGGATCGCTCGCACCATCGTCCTTGGGTTCGCTGAACCCGAAGAAATCCAGAAGGGCCGAGACGATCGCCTGGGATAGGCCGCTCTCGGCCGCAACCTGCGTCTCCACTGCCGCCGCCTTAGGATTGACGAGGAAGATGCCGCCGCCGCCGCCGATGCTCTGGGCGACGAGGCCATGCGCTTCCTTGCCGGTGGTGGCGATGCTGCCCGCATTGGCGATCGACACGTCGCCACCATCCGCGCCGGTGCCGCCGGCCCCGCCGATCGACAGGCTGAGCGCGATGTTCCGGTTGCCGGCCCCGGGCGAAACGACCCCCGCGCCGCCGCCGCCGCCGATCGACTGACCGACCAGACCATAGGCGGCTGCGCCGGCGGTCGAAATCGAGCCGGTGTTCGAGAGCGTGACGGTGCCGCCCGCGTTGCCACCGCCGCCGCTGCCACCGAGCCGGCCGCTGACGTTGGTGCTGCTCGCCCCGGACGCATAAGCGAGGCCGCCTTGGCCGCCACCGCCGCCGACCGACTGGGCCAGGATGCCGTGCGCGCCATCACCGAGGGTCGCGATCGCGCCGGCGTTGTCGACCGTCACCGCGCCGCCGACATTACCGCTCCCGCCGTTGCCGCCGACCGACAGGACGAGCGACACGTCGGGCAGTTGGAGCGCGTTGGCCTGGCGCGCCGCCAGATAGGCCTGCGCATTATCCCGGAATGCGCTAAAATCCTTGTAGAACTGCGAGTCTTTGAAGCTCTTGGCGATGCTCTGATAGAAGTCCGTTCCCTCCACTGCCGTCTTCATCGTGGTGAGGAACAGGACGATCGCCTCCTTGCTCGGCGTCAGATTGTTGTCGGCCGCCCATTTGTCGAAGGCATCGGCGTTGGTCTCGGCACGAAGCTTGAGCCAGAGCGCATTGACGTTGTCGGGAATGCTGCTGCGGTCCGCCTTCAGCGTGCCGCCACTGCCACCGCCGCCGCCGATCGATTGCGCCAGGATGCCATGGGAGGCATCGCCCTTGGTGGCGATGGTGCCGCCTTGGGTGATCTCGACGGTGCCGCCACTGCCGGCACTGCCGCCGCGGCCGCCGATCGACAGGTCGGCGCGAACCGTACCCTTCGCCGCCGCGCTGCCGCCGCCACCGGTCCCACCGCCGCCGCCGACGGACTGGGCGAAGAGACCCACCGATTGGGCGCCGGCGGTTTCCAGCCGGGAGCCCGCCGCCGTCACGATGACGACGCGCCCGCCATTGCCACCGCTGCCGCCCGTTCCGCCGATGACCGTCGTGGCGGTGACGCTGTCGGCGAGCGGCAGTGCGTGGGCGAGGTCGTTCAAGGTCTTGTCGAAGGTGAGGCCGGAAGCGACCGTCGCGACGACCTCGCCGCCGTTGCCGCCGCCGCCGCCGACCGATTGGGCGAACAGCGCCGCCGCGCTGTTGCCGCTGGTCGACACGACGCCGCTATTGTCGGCTTGGACGGACCCGCCGGACCCGCCGCCTCCGCCACGGCCGCCGACCGCCAGGGCGTAGGCGACGTCGGCATAGAGGCCGAGCGCGTTCCCCGTTGAGACCGCCGCGCCGCCATCGCCGCCGCCGCCGCCGATGCTCTGAAGAAGGAGGCCCGCCGCCGAATCGTGGCTCGTCACCACCGTGCCGCTGTTGTCGATATGGACGGCCCCACCATTGCCGCCGGTTCCGCCGCTGCCGCCCACCGCTGCCGTGACGTTGAGGCCGAGCGAATCCGGGCTGACCGCGACCGACAGCCCGTAGGCGAGGGCGTTGCCGCCCTCACCACCGCCGCCGCCGACGCTCAGCGCTCGGATACCGACGGAGCCGACGCCGCCGGTCTCCAGGGTCGCCGTGTTGGCAATATCGACGGTGCCGCCGGCGCCGCCGCCGCCGCCCGATCCGCCGACGGCGGACGAGATGGCGATGGCCGGCAGGCTCAGCCCCGACACCACGGCGGAGAGCGATGCGGAATAGGCGCGGGCATCGCCGCCGGTGCCACCGCCGCCGCCGATGCTGGAGGCCGCGATCGCATCGGCAGCCTCGCCCCAGGTGGTGATCGTCGAGGCATTGCGGACGGTGACCACGCCGCCCGCCCCGCCGCCGCCACCGCTGCCGCCCACGGCAACCGAAGCCGAGAGGAGCAATCCGCCCGACGCTGCGGTCGCGTAGCCGCCGGTGCCGCCGCCGCCTCCGATCGACTGGGCGAGCACGCCCGTCGCGCGGTTGCCGGTGGTGCCGATCCTGCCGCCGGTGCCGTCGAAGGTCACCGCGCCGCCGTCGCCGCCGCCGCCACCCGTGCCGCCGATGGCCACCGCCAAGAACGCCCCGATGCCGACGTTGCCGCCACCGGTGCCGCCGCCACCGCCGATGCTCTGCAGGAGCGCGCCGTAGGCCGCATTGCCGCCGGTGCTTAACGTCCCGCTGTTGACGACGACGACCGCGCCGCCATTCCCGCCCGGCCCGCCGCTACCGCCCGTGCTCCACGGCAGGATACCGCCGCCACCGCCATTGCCACCGGAATGATCGGTGGTCGGTGTGCCCGCCTGCAGCGCGTCGAGCGCATTGCCGCCGCCGATGCTCTGGGCGACGATCGCTGTGGCGCCGATCTTTCGCGTCTGGATCGTACCGGAATTGGCGAGGCTCACGGCCCCGCCCGAGCCCGCCGCGCCGCCAGCCCCGCCCGAGCCGAAGATCGCCGTCTTGCCTTGGCCGCCCATGCCGCCGACGGACTGCCCGATGATGCCGAAGCTGTAGTTGCCGCGCGTGGTGATGGTGCCGGCATTGGTCACCGCGATCGCGCCGCCGTTGCCGCCGTCGGCGCCGGGCGCCGCCTCCGTCAGGGCGCCGCCGCCGCCCCGGCCGCCGCTGCCGCCGACGCTCTGGGCGATCACGCCGGACGAATTCTCCCCGGTGGTTGCGATCTTGCCGTTGTTCGTCAGCGTGACCGAACCACCGGCACCGCCCTCCGAGGCATAATAGGTGCTGGTGGTGCCGTCCGCGTCGCCGCCCGCGCCACCGTTCGAGGCGAGCACCACGGCCGGCGCGTTCGCGCCCGTTGTAGAGACCGTAGCTGTGCCGGCGAGGGTCGCGACGACTGCGCCGCCGGCCCCGCCGGAATCGCGCTGCATGCGCTCCTTGCTGGTCCCGCCCGGGGCGCCGCCCGTGCCCTGACGAACGCCGGCGGCGCCGCCTTGGGAGAGGAGATAGAGTGCCGGGGTCGCGCTGCCCGTCGTCGCGACATTGGCGCGGAGGTCGAGCGTGACGGTTCCGCCGAGGCCGCCGGCGCCGATGCCGCCGTTGTCGGTCTTGTAGCCGTATCCGCCGGCGCCGCCCTTCGAATAGAGGAAGAGGAGCGGCGTCGCGACGGTGTTCTCCGACCCGCCGGAGACCGTCGCCGTTTCGACGAGCGTCACCGCCCCGCCGTCGCCGCCCTTGGCGCCCGCGATATTCTTGTCGAGAAAGCGCCAACGCCCCTCGCCACCGGCCCCGCCGACCGAGCCGAGTTCGATGATGGTGGGCCGCGCATTGGCGATGATCGTGGCGTTGGTAAGGTTCACAGGCGTTCCGGCGAGGCCCGGCGTCGCGACGGCGGCGGTGGTCGCATTGGTGCCGTTGGCACCCGTGTTCACGATGCGGATCGGATCCGCCGCGCGGGCCTCTTCCGCCCCCGCCGCGATCGCAGCGAGCGCACTCACGCCGGTCAGGAGCACCACGACGCGATGCCGAACCATCGCCACCCGATCACCTGCACCGCACCCGACATGCAACGCCACCTGCCGCATCATTCCCCCTTCGAGCCTCGTCATACGCACGGGGCGACCGTGATCGCAGGCACCGATCGGAAGCCTGCACGCGGTGCACGGACGGCCGCGCGTGGCGCGATGCCGTGCCGAAGCGACGAGCCTCGTCGCTCGAGGCCTTCGAGACTGCCCGTCGCCAACGGAAAAGTGGCCGGCGCTGGCGCGCCGATGGCACGCCAGCGCGATCTCACGCCCCCGCCAAGCCCTCGGCGGGCCGCGATACGGACCGCCTTCAACCCGACTTGTTCCTTACGCCCAAGGCGGCTTGTTTTTTTAAACGAAGAAGTACGATTTCTTCGACGTCGAATTTACGGGTACGAGCGCGAGTATTTACCGGCCGAGAGCGCCGGCCTATACACGAAGCGCACCCGAAGGGCTCCTTAGCAGCGAGCGGCTCCGCTCCTAACTTATTTTATATAACCGCAAGAGATCGCAATGGCGGCGCCGCATTTCTCGACAGAGCCAGAGAGCGATCGCGCACCGCACCGCGGGCGGCGGCCTGCATTCTCGATTGCCGCTCTCGGCCTCCTCCTCCTCGCCCTCCTGGCGTGGGCGGGCCCGGCGCGGCCCGAATCTCTCAGGGCGAGCGAACCGGTCGACACCTCGAGCCCGAGCGCGACCTACCAATCGTTCCTGAAAACGGTGCGGACGATCGAGGCGCGCTATGCGGACTATGCCGCCGACAAGACGCCCGCGAACGCGACGGCGCTGCGCCAAAGCGTGCGGCGGTCCCATCGTCTTCTCGACCTCAGCGATCAGCCGCCGGCCGTTCGCGGCAAGGTCGCGGCGATGGCGATCGGCTATTTGCACGACCTCCTGGCGCAGGCGCCTCCCATCGATCCGGCGACCATTCCCGGCGCCGTTCCGACCGATCCCGACAAGCTGCCGCCGCGATGGATCATCCCGGGCACCGACATCGAGATCGCCCGCGTCGCAGCCGGCGAGACGGCGGGCGAATATCTCTTCAGCGCCCGCACGATCGACGACCTCTCCGCCGCTTACGAGGAGATCGCGGGCACCGAGCCGCTCGCAAGCCCCGGCTATCCCTCGCTCCATCGCCTTCAGATCGCGGTTACCGGCCCCTTCATCCCCGACGCGCTGATCGCGCGCGTACCGCCCGCGCTCAACGAGATCGTGCTCGACACGCCGCTCTGGAAGATCCTCGCGACCCTCGTCATCGTGCTCGCCGTGCTCATCGCGGCCGCCCTGTGGGCGCGGCTCGCCTGGCTGATGGCGCGCCGCGCGCAGCCGACGGTGCGCTATGCCTGGCGCATCTCGATGCCGCTCGTCTTCCTCGCGCTGTTCTCGGCGTCCGAATGGGCGGTGCTCGACGAACTCAACCTGACCGGCACCTTCGCCGTCGGCGAGCACGTCTTCTCCTCGGTCGCCCACTATCTCGCCGCCGCCTGGATCGCCTGGACGGCATGCTTCCTGGTGCTCGAGGCGATCATCGCCTGGCCCAAGATCCCGCGCGACGTCTACGACGCGCACCTGCTGCGCCTCACGGCGCGGGTGACGGCGTTGCTCACGACCGGGGCAATCCTCGCCTATGGCGCCAACGAGATCGGCATCCCGGCTTTGGGGCTCGTCGCCGGCTTCGGGGTCGGCGGCATCGCGGTGGCGCTCGCCGCCCAATCCACCATCGAGAACCTGTTCGGCGGGCTCTCGATCTTCGCCGACCGTCCGTTCCGGATCGGCGACGAGATCGAATATGCGACCGACCTCGAACACATCGGCGGCGTCGTGGAGGCGATCGGCCTGCGTTCGAGCCGCATCCGGGCGACGGACGGCACCCTGATCTCGGTGCCGAACGGCGACCTCGCGAAGGTTCCCATCACCAACCGGACGCGGCGCGACAAGCACCTATTTCGGCGCAGCTTCGCCGTGCGCGCCGACGCCTCGGCAGCGCAGTTGCGCACCCTCCTCGCCCGCCTGCGATCCCTCGTGGCGGCGCTGCCCGAGGTGGACGAGCGCACCCGCGGCGACCTCGAGATCACGATCACCGACCTCGACATCGACGCCATCACCATCGAGGTGCGCGCCTACGTCCTCGCGCCGGACGCCCGCTCCTTTCACGCCATCCAAGAGCGCCTGATCTTTGGCATCCTCGACGAGATCGAGACGCTGGGCGCGGCGATTGCGGGACCGGGCGCACCGGCGGAGGCGTAGGGGGAGGCCATGAACCTCCGGTGGGCACGCGCACTTCGCCGCCGCCACATCTCCAAAGCCAACAGGCCGGCCGACCCCGTGTTCAACAAACTTGAAGTTCGTTGAAGATCGCCTATGCTCAACGGATATAATTTCCGTTGAACATCATGATCGCGCGCCACTCGACCCTCGCCCACGCCGCCTATCACGATCTCCTGCGCTCGCTGCAGGACGAGGCGGTTTCCGATCTCCGGGGCACGCCGACGCGGGTCGAGCGGCGGGGCCGCATCTATTGGTACGACACCTACCGGGTCGGCTCCGACGTGCGGAAGGCCTATATCGGCGAGGACAGCGAGGCCCTGCGCGAGCGCCTCGACAGCCTCGCCGCGCTGAAGGCAGACCGCGAGGCGCGGCGGCGCGCCCGCACGCGCCTGATCCGCATCCTGCGGGCGGAGGGCTTCATGGGCGTCGATGCCGGCACCGGCAGCTTGCTCGCGGCGCTCGCCGGCGCCGGGGTCTTCCGCCTCGGCGGCACCATCGTCGGCACCCACGCCTTCCGCCTCTACGAGGGCGAGCTCGGGCTGCGCTACGGGCTCGACGAGGCGGCGCAGACCGACGATCTCGACATCGCGAGCTTCGAGCGGCTCTCCCTCGCCCTCGCCGATACCGTGTCCGAGCCGTTGCAGCGGGTGCTCGGCGACTTCGCCTTCGAGCCGGCGCCCTCGCTCGAGCGCGCCAAGGCCTGGCGCTGGCGGCAGACGCGCAACGACCTCCTCGTCGAATTCCTCACCCCGAGCTTCAGCGACACCGAGGAGCTACGGCCGCTGGCGGCGCTCGGCGTCCACGCGCAGTCGCTGCATTATCTGAACTACCTGATCGCCGAACCGATCCTCGCCGCGGTGCCGTATCGTTCGGGCGTCATGGTGCAGATCCCGCGGCCGGAGCGCTATGCCGTCCACAAGCTGATCGTCGCCGACCGCCGCGCCGGCCGCGACGCCCTGAAGGCGCGCAAGGACCTCCTTCAGGCGGCCTTCCTGATCCGCGCCCTCGCCGAGGACCGCCCGGACGACCTCACTGAGGCCTATGCCGACGCCCGCGCCGCCGGCCCCCGCTGGCGCGACCGGCTCGACGCGTCGCTGGCTCGCCTGCCCGAGACGCGGACGATTTTGGAGGGAGTCGCGCGATAGGGGCGGGGCAAGCCGACGGGATGCGGCCGCTTTGGAACACCCTTGCTGCGCCGAGCCTCGGTTGTTGGCACAAGGCAGCACGGCGGGCCCTTGCGGGCGCAACGAGACCTTTCACGAACGCGCCGCGAGACGATGGGAACGTGTCCCGAGCGTATGCACCGCGAGACCCGGGTGAATCCACCCCGCCGGCGGCGTTCGAGCGCGCCGGCTTCGTCCGTCTCTCGCCGCTTCGGCCGCGGGCATCCGTCGACCGCCGCCCTCAGCAAACTGCCGCAAGGCTCGCCACTAGAACGGCATGACAAAGCGGCGCCTTGCTTTAGAATACTATATTTATAGACTAACTTGACAATAAAGCACTCCGCTTCGATGCTGGATCATCACAGGGCTGAGCGGAGGCGCAATCGGTGCCGGGTGCTTCGCCTGGACCTTCTCGATGCCCTTTCTCGGAGCCGCGCCATGAGCCCGACCGATGCGGTGACAACCGCCATCCGCCCCACGCCCCGAAGCACCGCCACGCTCGCCGCCAATCGCTTGTCGCTCCCCGAAGTGGTGGCGCAATCGATCGGCACCGTCGCCCCGTCGGGCACGCCGGCGCTCGTCATTCCCGTCGTCTTCGCCGTCGCCGGCAACGGCACGTGGCTCGCTTATCTGTTCGCCACCATCGCCCTCCTGTTCGTCGCCTGGAGCGTCAACCAGTTCGCCCGCCACACCGCGAGCCCCGGCGCGCTCTACGTGTTCGCGGGGCAGGGGCTCGGCGGCCTCTGGGGCGTCATCGCGGGGTGGTCGCTCCTCATCGCCTATCTCTTCACCGCCGGTGCTGTGATCGGCGGCGCGGTGAATTCGCTGCTCGTCCTCGCCCACACCTTCGGCGTGCAGAATTCCGATCAGGCGCTCACCATCGTCGTCAGCCTCGCGGTGATCGCCGGCGCCTGGTTCCTCGCCTATCGCGACATCCGCCTGTCGACCCGTACCACCCTCGCCATCGAACTCGCGACCGTGGTCCTGATCCTCGTCGTCGTGATCGGCGCCGTCCTGTTCGTCGGGCCCGTCGTCGACAAGGCCCAGTTCTCGCTCGAAGGCGTCGGATCCGATCAGCTCCGGCTCGGCCTGGTGCTCGCCTTCTTCAGCTTCGTCGGTTTCGAGAGCGCGACGACGCTCGGCGCCGAGGCCAAGGACCCGCACCGCGCCATTCCCCGCGCGGTGTTCGTCAGCGTGCTCGCGATCGGCCTCCTCTTCATCATCTCGGCCTATGGCCTGACCAGCATCTTCCACGGCCAGACCGTCTCGCTCGACAAGGCCGAGGCGCCGCTCACCACGGCGGCGGAGGGGATCCACATCCGCTTCGTCGGCAGCCTCATCGATCTCGGCGTCGCCCTGAGCTTCTTCGCCTGCACCCTCGGCAGCATCAATGCCGGCGCCCGGGTGCTCTTTGCCCTGTCGCGCCACGGCCTGTTCCACCGCTCCGCCAGCGCGGCGCACCATCTGAACGCGACGCCGCACGTGGCGGTGAGCCTGCTCGCGGTTATCGCGATCGCCCTGTCGCTCGGCCTCACCCAATCGGGCCACGGGCTGCTCGACACCTTCGGCCTGCTCGGCACCATCGCGACCTACGGCTTCCTGTTCGCCTATATCCTGGTCGCCGCCGGCGCGCCGTTCTTCCTGCGCAGGATCGGGCACTACAAGCCCTGGCATGCGCTGGTCAGCATCATCACCATCCTGCTTCTGCTGATCCCGCTCGCCGGCAGCCTCTATCCCGTGCCCGCGTGGCCGTACTCGATCCTGCCTTACATCTTCCTCGGGCTGCTCGCCCTCGGGGTCGCCTGGTTCCTGCTCCTGAAGGTCTTCTCGCCGGCTTCGCTCGCGGCGCTCGAAGCGGATCTCGTCCCGACGAGCCAAAGCGAGGCGCAGGTCCAAACGCAGGCGAAGGTGCGGTCGTGACGGCGGATGTCGCAGAACCCAGCACGACGAGCCGCCACGTCACGCTGAACGACGGCCGTCGGCACCATTATGTCGCGGTGGAAGGCGAGGGGCCGACGCTCGTCTTCCTGCACGGCTACACGGACAGTTGGCGGAGCTTCGCCCCGCTGCTCCCCGCGCTCGCGGGCGCCGGCCGCCTGCTGCTCCTCGATCAGCGTGGCCACGGCCTCAGCGAACGGGCGGAGCGCTACGCCATCGCCGACTTCACCGGCGACGCCATCGCCTTCATCGAGGCGGTGGTGGGCGGGCCGGTCCATCTCGTCGGCCATTCGCTCGGCAGCATCGTCGCCCACCGCGTCGCCGCGATCCGCCCCGACCTCGTCGAGAGCCTCATCCTGATCGGCCCCGCGCGGACCGCGGCCGGTCATCCGGGCCTCGCGGAACTCGACGCCGAACTCGCCGCACTCGGGGAGGATATTCCGCCCGCGTTCGTGACGGCCTTCCAGCGCGGCACCACGCACCGCGAGATCGGCGAGGCCGACCTCGCGGCCTTCGTGAGCGAGAGCCTGCGGCTGCATCCGGACACGTGGCGCGGCGCGCTCGCCGGGCTCGTGAACGATCCGGACGTGCCGGACACCGTTCTCGACCGGCCGGCCCTCCTGTTGTGGGGGGACCGGGACGCCGTGTTCGACCGCGGCGCGCAAGCCGATCTCGCCCGCCACCTCGAGCGGCCGACGGCGATCGATTATCCCGAGGTCGGGCATGCTCCGCACTGGGAGATCCCGGACCGGGTCGCCGCCGATATCCGCGACTTCATCGGGGCGCCCGCACCGCGCGGTGACGCCGCCGCACGACCTCAGAAGGACCTTGCCGATGCCGCTCGATGACCAGGGCTTGTCCGTGACCGGGGAGGCGGCCTCGGTGGCCGCACTCGATCGCGCCGTCGCCGATTATTATGCGTGGCGGGGCGACCCGCTGGCGGTCCTGCGCGAAGCCGCCGACGCCGATCCCGCCTTCACCCTCGGCCACAGCGCGGTGGCGTCGCTCCTCGTGCTCAACGGCGTTCCCGGCGATCACCCCGCGGTGCGGACCGCGCTCGACAAGGCGGAAGCCTCCGCCGCCGGTGCGACGGCCCGCGAGCGGCATCATTTCGGCGCTGCGAAGGCCTGGGCGGCGGGCGAAATCATCGGCGCGACGGAGATCTGGGAGGAGGTTCTGCTCGACCATCCGACCGACGCGCTCGCGCTGCGCTTCGCCCACGACAGTTATTTCTATCTCGGGCACTCGCAGAGCATCCGCGATTCCGTCGCCCGTGTGCTCCCGGCCTGGGACGAAGCGGGCCGCAACTATGGCTACGTCCTCGGCCAATATGCCTTCGGGCTCGAAGAGGCGGGAGAACTGCGCCACGCGGAGGAGGTCGGTCGCCGCGCCCTCGCCCTCAATCCCGAGGACGCTTGGGCGGTCCACGCGGTCGCCCACGTGCTGGAGACGGAGAGCCGGCAGGCGGAAGGGATCGAGTTCCTGAAGGCGTCCCGCCCGGCCTGGAGCAAGGCGAACGCCCTGTCTGTCCACAACGGCTGGCATCTGGCGCTCTACCTCATCGAGCAGGAGCGCTTCGACGACGTGCTCGCAGACTACGACCGCCACGTCGCGCCGCGCCTCGGCGAAGATTCCTTGCTCGATCTCGTCGATGCCGCGGCGCTGCTGTGGCGCCTCGAACTCGCCGGAGCGGACGTCGGCGCGCGCTGGACGCCGGTCGCCGCGCAGTGGCTCACCCACGTCGACGACCACGTGCTCGCCTTCAACGATCTCCACATCGCCCTTGCGGTGTCGCGGTCGGGCGATCCGGAGGCGCTGCACCGCTTCACGGCCTCGCTCGACGCCTATGCCCGCGACGGCCGGGGCGACAACCACGCGATCACGGTCGATGTCGGCCGCCGCCTGATCGACGGCGTCCTCGCCTTCGCCGCGGGCGATCATCGCGGCGCGATCGATCGGCTTCTCCCCGTGCGTTACAAGACCATCCGCATCGGCGGCAGCCACGCCCAGCGCGATCTCCTCATCCAGACGCTGATCGCGGCGGCGGAGCGCAGCGGGCAGACCAACCTCGCCCGCGCCCTGCTCGCCGAGCGCCTCGCCGTGCGTCCGACCGAGAAGACGCGGCGCGCCTATCTCCGCGCCGATGCCGCCGCGGGTCACGCATAGGGCCCGTCACACCGATGAACGGCGCGACGAGACGGCGCCTGTTGCGGCGCGGCGGACGTTCATTCCGCCGCGCCGAACTTTGTGGGGGTATAGGGAAAGATTTTTCCGCTTCTACGGATTTCTGAGAAATAATGTCGTCGCCGTCGAGGGTCCGTCGCCGCTAGGTTGCGATCCATTCGGTGGCGAGCCGTCGACTGAAGCGCCAGCCTGACCTCGCCGCCCGACCCCCTTTCGCCCGCCATAAGCTCGGCCCAGGACAGAGACGACAGATGACGAGCCCCCTGAAAGCTTCCCTTCTCGCCGGCGCGCTCCTCGCCGGCACCGCCCTCCTGGCACCGGCCGAGGCCGCGACGCCGCCGGGCATCCTCGTCGTCGCCCAGCCGATCGACGACATCGTCAGCCTCGATCCGGCGGAAGGCTTCGAGCTGACGACCGTGCAGTCGTTCAACAGCCTCTATCAGCGCCTGGTCGAATCCGATCTGGTGAAGCCGACCGAGCTCGATCCGGTCATCGCCGAGAGCTGGCAGGCCGGCCCCGACGGCCGCTCCCTCGTGTTCAAGATCCGCGACGGGGCGAAGTTCGCCTCCGGCAACCCGATCCGCCCCGAGGACGTGATCTTCTCGCTGTCGCGGGCGGTGAAGCTCGACAAGAGCCCGGCCTTCATCCTCAACGAGCTCGGCTGGAAGGCCGACAACGTGGACGGCTTCCTGAGCAAGGTCGACGACAGCCACGTCAAGGTCGCGTGGCCGGCGAAGGTCGGCCCGTCCTTCGCGCTGTCGATCCTGTCGGCCCCGGTTGCGTCGATCGTCGATGAGAAGACGGTGTCGGCGCATGTCGCCAACAACGATTACGGCAACGCCTGGCTGCATCAGGCCTCCGCCGGTTCCGGCCCCTTCAAGATCAAGGCCTACAAGCCCCACGAGGCCCTGGTGCTCGATGCCAACGCGGATGCCGTCGGCGGCGCGCCGAAGCTCAAGGGCATCATCCTCAAGAACGTGACCGATCCGGCCGCCCGCCGTCTCCTCGTCGAGCAGGGCGACGTCGACATCGCCCGCGATCTCGGCGCCGACCAGATCGCCGCCCTCAAGGGCAAGAGCGACCTCAAGGTGCTCAGCGTGCCGTCCGCGGAGATCGATTATCTCGCCTTCAATCTGGTGAGCCCGACCAATCCGAACACCAAGAACCCCGCCTTGTGGGAAGCGGCGCGCTGGATCGTCGATTACCAGGGCATCTCAAAGGACCTCTTGAAGGGCCAGTACAGCGTTCACCAGGCGTTCCTGCCGTCGGGCTTCCCCGGCTCGCTCGACGACAACCCGTTCAAGCAGGACATCCCGAAGGCCAAGGAGATCCTCGCCAAGGCGGGCCTCGACAAGGGCCTGACGATCAAGCTCGACGTCATCAACCAGCCGCCCTATCCGCAGATCGCCCAGGCGCTGCAATCCGACTTCGCCAAGGCGGGCATCACGCTGGAGGTCCAGCCGGCGGTCGCGAGCCAGTTCTATTCCAAGATCCGCGGCCGCGAGCACGAGGCAGCGCTCCTGTTCTGGATCCCGGATTATTTCGACGCGCATTCGAACGCGAGCGCCTTCGCCATCAACCGCGACGACGGCACCAAGACGGTGGCGTGGCGGCAGGGCTGGGTGATCCCGAAGCTCTCCGATGAGACGCAGGCGGCCGTCGAGGAGACCGATCCGGCGAAGCGCGCCGAGGATTATCTGGCGATCCAGAAGGCGGTGCAGGCCGACAGCCCGTTCGTCGTCATCCTCCAGGCCAACAATCAACTGGTTCTACGCGACGACGTGAAAGGCTATGTTCAGGGCCTCAACGCCGACCAGGTCGATTATGCCGGAGTGACCAAATAACGTGACTGAACGCGCCGCGGAGCCCGAGATCGGCGTTTCCGTTCCCCGCCGGGCCACCGCCCGGCGGGGTCGTCGTTTTGTATGGGGCCTCGTTACCTGGTTCGCCACGCTGGCGGTCACGCTCGCCGGGCTTCTCGTCTTCACCTTCGCCCTCGGCGAGACGTCCCCCGCCGATCCGGCGCTGCACCTCGTCGGCGACCATGCGAGCGACGCCACCTATCAGGCGGCGCGCCGCTCGCTCGGGCTCGACCAGCCGGTCGCGACGCGCTTCGTCGCCTATGTGGACCGCGTGCTCCACGGCGATCTCGGCACCTCGTGGGCGACCGGCGATTCCGTTGCCGCGGACATCGCCCGGGTCTTCCCGGCGACGCTCGAATTGTCCACCGTCGCGCTCGCGATCGGCACGATCGTCGGCCTCACCCTCGCAGTGCTGTCGGCGCTCAGGCCGGGCGGAACCCTCGACGCGGTGGTGCGGATCGTGTCGCTGATCGGTTATTCCGTCCCGATCTTCTGGCTCGGGCTCCTGATGCTGCTGCTGTTCTATGCCCGGCTGCATTGGGCGGCGGGGCCCGGCCAGCTCGACGATCTCATCGCCTACACGATCGACCGGCCGACCGGCTCGGCGCTCTTCGACACCTGGCTTTCCGGGCAGCCCGGCGCCCTCACCGACGCCCTGAAGCACATGATCCTGCCGGCGCTGGTGCTCGCCGTCCACGTGCTCGCCGGCATCGCGCGCCTGACGCGCGCGGCGCTCCTCGCCGAACTCGACAAGGATTATGTCGTCGCCGCCCGCGCCCGGGGCGCGGGACGCCTGCGCATCATCCTCTGCCATGCCCTTCCCAACGTCTCGGGCGTCGTCGTCACCGTGGTCGCGCTCGGCTACACGACACTGCTCGAAGGGGCGATCTTCACCGAAACCGTGTTCGCCTGGCCCGGCATCGGCCGTTACATGTCGACCGCCGTGTTCGCCGCCGACATGCCGGCGATCCTCGGCGGCACCCTCGCCATCGGAACCGCCTTCGTGACCGTCAACGCCGTCGCGGACCTCATCGTCCGCCGTCTCGATCCCCGGGTGCGCGCATGAGTGTCGACGCCCTCGAAGCCCCGGTCAGCCTGGGTGACCGCAACATCCTCGGCGGTCTCCTCAAGTCGGGCACCGCAGTCGCCGGCCTCGCGTTGCTCGGCCTGTTTCTCTTCGCCGCCGCCTGCGCGCCACTCGTCGCCCCCTACGACCCGATCGTCCAGGACGTCGCCAACCGCCTCGCGCCGCCGTCCGCCGCGCATTGGCTCGGCACCGACGGGTTCGGCCGCGACCAGCTCTCGCGGCTCATCTACGGCACGCGGCCGACGCTCGGGCTCGTGTTGCTCGTCACCGTTGCTTCGCTGCCGCTCGGGCTTGCGATCGGCATCGTCGCCGGCACGGCGGGCGGCTGGGTCGAGCGCATCCTGATGCGGCTCACCGACATCGGCATGGCCTTTCCGCGCCTCGCCCTGGCGCTCGCCTTCGTCGCGGTGTTCGGTCCGGGCCTCGTCAATGGCGCGCTCGCCCTCGCCATCACCGGCTGGCCGGCTTATGCACGGCTCGCGCGGGCGGAAGCGAGCGTGATCCGGCGCAGCGACTTCCTCGCCGCGGCCGAGATGGGCGGCATCCGCGGGCCCCGGCTCCTGTTCGGCCACGTGCTGCCCGTGGTGCTGCCGAGCGCCACGGTGCGCATGGCGCTCGACATGGCCGGCATCATTCTCGCCGCCGCCGGCCTCGGCTTCATCGGCCTCGGCGTGCGGCCCCCGACGCCCGATTGGGGCAGCATGGTCGCCGACGGAACGACGGTGATCTTCGATCAATGGTGGATCGCGGCGGCGCCGGGCACGGCGATCCTGTTCGCCAGCCTCTCCTTCAATCTCATCGCCGACGGGTTGCGCGACGTGCTCGACCCGCGCCACGGCTGACCGATGACCGCCTCGCCCCCCCACCAACCGGACGCATCGCCGCTCCTCGCGGTCGAAGCCCTCTCGATCGCCTTCCCGGGCCAAGGCGGCCGGCGAGCCGTCGAATCCGTCTCCTTCTCGATGGGGGCCGAACGGGTCGGCATCGTCGGGGAATCCGGCTCCGGCAAGTCGCTCACGGCCCGCGCCATCATGGGCCTGCTGCCGGCCTCCGCCCGGCTCGAAGCCGAGACGCTCGCGGTGGCCGGGCGCTCGCTCCTCGCCTTCTCGCCGCGGGACTGGACGCACTTCCGCGGCCGCGAGGTCGGGCTCGTCCTCCAGGACCCTCGTGTCGCGCTCGATCCGGTCATGGCGGTCGGCGCGCAGATCGAGGAGAGCCTGCGGCTCCACACCAAGCTCGGCCGCGCCGAGCGGCGGGACAAAGTGCTCGCCGCCTTGGAGAGCGTCGGCCTGCCCGACCCCGTCCGGATCGCCCGGGCCTATCCGCATGAACTCTCTGGCGGCATGGGCCAGCGCGCCATGATCGCCTCCGTCCTCGTCACCGAGCCGCGCCTCCTCATCGCCGACGAGCCGACCTCGGCCCTCGACCATCACCTGCGCGATCAGGTGCTGGAGCTCTTGATCGGTTTGACCGAGGCGCGGGGCATGGGCCTGATCCTCATCAGCCACGACCTCGAGCAGGTGTCGCGGGTGTGCGACCGGGCGATCGTGATGTTCCGCGGGCGGATCGTCGACCGCGGCCGGGCCGCCGATCTGCCCCTCTCGACGCACCCCTACACCAGCACCCTGTGGCGCTGCCGTCCGTCGGCGACGACGCGGGGAACCCGCCTGCCCACCCTCGACCGGGCGAGCCTGGACGCGGCGCATCTGGACGCCGCGAGTTTGGAGACCGCGAGCTTGGAGACATCGCCGTGAGCGCGGTCCGCATCGAAGACCTCGTCATCGACTTCGAGCGGGACGGGGAGACGCGGTCCGTGGTGAACGGGGTCTCCTTCTCGATCGCCGCGGAGGAAACCTTCGGCCTGATCGGCCCGTCGGGGTGCGGCAAGTCGACCGTTCTCCGGGTGCTCGCCGGCATCAACCGCGCCTGGCGCGGCCGCATCGACCTTCTCGGCGCGCCGCTCGTGCCGGGAACCCGGCTCGCAGGCCGGCGCCGGCGCGCGGTGCAGATGGTGTTCCAGGACCCTTACGGCTCGCTGCATCCGCGCCACCGCATCCGCCGCACGCTGACGGAGCCGATGGTGGTGGCCGGCTTCGACGACCGAGAGCGGCGGCTCGCCGACGCGCTCGCCCAGGTCGGGTTTTCCCCGGACATCGCCGAGCGCTATCCGCACCAATTGTCGGGCGGGCAGCGCCAGCGCATCGCCATCGCGCGCGCCCTGGTCGTCGAGCCGGATTTGCTCCTGCTCGACGAGCCGACCTCGGCCCTCGACATGTCGGTCCAGGCCGACATCCTGAACCTCTTGCAGGATCTCAAGGCGCGCCGGCCGATGACGACGGTGCTGGTGAGCCACGATCCCGGCGTCGTCGCCCACCTGTGCGACCGGGTGGTCAGGATGGAAGCCGGGCGGATCATCGGCGAGGAGATCTACGGGGCCGCCCCCGCGACCGCAGGCTGACCCCGAGAGCTGACCCCGATCCTGGACCGCGTTGCCCGTCTCACTCAGGTGGGCGTGGCGCCGATGGTCCACTGGAACGGCGGCAGCGTACCGTTCACGGCATAATCGCCGACGATCCGGTCCTTGTAGATCCGCGGATTGTGCGAGCTCAGGGTGCGCGCATTGCGCCAATAGCGATCGAGCGCCTTCGGGCGGCTCGTCGCGGACGCCCCGAGCGCATCGAACAGGACCGTGGTCGCCTCGAGCACCAGGCTGGTCACGACCGTCTGCGCCTGCGCCACCTCGATCTCGGCGGCGATGTTCGCCGCCTCTTCCGCGGCCTCGTCGCCCGCCCCGTGGGCGAGGGCGGCGCGCTCGAGCGCAGCCGTCGCCTTCTCCACGATCGCGCCCGCGGCATAAGCATGGCTGTGCACCTTGCCGACCACCTGGAGGATCTGCGGATCCTGCGCGGCGACCGGCGCGGCGGCGTGGGAGAACGTGCGGCGGCGCTCGGCGACGGCGGCGGCGACGTCGCTCGCCGCCGCCCGCGCGATGCCGGCGAGGGTCGCGAGGTGGACGGTCTGGAAGAAGGCCGCCGAATAGCGGAACCGGTTGCCGTCGCCGATCACGTCCTCGTCCGCGACCGGAACCTTGTCGAACACGGCGGTGCCGCTCGCGGTGAGGATCTGGCCGAAGCCGTCCCAATCGTCCGCGATGTCGATACCGGCCGCGCTCCGCGGCACGCGGACCATGACGGACTCGCCCGCATCGTCGATGGCACCGACCTCGATCCAATCGGCGTAGAGCGAGCCGGTCGTGTAATATTTCTTGCCTGTGAGGACGAGCCCGCTGCCGTTGCGCGTCACTCGCGTGTCGAAGGTCCCGACGACCGCGTTGCCGATCTCGGTCCAGGCGCCGCCGACGAGCTCTCCGCCGCCGAGCCGTGTGAGCCAAGCGTCGCGCTGCGGGCTCTCCGGCGCGTTGACGACGTCCTCGATGAAGGCGAAATGGGACCGCAGCGCCTGGGGCAGGTTGGAATCCGCCGCCGCGAGTTCGGTCAGCAGCGCAAAGAATTCCGGCAGCGTGACGCCGGCCCCGCCGAAGCGTTGCGGCACCCGGAGCGCGGTGAAGCCCGCCTCGCGCAACAGGCCGATCTCCTCGAAGGGGAGGGTGCGCGTCACCTCGCGCTTCGCCGCGCCCTCGCGGATGCGAGCGAACAGGGGGCGAAAGCGATCGGCGAGCGCCTCGTAGGAACCGCTGGGGCCGACGCCCCAAACACCATGCGGAAAGGTCACGAAGGAAACTCCAGAGCGAATGCGAGAAACGGGTCGAAGCTGGGCGAGGGATCAGGGGCTCGGCGGCGGCGCGGTGCTGCGACCGAGATAGAACTCCGCCACGTCGTCCCGCGCGGCGAGGTCGGCCGCCGTGCCGGAGGCGGCGATCCGGCCGGTCTCCAGCACGTAGCCGTGGTCGGCATAGCGCAGCGCGAGGGTGGCGTTCTGTTCGGACAGGAGGAAGCTCACGCCCTCGTCGCGATTGAGGGCACGGATGATCTCGAAGATCTCCTCGACGATGATCGGCGCGAGACCCATCGACGGCTCGTCGAGCAGAACGAGGCGCGGCTTCGTCATCAGGGCGCGGCCGATCGCCGTCATCTGCTGCTCGCCGCCCGAGGTCAGGCCGGCCTTGGTGCGGCGCTTCTGCTTGAGACGCGGGAACCACGCATAGATGCGCTCCAAGTCGGCGCGCAGGGTCGCCCGGCTCGGCCGCCGCACGAAGCCGCCCGACAGGATGTTCTCCTCGACGCTCAATTGCGGAAAGACGTGGCGACCCTCCAGCACCTGGACGATGCCGCGGGCGACGAGATCGGCGGGGTCGAGCCGGGTGGTCGGCTCGCCGCGCCAGGAGATCGTCCCGCGGGTGAGCGACCCGCGGGACTGGGCGAGGAGATTGGAGATCGCCTTGAGCGTCGTGGTCTTGCCGGCACCGTTGGCCCCGAGGAGGGCGACGATCGCGCCCTCCTCGACCTCGAGTGAGACGCCGCGCAGCGCCAGGATCGCGCCGCCATAGACCGCCTCGAGATCGCGCACTTCGAGGAAGGGCGCGGCCGCGGTCCGTGGGGCGACGTCGGCGGTGTGGGACACGGCGCTCATGCGATCCTCCGTGGCTCGGTCCGGCGGCTCAGTTGGTCGTGCCGTCGGCGTTGCGCGGGGTGATGCCCTTCTCCTTGGCGTAGGCCGCGGCCTTCTCCAGGATGACGGGGCGCAGAAGGTCGGTGTCGGCGGGAATCCAGTCGCTGACCGTGTTCCACTTCTCGCCGTCCCACTGGATGACGCGGGCGATGCCGCCGCCTTCGTGGTCGGAGGGCGAGAGCTTGAGGGTCGGGGCGAGCCCGACGGCGCCAATCTCGGCGAGGCGCTTCTCGGTGATGTCGAGATGTTCGAGGCCCCACTGGCCCTCTTCGCCGTTGATCGGACGGTTGCCGAACTTCCCCTGCGCCGTGCGGATCGCCTCGGTCAGAATGATCGCGTCGACGAGACCCGAATTGTAATAGACCGAGCCGAAGCTCTTCGGGTCCTTCAGGTTGCTGAGGCCCTTGTCGATCACGTACTTCTTGAGCTTCTCGTCGAGCGGGAAGTTGCTGCCCGCCGGATAGGTGGTGATGGCGAGGTAGCCCTTGCCGACCGCACCGGCCGGGCGCACGTCTTCCTCGGAGCTCGACCAGATGCCGCCGATGATGTGGTTGACGGGGAAGCCGACCTTCGCGGCGGTCTTGATCGCGACCGGCGTCATCACGCCCCAGCCGCGCAGAAAGACCCAATCCGGCTTGATCTGGCGGATGCGCGCCCATTCGGCGGTCTGGTCGTTGCCGGGATGCGGCACGGGGATCTGGATGTCCTCGAAGCCGTAGGTCTTGGCGAGCAGCGCGAGCGGCGTCTGCGTCTCCTTGCCGTAGGGGGAATCGTGATAGAGCGTCACGATCTTGAGGCCCTTCAGCTTGTCCTTACCGCCCGAAACCTGGGCGATGTAGTTGATCGCGGTCGAGGCTTCCGAATAGAAGCTCAGCACGACGGGGAACGAGTAGGGGAAGACGCGGCCGTCGACGGATTCCGTCGGGCCGTAGTTCAGCGTCAGCAGCGGAATCTTGTCGGCGGTCGCCTTCTCGAGCAGCGCCTTGGCGATCGGGTCGGAATGCGGCCACAGGATCGGCACCGGCGAGCCGTCCTTGCCGTGCTTCACCCGTTCATAGCATTCGAGACCCTTCTCGACGCCCCACTCGGTTTCGCATTCATCCCACACGAGCTTGACGCCGTTGATGCCGCCCTCGGCCTTGTTGAGATAGGTGAAGTAGTCGATGATGCCGGCCCAGATCGGGATGCCGCTCGAAGCATAGGCGCCGACGCGATAGGTCAGCAGCGGGATATATTGGACCTTGGCGTCCTCGGCCGCGGCGGGGGCGACCGTGCCGAACGCAAGGCCGACGCCGACGACGGCGAGCGCCGCGCTGCGCCAGAGCGATTTCAGGGAGAATTTCATCGGGGTCTCCGGGACGGGTGAGCGGGAGGGGAGGGGGATTGCGTCAGGATCGCGCGGGCGAACGCAGCCACCGCACGGCGCGGGCGAGGAGCTCGGCGAGACCGCGGGGTTCCTTGATGAGGAACCAGATGATCAGCGCGCCGAAGAGAACCTTCTGGAAATTCTCGAGCTGGCCCGCATCGATGGCTCCGCCGAGGAGGCCGCCGGCGACGCGGTCGATCAGGATCGGCAGGAGCACGATGAAGGCGGCGCCGATGACGCTGCCGACGAGGCTGCCGAGACCGCCGATGATGATGATGAACATCACCTGGAACGAGCGGTCGAGGTTGAAGCTGCCGGCATCGACGGTGCCGAGATAGGCGAACGCCCACAGCGCGCCGGCGATGCCGCAGACGAAGCCGCCGACGAAGAAGGCCGAGAGCTTGCCGCGCGCGACCGGCACGCCGATCACGGCGGCGGCGGTGTCCATGTCGCGGATCGCCATCCAGGTGCGGCCGGTCTCGCTACGCACCAGCTTGGCGGCGATTGTCGCGATCACCACGACGCTGGTCAGGGTCAGGAGGTAGCGTCCGGCCGGCGACGACAGATCGTGACCGGCGATCTCGAGGCGGGGCGCCGAGATCGAGCTCGAACTCGAATAGTTCGAGAACCAGCCATATTGGTTGAAGATCCAGGTGAGGAGGAACTGCGCGGCGAGCGTCGTCGCGAGCAGGTAGAAGCCCTTGATGCGCAGGCTCGGCAGGCCGACGACGACGCCGACGAGGCCCGAGAGGAGGCCGCCCAGCACGAGACTGACGGGCAGCGGCAAGTCAGGCAGGCGGAGCAGCAGGTTGTAGGTGGCGTAGGCGCCCGTCGCCATGAAGGCGCCGGTGCCGAGCGAAGCCTGCCCCGCATAGCCCATCAGGAGATTGAGACCGATGCTGGCGAGCGTCATCACCAGGAACGGGATCAGGATGGCGTTGAGCCAATAATCGTCCCCGACGAGAGGGACGCCCACGAACAGCACGAGAGCGGCGAGCCCGCCGAGGGCGAGTGCGAGGCCCCGCGCGTTGGGCGATCCGCTCGCGAAGGCCGGGGCGGCGGCGACCGCCGGGGAGCCCGTTTCGATCGACGACATCGCTCAAACCCTTTCGATCGCCCGCTCGCCGAACAGGCCGGCGGGCCGCACCAGGAGGAAGCCGACGGCGAGCAGATAGGCGAACCAGGTGGAGACGCTGCCGCCGAGGAGGGGGCCGAGATAGATCTCGGCGAGCGCATCCCCCGCACCGACGATGAGGCCGCCGACGATCGCTCCGGCGATCGAGGTGAACCCGCCGATGATGAGGACGGGCAGCGCCTTCAGAACCACGAGCGTCAGCGAAAACTGGACGCCCTGCCGCGCGCCCCACAGCAGGCCCGCGACGAGGGCGACGAAGCCGGCGACGCCCCAAACGATGCGCCAGAGCCGTTGCAGCCGGATGCCGATCGACAGGGCGGCCTGCGGATCGTCGGCGATGGCCCGCAGCGCGATGCCGGTCCGCGTCCAGTTGAAGAACAGCGACAGCCCGACGACGAGGACGCCCGCCGCCGCGGCCGCAACGAGGTCGAATTGGCTGACGAGGATGGGGCCGATCTCGACCGGAACATCGACGATGCCGAGATCGAGTTCGTGGACGCTTGCACCCATCAGGATCTGCGCGCCGCCTTCGATGACGTAGCTGAGGCCCAGGGTCGCCATGAACAGGGTGATCTGCGACTGGCCGACGAGCGGGCGCAGCACGACGCGCTCCACCGCGATCGCCAGCGCCACCATGATGACGAGGGTGGCGAGACCGGCCAGCCAGAGATCGATGCCCCGCTCGCGCAAGGTGACGAAGGTGAGCGCCGCGCAGAGCACGAGCGACCCTTGGGCGAAATTGAAGACGCCGGAGGCCTTGTAGATCAGCACGAAGCCGATCGCGACGAGCGAATACATCACGCCCGCGAGGAGACCGCCGACCAATGTCTCGATGAAGAAGGACATGGGGCGCCTCAGTGAACCGTGCCGAGATAGGCGGCGATGACATCCGGGTTGTGCCGGACCTCTTCCGGCGAGCCGTCCCCGACCTTGCGGCCGTAATCGAGCACGACGACGTGGTGGGAGAGCCCCATGACGACGCCGATATCGTGCTCGATCAGCACCACCGTGGTGCCGTAGGTCGCATTGGCGTCCCGGATGAAGCGGCTCATCTCGCGCTTCTCGTCCTGGTTCATGCCGGCCATCGGCTCATCGAGCAGGAGGAGCCGCGGCCGGGCGACGAGCGCGCGGGCGAGATCGACACGCTTCTGCACGCCGTAGGGCAGGGTCGAGACGATGCGGTCGCGGTAGGGCACGAGGTTGAGGAAGGCGATCGTTTCCTCGGCGCGACGGCGGAAATCGCGCGCTTCGGCCCGCTCGCGCTTCAGCCCGAAGGCGTGTTCGACGAGGGTGGTGCGGCTCAGCCGGGTGAGGCCGGCGAGTACGTTGTCGAGAACGCTCAGGCGGCCGAACAGGGCATTGTGCTGGAAGGTGCGGCCGATCCCGAGCCGCGCCGCCCGGCCGGGCCGGATGCGCACGAAGCGGTGCCCGTCGAGCACCACATCGCCGCGATCGGCCCGGTAGACCCCGTTGATGACGTTGAGGAGCGAGCTCTTGCCCGCCCCGTTCGGCCCGATCAGCGCGCAGATCTCGCCCCGCGCGACCTCGAAGCTCAAGGCGTTGAGCGCCTTGATGCCTTTGAAGGAGAGCGAGACGTTCTCGAGCTTCAGGATCGGGTCGGCCATCGCGATCAGGCCTGAACCGGCTCGGGCACGGGCGCCGGGGCCTCGGCGGCCTCGCGGCGCTTCACCGCCTCGATGTCGCGGTAGCGATCGGCCGGATGGGTCGCCGGCAGATAGGGACCCGCGCCGAACAGCTTCTCGCGCAGCGTGCCCGGCCGGTAGGCGGTCGGATAGACGCCGCGCCGCTGCAATTCCGGCACCAGATAGCCGACGACGTCCTCGAAGCTCTCCGGCGTCACCGCATAGGCGAGATTGAAGCCGTCGACGTCGGTCTCGGCGACCCACTGCTCGAGGATGTCGGCAACCGTCGAGGGCGACCCCACGAAGATGGGACCAAGGCCGCCGATGCCGCCCCACGCCGCCAGTTCCTCGATGGTCCACGACTTCTCACCGCCGGCGAAGGTCTCGACCATCGAGATGATCGCGTTGGTCTCGACCTTGCGGACGAGATCGGTCGGCGCATATTGGCCGAAATCGATGCCGCTCCAGCCCGACATGAAGACGAGCGAGCCGTCATAAGAGGCGTGCGACTGGTATTCGCGGAACTTCGCCTCGGCCTTCTCGTCGGTCTCGTCGACGATGATCGTGATGAGGTTGTAGACGTAGATCTTGCGCGGGTCGCGCCCGGCGGCGGCGGCCTGACGACGGATGTCGGCGACGTAGGCCTTCAGCACCGACTTGATCGGCGAGGCGACGAAGACGCACTCGGCGTGCTCGGCGGCGAACTTCTTGCCGGCCCCCGAGGCGCCCGCCTGATAGAGCAGCGGCGTGCGCTGGGGCGACGGCTCGCAGAGATGATAGCCGGGCACCTCGAAGAACTTGCCCTTATGGCCGATCTCGTGGACCTTGGCCGGGTCGGTGAAGATGCCGCGCTCGCGGTCGCGGACGACGGCGCCTTCCTCCCAACTGCCTTCGAACAGCTTGTAGAGCACCTCGACATATTCGGCCGCGACTTCGTAGCGGTTGTCGTGCCGCCGCAATCCGCCCTGGCCGATATTCTTCGCCCCGCTCTCGAGATAGGAGGTGACGATGTTCCAGCCGACGCGGCCCTTGGTGTGGTGGTCGGCGGTGGAGAGGCGGCGGGCGAACGTGTAGGGGTGCTCGAACGAGGTCGAGGCGGTGATGCCGATGCCGAGATGCTCGGTCGCGAGCGCGATCGGCGCGGCGAGCTGAAGCGGATCGTTGACCGGGATCTGCGCCGCCTCGCGGATAGCGTGGACGTTGCTGCCCTTGTAGACGTCGTAATAGCCGATCACGTCGGCGATGAAGATGCCGTCGAAGATGCCGCGTTCCAGCGTGCGCCCGACATCCTGCCAATAATCGAGATCCTTGTATTTCCAAGATTTGTCACGCGGATGCCGCCACAACCCAGGCGATTGGTGGGCCACGCAATTCATATCGAAGGCATTGAAGCGGATCTGGCGCGTCATCTCGAAACCCGGAAAGTGGCCCGAACGCCGGGAGGGGCGTCGGGATCGGTGTCGATGATGCGGGAGCGAGGCGGCATAAACCAGAATGTTTATATTCAAAATAGTCTATTCAGCGGAAGGCCATTCCGGCTGAGCCGGGCGCAACGCACCGATCGCCATCGCGCGGCCGCCGAAGACCGCTTGCCCATGGGTGGCGCCGTGTCCAGCCGCCGCCCCTTCGCCGGCCTGAGACGTCGCCTTCCGCCGCCGATCGAACGCCTCGGACCGATCGAAAACGGCTACGCGACCACAACCGCACGGTCGTGCCGGAACGACGCCGCCGGATGGGGATGTTGCAGACGCCGACGGCCGCGACCGTAGATCTTCTCGCGGAAGGTGCCTTCGCCGTAGCCGCGTTTGTAGACGCCGCGACGCTGAAGTTCGGGCACGACCAGTTCAATGAAGTCAACGAAGCTCTCGTAGCGGAGGGCGTGTGAGAGATTGAAGCCGTCCGCGCCGGTATCGCGCTGCCATTCCTGCAGCAGGTCGGCGATTGTCTCCGGCGTCCCGACCAGGGTCGTCGTGCTGCCGCCGGCAAGCCCGGCATCGGCCAATTGGCGGGGCGTCCAAGTCCGCTTCTCGGGGTTGGTGCGGGTCAGCGCTTCGAGCCCGGAGCGGATCGCGTCGTTCTCGACATAGCGCAGCGGCTCGTCGAGGCCGTAGCGATCGAAATCGATCCCGGTCCAGCCGGATTGCAGGGCGAGCGACGCCTCGAGGCTCGCGTGCCGGCGATAGTCTTCGAGCTTCGCCCGGGCCGCTTGCTCGGTTTTCGCCACCACGACATGGAGTTCGACGAAAGCCTTCACATCGGCCTGATCGCGCCCCAGAGCAGCGGCGCGGCGGCGAATGTCGGCGATGTGGGAGGCGACGGTGGCTTTGGAGCGGCCGTTGATGAAGACCGCCTCGGCATGACGGGCGGCGAAAGCGCGCCCTTTCTCAGACGTGCCGGCCTGGAACAGAAGTGGCGTGCGCTGCGGCGACGGCTCGCTCAGGTGCACCGCATCGAGCTTGTAATGGGGACCGTCGTGATGCACGGCCCGCACGCGGCGCGGGTCGGCGTAGGTCGCGCCCGCGCGGTCCGCCACCACGGCGTCGTCGTCCCAACTGCCCTCCCAGAGCTTGTAGACCACCTCCATATAATCGTGGGCGACCTCGTAGCGGGTGTCGTGCGCGGTCTGCCGCGCCTGGCCGGCGCCGCGGGCGGCGCTGTCCAGATAGCCCGTCACGATGTTCCAGCCGATCCGGCCACCGGTGAGGTGGTCGAGCGTGGAGAGACGGCGGGCGAACGTGTAAGGCGGCTCGAAGGAGAGGATCGCCGTGGCGGCGAAGCACAGATGCCGGGTCACCGCCGCCATCGCCGGGATGATCAGCAGAGGATCGTTGTTCGGCACCTGCGTGCCGTAGCGCAGAGCGGTTTCCGGTCCGCCCCGGTACACATCGTAGAGCCCGAGCACGTCGGCGAGAAAGAGCGCGTCGAACAGCCCGCTTTCGAGGAGCTTGGCGAGCTCCATCCAATGCTCGAGCGTCTTGTAGCCGAGCGAGGTGTCGCGCGGGTGGGTCCAGAGCGCCCCCGAGAGGTGCCCGAGGCAATTCATGTCGAAGGCGTTGATCCGGATTTCGGGAGCGTTGTCGCTGTCGCGCGCGGGCATCGGCACAATCCGGAGGCAAGACGAGGGGAAGAAAAAGGAAAGACGATGCGGGACACCGCGCGGACGTCGCGACGCGGTGTCCCGGGGGCAGGCCTCATTTCGGCGCCGGGATCCAGGGAGCCGAAGCGACGCTGCGGCCGAGGAACGCCGGCAGCTTCTGCGTCAGGTTCGCCTCGGTCTGGATATCGTTCTCTTCCAGGAACTGGCGGGTGATGAGCGTCGGCGCGAGCAGCACCTTCTTTTCCTGGAGCTGACCGGTGATCGCGAGGGCGAGGGCACGCACCTGCACCTCGCCACCGCCCTCCGCGCTCGTCGCGGCCGTCGCCACCCAGGGGCTGCTCGGCTCGCGGATCTCCTGGATGTCGGAGGTCGAGACATCGACGCTGTAGATCTTCACCTTGTCCTGAAGACCCGCCTCGTTGACCGCGATCTTGGCACCGCGGGCGAACTCGTCGTAGGGCGCGAGGATCACGGTGATCTCCGGGTGAGCCCGCAGCACCGCCGCCGTTTGGTTCGCCACCGATTGCGCCGTGGTGTCGTCCACCGTGCCCCACTGGGCCACCTGCTTGATGCCGGGATGCTTCGCCTTGAACGCGGTCCAGGCCTTGTCGCGCCGATCGAGCGCCGGGAAGCCTTCCACGTAGATGTAGCCGGCCGAGAAATTGTCGCCGTTGTCCTTGAGCACCTGATCGAGCACCAGGTCGAGCTGCTTGCTCTCGTCCTGATCGACGATGATCACACCGGGGTTCGTCAGGTAGATGTTGCCGGCGACGACCTTGATGCCCTTGTCGAGCGCCTCTTGCACGACGTCGTCCACGGCTTCGGCCTTGCCGCCGGAGACGATGATGCCCTGGACGCCGAGGTCGATCGCCTGACGGATCTGCTCGCGCTGTTCGTCGGGCTTCTGCCGGCCCGGGAAGATCCGCAGATCGACGCCGAGCGCCTTGGCCTGGCGCGTCGCGCCCGCTTCGGCGGCCTGGAAATAATCGCCGCCGGACAGATAGGCGACGAGGGCGATCTTCACCCCGCCTTTGTCGAACGGCGCCGGCGCGCCGGGAATGCCGTCGGCGTAGGCGGCGCCGGCGAGGCCGAGCCCCGCCGCGAGCGCGAGGCTCGCGACGGCTTTGAATCCGAAGCGGGTCTTGGGGGAGAAAAGCATGACGACGAGCCTTGCGTGGGAGAAGAAGATCAGGCGCGGTTGCGCGATAAGCCGAAAGTCAACGCGAGCGCGCCGATGAGAACGGCGCCTTTGACGAAGTCCTGGAGGTAATAGGGAGCGTTCATCATGGTCAGGCCGTTCAAAAGAACGCCGACGAAGATCGCCCCGACGATGGTGCCGAAGATGTTCGGCCGGTTGACCCCGAGCACGGCATAGCCGATCAGCGCCGCCGCGACGGCATCGAGCATCAGACCGTTACCGGCGCTCACGTCGCCGCGCCCGATCCGGCCGGCAAGCAGAATGCCGCCGATCGCCGCCGTCAGCGACGAGAGCACATAAGCGAGCACGCGGTAGAGGCGCGTCGAGGCACCGGCCATGCGGGCGGCGAGCTCGCTGCCGCCGACGGCATAGAAGACGCGGCCATAACGCGTGCGCTCCATCACGAACCAGAGCGCGAAGGCGACGACCGCGAGCGCGATCACCGGGACCGGCACGATGTCCCAGACCCGGTAGCGGCCGAGCGCGAGGAAGCTCTGCGGGAAGACACCGGGCGCCGTCGTTCCGTCGAGCAGCGTCATGCCGGGCGCGATCGAGCGCCCGCCGGTCGGAATGAGCTGAAGACCGGCGAGGAGGAAGAGCGTACCGAGCGTCGCGAGCAGATCGGGAATGCGCACGACGACGATGAGGAAGGCGTTGAAGAGCCCGACGGCGAGCCCGATCGCGAGACAGACGGCGACCGCCACCGGGGTCGATCCGTCGAGCGCGATCAGGACGTAGGCCGCCGCCATCTGAATGAAGGCCGCAAGGCCCCCGACCGAGATGTCGAAGCCGCCGGTGATGGTCGTCACCGTCACGCCGACGCCGAGCAGCGCCACGATCGCGACGGCCTGGAGGATCGAGAAGAGGTTGTTGACCCTCAGGAAGGCGGGCTGGGCGTTCGTGAAGATCACGACGAGCACCGCGAGCAGGAGGAAGATGCCGTACCGGATGAGCCACTCCCGCAGGGGCGGCCGCGACTTCGGCGTGGCGGAGAGGTCGGTGGCGATCGAGGACATGGTTGGGTTCCCGGCGATGCTCTTGGCGACGCTCAGGGCAGAGCGGCAGGTGTCGAGGCGAGGGCGGAGATGAGACGGTCGGCGCTTTCGCAGCGTTGGTCCGTGACCGTCGCGTCGGTCATGGTCACCACGCGGTCGGCGACCTCGAGCGCCTCTTCCAGATCGTTGACGAAGACGATGGTCGCGCGACCCGAGGTTCGATCGCGGATGGCGCGGATGATGTCGTCGCGCGCGCCGATATCGACACCCTGGAACGGCTCGTCGAGGAGCAGCAGCCGCGCCGGCTCGGCGTGCCAGCGGGCGATCACCACCTTCTGCTGATTGCCCCCGGAGAGGGTCGAGGGGGCCACGCGCGGCCCGGGCGCCTTGATCCCGAAGGCGGCGATGAGGCTTGCGGCCGTCGCCTCCTCCCGCGCCGGCTGAACGAGGCCCGCCTTGGACCAGCGCGGCAGGAAGGGGAAGCCGATCGTGCCCGCGATCGAGGCGAACGGCACCACCGATGGGAAGAACGTCGTTCTCCAGCGGTCCTCACCGGCGAGGAAGACGCCGCGGCCGATCGCATCGGCGGGCGAGCGCGGGCGCCAGGGGTCCCCGTCGAGCGTCATCTCGCCCGCCTCGAGCGGCCACAGCCCGAACAGCGCGCCGGCGAGGGACGTCTTGCCGGCGCCAACCGGGCCGGCAACCGCGACCACCTCGCCCGGGTGGACCTCGAAATCGAACGGCTGCGCGGAGCGCCGTAACCGAGCCCCCCGAACGGTCAGGACGGGCCGGCCTTCGTAAGCCTTCGGCTGGCGCGCGGCGGATTCGACCGCGTGCCCGATCATCGTCTTGATCGCCGCGGCGAGATCGAGCGGCGCTTCGAACTTGCCCGCGACGAGGCCGTCGCGGAGCACCACGACGCTGTCAGCGATCCGTTCGAGATCGGCCGTTTTATGGGATATATAAAGAATGGCGACGCCGCGGCTCTTCAAGCCGTCGATCACCTGAAAGAGACGTTCGGCTTCCGGAGCGGACAGGCTCGCGGTCGGTTCGTCGAAGATCAGCACCTTCGGATCGCGGGCGACGGCGCGGGCGATCGCCACGAGCTGGCGCTCGGCGATCGACAATTCGTCGAGACGCCGGCGGAGATCCACCTCGAGGCCGATCGCCGCCGCCACGGCCCGCGCGGCCTCGCGGTCCCGCCGGCCGCCCGCGAAGAGCGAGCCGCCCTCGCAGCGCCGATCGAGCAGGAGATTGTCTTCGACGGACAGCGACAGCACGCCGACATCGGCGATCGATTGATGCACCGCGATCACGCCGAGATCGCGCGCATGGCGCGGTGAGCGCGGTCGGAACGGCGCCCCTTCGAGCAGAACGGTGCCGCCGTCCGTCTGGTGGATACCGCAGAGGATCTTCACGAGCGTCGACTTGCCCGCCCCGTTGGCACCCATGAGAGCCACGGCGCGTCCTGCGTAGAGGGTGAGATCCACCCCCCGCAGGGCCTTGGTCGAGCCGAAGGCCTTGGTGATGTCGTGCGCTGCGAGAACTGAACTGGGAGACACGGGCGCGCTCAACGGGTTCGACGAACGAGAGCGTCAGCCTAGCGTGATCGAGCGGTGGACCGGCAGGAACGTCGACCTAAAAACGACCCTATCGATGGAAAAGATCGGCTGTAGATCGTGAGTTTTTGGAGTCTTCTCAACTCAGCCCGGAGAATTGCATTTATAGAACTCACAGGCGCCGCATGATCGCTGCGAATGGTCAGAAATATATTTCCATAAAAATCGCGATTATTAGATTATAATATCGAACGATTTGAGAAACACGAGCATAGCCGCGCGCCGGCGGCGCGGCGCGCGATGGCCGGCGATAATCGCCCCGACGCCCTAGCCAGAGGTTGCGCCGGAGCCATTTAATTCAACCGCGCCAGCCCAAATTAGAATGGCGTTTCTATATCGACACGTCGGCGCCGCTTAGGATCGGCTCGCCTGATATCTTCCAGCAGACAACAACAAAGGCATCGCCAGGTCTTGGACACCGCATCTCGCGGCCGCGCCGAAGACCGTTCCCCGATCCTCGATCTCTCGCGCGAGCGCCGTGAGACGACATGAAGAGGCATGCCCGAATGCTTTCCCGACTGAGAACAGGTCTGGCGAAGACCGCCGCTTTGACCGTCCTGACGACCGCCGCGATTTCGGCCTTTTCCTTTGCCGCCCACGCCGGCGCGACGCTCGATGCCATCAAGTCGCGCGGGGTCATCAAGGTCGGCGTCGGCACCTCGCCCGGCTTCTTCGCCCCCGACAGCAACGGCAAGTGGCAGGGGCTGTTCATCGATTTCGGTCGGGCACTGGCCATCACCGTCTTCAACGACCCGAACAAGGTGGAGTTCACCTCGTCTTCGCCGCAGCAGCGTCTGCCGGCGCTGCAGGCCGGCGAGTTCGACGTCCTGCTGTCCGGCGTGACCGAGACGATCACCCGCTCGTTCAAGCTCGGCTTCGATTTCGGGCCGGTCATCTTCTATGACGGCCAGGGCCTGCTGGTGAAGAAGTCGCTCGGCATCACCAAGGGCGCCGATCTCGACGGCGCCACCATCGGCGTCCAGAGCGGCACCACGGGCGAGCTCAACATCGCGGACTTCTTCCGCAAGACGGGCAAGAGCTACACGCCGGTCGTGTTCGAGGACAGCAAGGAATTCCTCGCCGCGCTCGAATCCGGCCGCGTCGACGCGCTCACCCAGGATTCCTCCGATCTCGCCTCGCGGCGGACCCAGGCGGCGCACCCGGACGATTACGTGCTGCTTCCGGATCGCCTCTCGAAGGAGCCGTTGGCGCCCGCGATCCGCGGCGGCGACCACGACTGGCTGCAGATCGTCAACTGGACGGTCTACGCGACGATCCAGGCCGAAGAGCTCGGCATCACGTCGAAGAACATCGACGACTTCCTGACCAGCAAGGACCCCTCGATCCAGCGCTTTCTCGGCGTCGATCCCTCGCTCGGCCAGGCCATCGGCCTCGATCCGAAGTTCGCCTACAACATCATCAAGACCGTGGGCAATTATGGCGAGATCTTCGATCGCAATGTCGGCAAGGGCACGCCGCTCAACTTCGATCGCGGCCTGAACCAGATCTGGGAGAAGGGCGGTCTGCTCTATTCCCCGCCGTTCCGGTGACGGTCCGCCGATGACGCAATCCGCACTCCTGGGCGGGGCGGGGGCGCAGGCTCCCGCCCGCAATGCGATCCGGGTCTGGATCGGCGAGCGGCCGGCGACCCAGATCGTGGTGTTCGTCGCCGTCCTCACGCTGTTCGCCTGGCTCGGCGCGACGATGGATGCCAACATCGAGCGCACCGGCATCCGGCCCGGCTTCGACTTCCTGCGCAGCGCCGCCAATTTCGACATCGGCGAAAGCCTGATCGCCTACAGTCCGGCCGACACGTTCGGCCGCGCGATCGTGGTCGGGTTGCTGAACACGCTCGCCGTCTCGGCGGCGGGATGCGTGCTCGCGACCATCCTCGGCGTCGCCCTCGGGATCGGCAGGCTGTCCGAGAACCCGCTGCTGTCGGGTTCCGTGCGGGCCTATGTCGAGCTGATGCGCAACACGCCGCTCCTGTTGCAGCTCTTCGTCTGGAACGGGCTCTTCCACGCCCTGCCGGCGGCGCGGCAGGCCTTCTCGCCGCTACCCGGCATGCTGCTGTCGAACCGCGGCGTCTTCATCCCCGCCCTCACGTTCACGACGCCCGCTATCGCCTGGGCCTTCGCATTCCTCGCTGTGATCCTGGTCGCGGCGCCGATCGTGGCGGCGCGCACCTCGCCCGCCCTCCGGCTGCGGCGGCGCCTGCTCGTCTCGGCGGCTCTCGGGGCGCTCGCGGCCGCGCTCGTCTGGCCCGTGGCGCAGCCGGGCCTCGTCGGCCTCGATGTTCCGGCCCTCAAGGGCTTCAACATCCGTGGCGGCCTCTCGCTGACACCGGAATTCTCGGCCCTCCTCGTCGGGCTCGTCGTCAACGCGGCCGCCGGCATCGCGGAAATCGTGCGCAGCGGCATCGAGGCGATCCCGGCCGGACAATGGGAGGCGGCCCGTTCGCTCGGCCTCTCCCGCGCCAAGGCGTTGCAACTCGTCGTGCTGCCCCAGGCCGTCCGCATCATCCTGCCGGTGATGACGTCGAGCTATCTGAGCCTCACCAAGAACTCGAGCCTCGCGGTGGCGATCGGCTACCCGGACCTCGTCAGCATCGTCAACACGGTCGCCAATCAGACGGGACAGGCCGTCGAGGCGATCTTCATCATGGTCTCCGTCTATCTGATGATCAGCCTCTCGGTGTCGTTCGCCATGAACCGCTACAATGCGCGCCTGATCGCCCGGAGCGGGCGCCGATGACGGCGGTGACCGCCTTCAAGCCTGCGGCCGAAGGCACGCGGGTGGCCGTGCGCCGGGCGCTCGCCAAGTGGCGCAAGGGTCTGTTCGGCTCGCCGCTCAACATCGCGATCACGCTCGCCTACATCCTGTTCGCCGCCGCCGTGCTGTGGCCGTTCGTGCGCTGGGCGTTCGTCGATGCGGTGTTCACGGGGCCCCGCGCCGCGTGCGACGACCGCACCGGCGCGTGCTGGATCTTCGTCATCGAGAAGGCGCGCTTTCTCGTCTTCGCCCTCTATCCGCGCAATCTCGACGGACAGGCGGCCGCGGCAACCGTGCTGATCGCCGCCACGCTGGTGTTGATGGCCGCGCCGCGTTTGTGGGGCCGCAAACTATTCGCGCTGGTGATCGTGGGGTTCGCCGGGGCGATCGGGCTGATGGGCGGGACGCTCACCGGCCACCCGGTCCCAACCCAGAACTGGGGCGGCTTTCCGCTCACCGTGCTGCTCGCGGCGGTGGGCTTCCTCGGCGCGTTCCCGCTCGGAATCGTCCTCGCGCTGGCACGGCGCTCGCGGATGGGCTTGATCCGCCTTCTCGCCGTCGCCTTCATCGAGGGCTTCCGCGGCGTGCCGATGATCGCCGTGCTCTATGTCTCGACGCTGGTCTTCCCGCTGATGATTCCCGCCGGCGCCTCGATCGACAAGCTGTTGCGGGCGCAGATCGCGATCATCCTCTTCGTCGCCGCCTACATGGCGGAAATCGTCCGCTCAGGCCTGCAGTCGGTCGAAACGAGCCAGCTCGAGGGCGGCCGCGCGCTGGGCCTGAGCGACCGTCAGACGATGCAGCTCATCATCCTGCCACAGGCGCTCCGGCGGGTGATCCCCTCCTTCGTCAACCTCGCGATCGGCCTCTTTCTCGACACCACTCTGGTGACGGTGATCGGCCTGTTCGATTTCCTCAACACCGCGCGCGCCGCGGCGACCGACCCGAACTGGCTCGGCTTCTACAACGAGGCCTTCACAGTTGCCGCCATCGTCTATTTCGTGATCTCGGCCGCCGGCTCGCGCTACAGCCTCTGGCTGGAACGCCGGCTGAAGGTGTGAGCCGGAAGGACCGCGAACAACCGTTCAGCGGCGGTAGCGCGCCGCCGGATGGTCGTCGCGCACGCGCGTATGACCGACGCCGTAGAGCCGCTCGCGGACGGTGGTCGAGGCATCGTAATCGTGCCAATAGCGGCCACGAGCCTGGAGCTCGGGCACGATGAAGGTGATGAAGTCCTCGAAGGTGCCGGGCGTGATGGCGTAAGCGAGGTTGAAGCCGTCGATGTCGGCTTCCTCGACCCACCGCTCGAGTTCATCCGCGACCGTCGCCGGCCCGCCGACGAGGACCGGCCCCATGGCGCCGATGCCGACGAACTTCGCCACCTCATGGGGTGTCCAGACCCGGTCGGGATCGGCGCGGGAGAAGATCTCGAGCGCGAAGCGGGCCGAATCCGTGTCGACATATTGCAACGGTTGATCTGGATCGAGCTGCGACAGGTCGATCCCGGTGATCCCGGCATAGAAGGCGAGAGCGCCTTCATAATCAGTGTAGGTGAGATAATCCTCGTATTTGGCCTGCGCGGCTTCATCACTCTCGGCCGTGACGATGGTGATCTCCGTGAAGATCTTCACGCTGCGCGGATCGCGCCCGTTGTCGGCGGCGATCGCACGGATATCGTCGACATATTTGCGCAGGATGCGGGACGTCGGGGCGACGGTGAACACCGCTTCGGCATGACGCGCTGCGAAGGCCCGTCCCGCCGGCGAGGTGCCCGCCTGCCAGATCACCGGCGTCCGCTGGGGCGACGGCTCGCTGAGATGGACGCCGGGCACCGAGAAATATTTGCCCTTGTGCGCGATACCCCGCACCTTGTCCGGGTCGGCATAGATCTTGTTCGCCCGATCCTCGACGACGGCGTCCTCGTCCCAGGAGCCCTCCCAAAGCTTGTAGCAGATATCGACCACCTCGTCGGCGAGGACGTAGCGCTCGTCGTGGGAGACCTGCTGCGAATGGCCGAGATTGCGAGCCGCACCGTCGAGATAGCTCGTCACGATGTTCCAGGCGATGCGTCCCTCGGTGAGGTGGTCGAGGGAACTGAACCGGCGGGCCAACGCATACGGCTGCTCGTAGGTCGCCGAGACGGTGATGCCGAAGCCGAGCTTCTCCGTCACCGCAGCCATTGCCGAGACCTGCATCAGGGGATCGTGGACGGGGATCTGCATCGCCCGCCGGATCGAGGCCGCCGGCGAGTGCTGGTAGGTGTCGTAGACGCCGAGCACGTCGGCGATGAACAAGCCGTCGAACTTGCCCCTCTCGAGAAGCCTCGCGAGATCGGTCCAGTAGCCGAGCTTCTTGTAATCGGTCGAGCGGTCCTCGGGGTGAGTCCAGAGCCCCGGCGACTGGTGCATGATGCACGTCATATCGAAGGCGTTGAAGGCGATTCGGCTCGACGTCATCAGGCTGTCTCCGGGGGCCGGCGGGATGGTGCGACGGCGGGACTTCGAGCCCGTCAGGACCCGTCTCGCGTCTTCTGCAGGAAGCGCCGGGTGCGCTCTTCCCGCGGCTCGTCGAACAGCGCCTTCGACGACCCCTGTTCCACGATGACGCCGCCGTCGACGAAGATCGTGCGATCGGCGACGTCGCGCGCAAAGCGCATCTCGTGGGTGACGATCACCATCGTCCGCTTCTCGGCGGCGAGATCGCGGATGGTGCCGAGCACCTCTCCGACAAGCTCGGGATCGAGCGCGGAGGTCGGCTCGTCGAACAGAATGACCTCCGGGTCCATGGCGAGCGCGCGGGCGATGGCGACGCGCTGTTGCTGGCCGCCCGAGAGGTGGCTCGGATAGGCGTCGGCGCGATCGGCGAGACCGACGCGGGCGAGCAGCGCCCGGGCCCGCGTCACCGCTGCCTCCCGTCTTTCCCCCTTCACGACGACCGGGCCTTCGATGACGTTCTCGAGCGCGGTGCGGTGTGGGAACAGATTGAAGTTCTGGAACACGAAGCCGAGGCGCAGGCGCAGCGCGCGAACCTCGCGCTTCTGCTGCGACAGCGGCCGGGCGGCGTCGATGACGACGTCGCCCACACGGATGCGGCCGGCGGTCGGCGTTTCCAGAAGGTCGAGACAGCGCAGCAGCGTCGTCTTGCCGGACCCGCTCGGGCCGACGATCGTGACGACCTCGCCGCGCTCCACCTCGAGATCGATCCCCTTCAGCACCTCCGTGACGCCGAAGCGTTTGGCGAGCCCGGTGACCGAGATCATGCTCATGAGCGGATCTCCCTCACGCGGTGGGCCGCTCTCATGCGGGCGATGTCCCTCATGCGACGGACCTGCGGCTGTGGCGATTGGCCCGCACCTCCAGACGGTCCTGCCCGAAGGCGAGGATGGTCGAGAGGATCCAGTAGATCGCGGCCGCGGCGAAATACATGGCGAAGATGTCGAAGGTCCGCGCGGTGACGAGCTGCGCCTGGCGGAACAGCTCGGGCACCTGGATGGTGGCGGCGAGCGAGGTGTCCTTGATGAGACCGATGAAGTTGTTGCCGAGCGGGGGCAAGGCGGTGCGCGCCGCCTGGGGCAGGATCACGCGGCGCAGGGTTTGCCAGCGCGTCATGCCGATCACGGTTGCCGCTTCCCATTGACCGTGATCGATCGCCCCGATCGCGCCCCGCAGGATCTCCGAGGAATAGGCGCCGACACTGAGCGAAAACCCGATCAGCGCCGAGGTGAGCGGCCCCAGCGTGACGCCGTATTGGGGCAACCCGTAATAGATCAGGAAGAGCTGCACCAGAAGCGGCGTGCCGCGGATGAAGGAGACGTAGAGGCGGGCGGCCAGCGCCAGCACAGGGACCCTTTGCAGACGAACGATCGCCACGAAGAAGGCGATGACGAGACCGATCGCCATGCTGCCGACCCCGAGGCCGATCGAATAGACCGCGCCGCGCAGGAGGAAGGGGAGCGACTGGGCGATGAGCTGAAGCGACGAGGCGCCGGAGAGGTCCATCGATCTCACCGCCTCACGGACGCGCCGTCACGTCGATCCCGAACCACTTCTCCGAGATCGTCTTGAGCGTGCCGTTGGCTCGCAGCGCATCGATCGCGTGGTTCAGCGCCGCCTGCAATTCGGCGTCCTTCGGCAGAGCGATCGACGAGCCCTGGGGATCGAACGGCTTGCCGACGATCTCGAAGACGTTGCCGGTGCGCTTGACGATGTCGGCGACGACGAGGCGGTCGTTGAGCACCGCATCGATGCGGCCGGCGGCGAGATCCTGATAGGGCGTGACGTTGTCGTCGTAGGTGCGCGGGATCGCAGTCGGCACGTTCTTGACGAGCCACTGGCCATAATTGGTGCCGAGCCCGGCAGCGACCGTCTTGCCAGCAAGTGTCTCCGGCCCGGTGATGTTGTCCGGATTGCCCTTCTTCACCACGATCTGGATGCCGGAATAGGAATAGGGCTCGGAGAAATCGAAGATCTTCTCGCGTTCCGGTGTGTCGGCGACCTGATTGATCACGACATCGACGCGGCCCGATTGCAGCGCGCCGAGGAGACCGCTCCAATTGCTGAGCTGGAAGACCGGCTTCACCTTCAGCTCGGCGGCGAGCGCATTGGCGAAATCGACCTCGAATCCGACCAGCTTGCCGGAGGAATCCTGGAAGTTGAACGGCGGATAGGTGCCCTCCATCCCCACGACGAGTTGGTGCGTCGCCTCGATGTGGTCGTAGACCGAGCCCGCCCGCGCCGGGACGCCCGCCCCGGCCACGACGAGAGCGGCCAGGAAGGCGATGGCGCGGCCGCGCCATCGCCGCGCTGCTGATGGAAATGGCATGATCTCAACTCCGCCGTCGATCGGATCGGCGCGGCCGGGGCGAGCCCCCGACCACACTTGGCTTCGAGCCTGGACCGCCGCACGCACTTCAGGCGCGTGGCAGCAGGTGCAGGGCCCGTATGAGCGCGTCGACGTCCTCGCGCGTGTTGTAGAACGCGAGAGAGGCCCGAACGGTTGTCTCGACCCCGAACCGCCTGAGAGCCGGCTGGGCGCAATGGTGGCCGGAGCGCGTCGCGATGCCGTGCTTGTCGAGATGGCGCGACACGGCATCCGGCGCGTAGCCGTCGATGACGAAGGAAAGCACACTCGCCTTGGCCGCCGCGGTGCCGATCAGGCGGAGCTTGGGCACCGTCGCGAGCGCCTCGGTGGCATAGACGAGGAGATCGTGCTCGTAGGCGGCGATCGCCGGCAGCCCGACGCGCTGGAGATAGTCGATCGCCGCGCCGAGCCCGACCGCCCCGGCGATGTCGGGCGTCCCGGCCTCGAACTTCTCCGGAATGTGATTGAAGACCGTCTTCTCGAAGGTCACGTCCCGGATCATGTGACCGCCGCCCTGCCACGGCGGCAGCGCCTCGAGCAGATGCGCCTTGCCGTAGAGGATGCCGATCCCGGTCGGTCCGAACACCTTGTGCCCGGAGAGCACCAGGAAGTCGGCGTCGAGCGCCCGCACGTCGAGCGGAATGTGGGGCGACGATTGCGCGGCGTCGATGAGCACCGGCACGCCCCAGGCGTGGGCCGCGGCGATGATCTGCTCGACGGGGTTGATGGTGCCGAGCGCGTTGGCGACGTGGGTCACCGAGACGAACTTCGTCCGCGGCCCGAGCAGGGCGACGAACTTGTCGAAGATGAGCTCGCCGCGATCGTTGACCGGCGCGGCCCGCAGCACCGCCTCGGTCGCCTGCGCGACGAGTTGCCAGGGCACGATGTTGGCGTGGTGCTCGATGTGGGTGACGACGATCTCGTCGCCCGGCTTGAAATGGCTGCGGCCGTAGGACTGCGCGACGAGGTTGATCGCCTCGGTGGTGCCGCGCAGGAAGATGATCTCCTTCGAATCCGCCGCCCCGACGAAATCGCGGAGTTTATCCCGCGCGCCCTCAAACAGATCGGTTGAGCGCGCGGCGAGGGTGTGCGCCGCGCGGTGGATGTTCGAATTATGCCGCGAATAGAACTCCGACGTGATGTCGATGACGCTCTGCGGCTTGTGCGTCGTCGCCGCGTTGTCGAGCCAGACGAGCGGCTTGCCGTTCACGGTCTGGTGCAGAGCCGGAAAGTCGCGCCGGATCGCCTGCACGTCGAAGGTGGAGAGCGGCGGGGCCGGATGATGGGCCGGGGCCTGCGGGCTGCGCGGCTGCGGTTCGACCCGCGTCTCCGCCTTGCGCGACCCGCCGTGCTGGAGGAAATAGAAATCCGGCGTCGCGGCGGCACCATAGCGCCCCTCGGTCGGGATCTCGGCGTGGTGCCGGAACGCGAGCGCCCCGGCATAACGCGGCTCGCCGAAGGGATAGGAATCCTCCGCGCCGAACGGAGCGGGTTCCCCTGGGTGGCCGTTTGCCTCATGCGGCGAGGACGCCACGTCGGTGGCGCGCTCCGCGCCCGGGTGAGGCGGATGCACCGGCGGGCGAGACGCCGCCGCCGGTTCGAGCGCGCTGACCGCCGGGGAAACCGTCTCGGGCGCCACCCACGGCAGCGCCGTAACGTTGGAGGGCGCCGTGAACGCGCCGGGCACCGTCGGCGCGGTCGGCACGGCCGCCGACGCCACCGGGACACCGAAGCCCGCATCGACCGCGTCGGCGGAAGGGAGCACCAGATGCAGCGGGCTCGGGGGCGCCGGCGCGAACGACGGCGGGGTGGTCGCCGGCGACGTCGCCGCCGGCGCTACGATCCCAGGCGACGCGATCCCAGGCGACGCGATGCCAGACCCCGGGAGGATCCCCAGGGCCGGCCCGCCGCGTGCCTCCGCGAAGATTTCGTTCGCGAGCCGCGCGATCAGAGCGGAGTGGAAGGGATCGTCATTGACGATCCCCGTGAGTTCGGCGCCCGACGGAAAGTCGGGCGTCCGGCCGACCTCAATATTTGTAGTCATGGTACTGACCGATCAGCACGTCGTCGAGGCGGGCGATGGCGTCGTCGATCAGGACGGCCGCAGAGAAATAACGCGTGACGAGATGAGAGGCGATGGAATGCTCGTTGGTGCCGCTGTAGCGCACCGACAGCCCCGGCTCGACCTCGCCGGTGACGCCCGCCTTCTGGAGGCCCACGACGCCCTGTTCGCCTTCCCCGACGCGCAAGAGCAGGATGCTCGTGGTCTCGACGCCGTTGCGGCGGACGATCGGAACCTTGTCGGACGGCACCAGCGGAATGCCGCGCCACGTGATGAACGGCGAACCGAACAGGTTGACCGTCGCCGGCGGCACGCCGCGCCGCGTCGCTTCCCGGCCGAACGCCGCGATCGCCTTCGGATGGGCGAGGAAGAAGGCGGGCTTCTTCCAGACGAGCGCGATCAGTTCGTCGAGATCGTCCGGCGTCGGCGCGCCGCTGCGGGTCGGCACGCGGAAGCCCGGCGCCACCTCATGGAGCAGGCCGAAATCCGGGTTGTTGATGAGCTCCCATTCCTCGCGCTCCTTCACCGCCTCGACGGTGAGGCGGACCTGCTCGCGAAGCTGGTCGATCTGGTTGCTGTAGAGATCGGTGATGCGGGTGTGGGTGTGCAGCACCGTCTGGATGGTGCTCAGATGATATTCGCGGGGATGGTCGGCATAGTCGACGAAGGTCGTCGGCAGCAGCGGCTCCCCGGTATGGCCGGCGAGGAGATCGATCTTCGATTCTCCGTAGATGTTGGCATCCGCCTCGAGGGCGGTTCGCGCCGCGGCGGCAGCCGCCACCGCCGCGCCGAGCGCCGGCGCGTCCGCGAGCGCTCCATGATCAAGCGTCAGCACGGTGACCGCGGACAGCGCCCGCGCGGCGCTCGCCGGACCGCCCGCCTCGTCCACGAGACCACGCTCCCCGTAGAAGCCGCCAGTGCCGACGAGGCGCTCGCGCAGGCGACCGCCATAGGGGCCGATCCCGAACAGCTCGACCGAACCCTCGGCAACGACCACCAGGGTCCGGTGAGTCCCCCCGACGGCCGGGAGTTCAGCCCCGGCGTCGTGATGCCGCGCCTTGAACCGCGCCGCGAGCGCCTCGAGCGTTTCGGCGTCGAGGGCAGCGAAGATTGGAATGCTGCGCAGGCTCTCCGCGACGATGCGGGCCGCGTCGCCGTGCCCCTCGGTCGCCACCAGACCGGCACCGCCGACGACCAGCTTGCGCCGGTTGACGCGGTAGACACCGCCGGCGACGTCGATCCAGGGCAGCAGCCGGTGCAGCCAGCGCGGCGTCGTTTCAGAATTCTGGACCGCCGTGACGGTGGCGGTGGCGAGATTGCGCGCCGCGCCAGCGCTGACGCTGAGATGCGGTGCGGGAACGCTCGATGGTGAAGTCATGTTGGCTCTTGCTCTCGCTCGGGGAAACGTTCGGCGCGTGTCATGCGGGATGTCCGTCGAGATCGCCCGACAGAACATCTCCCTTACGGACCACAAAAGACGGCCCGCGCGCCTTATCGCGCCTTTATCTCTCGACAATCCGCGCTCTACGCGGAGGCTTTCGACGAATTATGCTTCTACAATACCAAGCGTATCACTGCGCAGAACGTCGTCAACATCTTGAAATCAATGAAACAAAGATAAAATTAGGATGCCGGAAAGTCTCTATGAAATGTTTTACTCCATCCCGATCACGGTCTTTTGAGAGAACCAAATTCCTCGTCGCGACCGTGTAAAGCCATGATCGTCTCGACGGCGCGGCCGGATCGCCCGCCGCGCCGCGGCGCGTGTCATCAATCCGACGCGGCTTTGAGGAGAACCGCACCCGGCGCGACGTCCTGGGTGACCCAGGCATTGCCGCCGATGACGGCACCGCGCCCGATGGTGATGCGACCGAGCACGGTGGCGCCGGCATAGATCACGACATCGTCCTCGACGATCGGGTGGCGCGGCTTTCCCTTGATGAGGGCGCCGGTCTCGTCGACCGCGAAGCGCTTCGCGCCGAGGGTCACCGAATGGTAGAGCCGGACGTGGTTGCCGATGATCGCCGTCTCGCCGATCACGACCCCCGTGCCGTGGTCGATGAAGAAGCCGGACCCGATCTCGGCGGCGGGGTGAATGTCGATCCCCGTCTGGGAGTGGGCGATCTTGGAAATGAGCCGCGCCAGGAAGGGCACGCCCAGGCGGTGCAAGGCATGGGCGAGCCGGTAATGAAGGACGGCGACCACGCCGGGATAGCTGAGCAGGATCTCGGCGAAGCTGGTCGCGGCGGGATCGCCCTCGTAGGCGGCCTGGAGATCGCTGACGAGAAGGGCGCGGATGTCGGGAAGCTGGTGGGCGAAGGTGCGGGTGATCTCGGCCGCCTTCGCCTCGAGCCCGGTCTCGGCTTCGACCTGAGCCGGACCGAAGCGAAGTCCGCGCCGAATCTGCTCGGCGAGCGCAGACAGGGCCTGGCCGAGGCTCGCGCCGACGAAATAATCGATGCTCTCGTCGGTGAGATCCGTTGCCCCGAAATGGGTTGGGAACAGCGCGGCCGAGAGGTGCTCCACGACCTCCGCGAGCGCCCGGCGCGAGGGCAGTTCGCGGACGCTGCCCTTGTGGCGGATGTTGTGCAGCACCTCCCGCGAGCGCCGAAGATCGGCCACGATGGCGTCGAGGTCCCAGCCCGCGGAAGCCGCGGTCTCGCTCGGTAGCGGCTTCACGATCGAGACCTCATGATCTTCACCTCATGATTGCGGCGGTTACGGCCGGGTGCCGGCGACCGGGTGGGATTGGTCCTGCGGCACGCGCGGGGCGGTGAGGGCACGGGCGATCGCCATGCCGATCAGCATGGCGCCGACGAAGACGAAGGTCCCGGGCGCCAGCAGGCCCAAAGCCGCGACGGCCGGACCGGGGCAGAAGCCGGAGAGACCCCAGCCGATCCCGAACACCGCCGGCCCGACGATCACGCGCGGATCAACCGCCCGGCTGACCGGCCAATGGAAGCGCTCGGCGAGGATTGGACGGGCGCGCCCGCCGGCGACGCGGAAGCCGACAAAGGCGATTGCGACCGCGCCCGCCATGACGAAGGCGAGGCTCGGGTCCCACGTGCCAGCGAAATCGAGGAAGTTCAGCACCTTCGCCGGGTCGATCATGCCCGAGACGACGAGCCCGAGCCCAAACACGAGACCGGCGATGCCCTGGACGAGACGGTCGAGGCCGAGGCGGGTCATGATCTCAGCCCCCGACGACGTGACGGGTGACGAACACGGTCGCCGCCGCGGCCGCCATGAAGACGAGCGTGGCGACGAGCGAGCGGGGTGACAGGCGGGCGAGACCGCACACGCCGTGACCGCTGGTGCAGCCGTTGCCGACGACCGTGCCGATCCCGACGAGGAGCCCCGCGACGGCGAGCAGCCCGAAGGACCCCGAAACCGTCTGGACGACGCGGAAGCCCGCGGCTTCGACCAGAAGCGGCGCCGCGACGAGCCCGATTGTGAAGAGCGCCTTGCCCGCGACGTCGTCGCCTCGATAGGGCGGCAGAAGCCGGCTGACGATGCCGCTGATGCCGGCGATGCGGCCGTTAAAGACGATGAGGATTGCGGCCGACAGCCCGATCAGGGCGCCTCCCAGCAGCGACGAGACGGGGGTGAATGCAGTGGTCACGATGATGCCTCGCGGAAAAGACGGGCCGGTCCCCACCGTTCCAGCCGCCGGATCGCCATCGGACGTCAGATCCAGGAGTGCAGCGGGGGGCGGCGTCGTTCAAGTAATAGTTCCCGACGGCATGATATTTCCAGCGCACCGGATCGTGCAGTGTGTGGGTACGGGCATCGCGCCACAGCCTGTCGAGCTGGTTCGCCGCGAGCACCGACCGGGTGCCGGCGAGTTCGAACAGCTTGTTGGTGGCGAGGAGCGCAACCTCCGTCGTCAGCACCTTGGCTTCGGCGACGGCGACCTTGGCGGTCGCGATCCGCGCCGGCGTCGGATCGGCGATCGCCGCGTCGGTGATGCGGCCGGCTCGCTCCAACAGCGCTTCCGCCGCGTGGAGCCGGATCTCGAGCTCGCCCACGGCAGCGATGGTGTAGGGATCGTCGGCGGCCCGCTCCTGCTTGGCGTCGATCCACGGCCGGGCCTGCTCGCGCACGAAGCGGATGGTCCGCTCGATCGCGCCTTTGGCGATCCCGGCATCGATCGCCGCGTGGGCGATCTGGCTCTGCGGCCCCGACGCGCTCGGCGCCTCGTAGGCGATGTAGGCGGGCAGCACGCGAGCCGCCGGCACGACCACCTCGTGGAGCCGCACCGTGCCGCTCGCCGTGGTGCGCTGGCCGAAGCCGGACCAATCGTCGACGATTTCGAGGCCGGTGGCGCCGCGATCCGCGATGGCGACCCAGGCCCGGCCATCCGCATCAAGGGCGACGATCGGCACCAGGTGGGCGAACAGGGCGCCCGTCGAATAGAACTTCTCGCCGGTCACGACATAATCGTCGCCGCGCTTCTCGATCCGCGTCTGGAAGTCCTCGACATGGCGGCCCTTATATTCGGAAAAGGCGTTGCCGAGGCGGTAGCCTTCGAGAACGAGGCCGAACAGCTCCCGCTTCTGCGCCTCCGAGCCGGTCAGGCGAATGAGATCGATGATCTCGAAATGGTTCTGCGGGATCTGGGCGATCGAGGAATCGCCGGCGGCGAGAATCTCCAGAACCTGGGCGACGGTCGCCTGCGACACCCCGGCGCCGCCGTAGGGCCGCGGCACTGTGATGCCCCAAAGCCCGCTCCGCGAGAAGATGTCGAGTTCGCCGACCGGCAGCCTGCGGTCGCGATCACGCTCGCCGGCGCGCTCGGCGAAGAGCTGGGCGAGCGTGGTCGCGATGCCGATCGCCTCGGCGTCGCTCGCGATGATGTGGGCGGGCTCGCGCGGCGGCTCGGGAACGTAGGCGACGGGGGCGACGACCGGCTCGGGCACCGGGACCGTGACGTTCATGAGCGCAACCTCCGAGGGATTCTTTTGTACAGAGACGACGGACGGGTCGGCGCAACCCCAGCGCGACGGATCGTCGATGCGCGATTTAAGCGTATTGTCTATTTATAAAATAGATATCTTATTCCAAGCTTCGCCGGCCCCGTCGAAAAGCCTACTCAAAGGCGCTCCGGGCCGGCCTTTCGGCCGTCGTCATGCCGCGCCGAAGACCGCCGAGCGGGTCCCCGAGGCGGGAACGCGATCAGTCCAGATAAACCGAAGGGGAGGCGATATCGCCGTGCCAGGTGAAGACCGCGAGGAGCGGCTCCGAGCCCGTCGTCATCGCGTGCGGAAGGCTCTCGGGGTGGAGAATGAGGCTTCCGGGCGGGCGGGGCGCTTCGGGGGCGGCGCCCGCGGTCCACAAGGCGGTGCCCGACAGCACGAGGTAGAACTCGACCGCCGGGTGGGCGAGGCTCGGATAGGCCGTTTCCGGTGCGATCAGCGTCAGGCCGATCCCGATCGCGCCCGCACGCAGCAGCCCGCGCCCGCCGACGATGTCGCTGAAGGCGATGGCGTCCGCGAGACCCGGCCGTCGCGGATCGGCCGGGTAGCCGTAGACCCAGGCGAGGGCGGGCTCGATCGCCGCGAGCGCCGCAGCGATCTCGCGTTCCGGCCCGTCCAGGGCCGCCGCAAGGGCGCCTGGAAAGTGCGCGCAGGCCGGCAGGCGCACGGGCGTCGCCGGCGTCCCGCGCCGCGCATCGTCCGACGGCCAAACCGACAGCAGAGCGTCCCGCTCCCGCAGGAAATCCGGTCCGTGCCCCGGTTCCGCTTCGATGCGGCGGCGCAACGTGGCGAGAAAGCGAACGATCGAAGGGGTGAGATCCGTCATGACGCGATCGTCTCCGGGTCGGGGGCGGTCTGTTCCGCTTCAGTCGCAGCGGCATAGCGCGTGGCCGGGCGGGGCAGACCGAGATTTTCGCGCAAGGTTGACCCTTCATAGCGCGTTCTGACGAGGCCCCGGCGCTGCAATTCCGGAACGACCGCCGAGAAGAAATCCGTAAAACCCTGCGGCGCGTGGGCCGGCGCGATGTTGTAGCCGTCGCAGCCTCCCGCGACGAACCAGTCCTCGAGTTGGTCGGCGACCTCGACCGGCGAGCCGTAGACGAGGCGGTGGCTGCTGGTCAGGGCGATCGACTGGTAGAGCTCCCGCAGCGTGGCGCCGTCGCGCCGGGCACGCTCGACCACGAGTTGCTGGCGGCCCTTCGGGCCTTCGGTCTTCGGCAGCGGCGGCAAGGGCTCGTCCAGGGGAAAGCGCGACAGGTCGGTGTCGCCGATCAGCCCAGACATGAAGGCGAGGCCGGGCTTCGGCTCGAGCAGCCCGTTGAGGGCGGCGATCTGGTCCTCGGCCTCCGATTTGGTCTGGCCGATCACCGTCACCGCCCCCGGCATGATGCTGAGATGCGCCGGATCGCGGCCGTATCGCACCACGCGCGCCTTCACGTCGCGGTAGAACGCCTTCGCCCCGTCGAGCGTCGGCTGGGCGGTGAACAGTACCTCGCCGGTCGCCGCCGCGAGGTCTCGGCCCGCCTCGGAGAGGCCGGCCTGCACCATCACCGGATGGCCCTGCACCGGCCGGGGCAGGTTGAGCGGACCGGCGACCTGAAAGAACGGGCCGCGATGGTCGAGCCGGTGCACCTTCGCGGGGTCGAAGCACCGCCCGTTCGCGCGGTCGAAGCCGTAGGCGTCGTCCTCCCAGCCGTCCCAGAGCCCGGTGACAACCTCGACGAATTCCCGGGCGCGAGCATAGCGATCGCCATGATCGGGGTGGCTGTCGCGGCTGAAGTTGGCAGCCTCCGAGGCGGTCGCGGAGGTCACGAGGTTCCACGCGGCCCGCCCGCCGCTGATGTGGTCGAGCGACGCGAAGCGGCGGGCGAGATTGAACGGATCGTTGTAGGTCGTGCTCGCGGTCGCCACGAGACCGATGCGCGAGGTCACCATCGCGAGCGCGGACAACACCGTGAGCGGCTCGAACTTGGCGCTCCACGTGGTGTAGGAGACCGCGTCGATATCCGGGTCCCAGATGCCGTTGATATCGGCCAGGAAGAAGAAATCGAACCCCGCCTTTTCCGCACCCTGGGCGACCTCGATGTGGTGGGCGAGGTTGATACCGCCGTCGGGAACGGCACCGGGATAGCGCCAGCCGGCGACATGATAGCCGGACGGATAGAAGGACGCTCCGAGCTTCATCCTGCGCGACGTGGTCATCAGGCACTCCGGGACAGACGCGGGGCCGGCGCGGGCCGACCGTCGGCGGTCGGCTCCGGCGCACCGCGGACGGCGTCGATCAGGACGGCCGTGTAGGGGTGATGGGGCGGGGAGAAGATCTCGTCGACGGGGCCGCTCTCGCAGAGCGCACCGCGGTAGAGAACGGCGACGCGGTCGGCGAACCAACGCGTCACGGCGAGATCGTGGGTGATGAACAGGATCGACAGCCCCGTGCCGGCCTGAATGCCTTTGAGCAGGTCGAGGATCGAGGCCTGCACCGAGACGTCGAGCGCCGACGTGATCTCGTCGCAGAGGAGGATGGAGGGCTCGGCGGCGAGCGCCCTGGCGATTGCGACCCGCTGGCGCTCGCCGCCGCTCAGTTCGGACGGAAAGCGCTCGGCATAATCTCGCGGAAGCTGAACGTCCGCCAGCAGGGCCTCAATGCGGACCCGCAGCAATTCGCCCCTGAGCCCGAAGAAGCGGCGCAGCGGACGGGCGAGGATCGTGGCGATCCGGTGCCGCGGATTGAGCGAGGCGTCCGGGTTCTGGAAGACGATCTGGATCTGGCGTCGTGCCGAAGCCGACCTGCGTGCCGCCGAACCCGCGATGTCGCGCCCCTCGAACCGGATGCGCCCGCGCTCGGGGACGATCAACCCGGCGACGAGGCGGGCGAGGGTCGACTTGCCGCTCCCGCTCTCCCCGACCAGCGCGAGGGTCTCACCGCGGTCGAGCGAGAGGCCGACGCCGGACAGAGCCCACGGCGCCGTGCCGCGCCGGTGCCTGAACCAGAGATCGTCGAGCGCGAGGAGCGGAGCCGAACCCGCCACGCCGGACCCCGCGGATATCACCGACGTCGTCATGCCGTCGCCCTCGACTTCCCGCTCGAGGCCGGCGGCAACGCCACCGCGATCACCTCATGAAGAGCGCAGGCGACGCGATGGCGCGGCCCGACCGTCTCGACGGTCGGCCTGTGCTCCCGGCAGGCCGGCGCGGCATGACGGCATCGCGGCGCGAAGCTGCAACCGGCCGCGGCGCGGTCCGGCCCCGAACTGCCGTCGAGGATCGCCGTGGGATCGGGGGGGCCGTCGAGCGTCGGCGCCGAGGCGAGCAGGGCCTTCGTGTAAGGATGTCTCGGATCGGAGAGAACGATCTCGGCCGGACCATCCTCGACGATCTCGCCCGCATAGAGCACGACGATCCGGTCGCAGAGCTGCGCCACCGCGGTCAGATCGTGGGAGACGAACAGCATCGTCGTGCCCCGCCGCGCCGACAGCGCCCGCAGCAGCGACAGAAGCGCACGCCGGGTGACGGCGTCCTGGCCCGTCGTCGGTTCGTCGAGGACGAGCAGGTCGGGGTCGCCGGACATCGCCAAGGCCAGCGCGATCCGCTGCTGCTGTCCCCCGCTGAATTGATGCGGATAGAGCCGCGGCGCCGCCTCCGGTGCCGGAAGGCCGACCTCGCCGAGCAGTTCGATCGTCCGCGCCCGGCGCGCCCGGCGGTCGAGGTCGGGGCGATGGGTCCGCAGGGTCTCGGAGAAATGGGCCGCGATCCGGCGCGTCGGCGTCAGCGAGGCGCCGCCATTCTGCGGCACCAGGGCGACGCGGCGGCCGCGCAGGCGCTGCAAGCTGCGCCGGTCGAGCGCAAAGACGTCGTGGCCGAGCACGGTCACGCGCCCCGCGGCAAGCCGGCGGTCCTCGCGGCGTTCGCCGAGCAGCAGCGAGGCGAGGGTGGATTTGCCGCTGCCGGATTCTCCGATCAGAGCGACCCGCTCCCCCGGCGCGATCGTGAGATCGACCGACCGCAGCACCGGCCGCCAGGCGCCCGGCCGCCCATAATCGACGTCGAGGCCGTCGATGGCAGCGACGGCGTCCCGCACGTCCCGCGCCTCCACCCTCATGCTCCGGTTCCCCGTCGCGCATCGGGGCCGATCACCCGAAGCAGCGCATCGGTGAAGAGGTTCACGCAGACGACGAGAACGGCGATCCCGATCGCCGGCGCCGCCACGGGCCAGATTGCGGAATCGAGCGAACCCCGGCTCTCGTTGATCATCAGGCCCCAATCCGGCGAGGGCGGTGCCGCGCCGAAGCCGAGAAAGCCGAGACCGCCGATGAACAGGACCGCGAAGCCGGAGCGGATCGAGAATTCGACCAGGATCGTGCCGGCGATGTTCGGCATCAACTCGTGGAAGGCGATCGAGAGCGTGCCTTCGCCCCGCGCTCGCGCGGCGGCGACGAAGTCTTCGGCGACGAGGGCGAGCGTCGCGGCCCGGGTGACACGGGTGACGTTCGGCACGAAGAGAAGACCGACCGTCGCCACCACGAGCCACAGGCTCGACCCGAAGATCCCGACGATCAGGAGCGCGAAGATGATGGGCGGGATGCTCATGACGATCTCGAGGGCGCGCATCGCGATCTCGTCGACGAGCCCGCCCTTGATCCCGAGCAGGAGGCCCAAGGCGCCGCCGAGCAGAGCCGAGAGCGCCGCGGCCGAGCAGGCGCTGACGAGGACGGTGCGGCCGCCGAACAGGACGCGGCTCGCCACGTCGCGGCCGAGCGCGTCGGTGCCGAGCCAGAAGTCCGCGGACGGCGGGTCGAAAGGCCCGCCGACGAACACGTCGGTCGGCGAATAGCGCGCGATCAGCGGCGCGGCGAGCGCGAGCGCCGTGTAGAGCGCGAGACCGGCGAGCGCGACATATCCCGTCCACGGCAGCCGTCTCAAGGCGGCGGGGAGAGCGGCGAAGCGACGGCCCGCGCCGGTGCGGCGGGTCGGGGCCGCGACACCCGACAGCGTGGCGGCGCGCCACGCGAGGGGACCCGTGCTCAT